>CAYNFK010000001.1:0-108515 GCA_964396405.1 uncultured Enterobacteriaceae bacterium
CCGGGCTCCTTCACGCCGGTGTCGGTGTCGGTGTCCGTGTCCGTGTCTGTGTCTGTGTCCGTGTCGTCGGTGTCCGTCTCGTCGGTGTCCGTGTCCGTGTCCGTGTCTGTGTCGGTGTCCGACTCACCCGAGTCGCCCGTCTCGTCCGTGTCGGTCTCGTCCGTGTTGGTTTCGACGGTGTCCGTGTCCGTGTCCGTGTCTGTGTGGACCGGATCGGTGTCGTCCGTGTCGGTCTCGTCGATGGTGTCGGGGTCTTCGGTCTCGTCGGTGCACTCGACGCCCGAGCAGTCCTTGCCGTCGGTGTCCGGACAACCGGTGAACAGGCCCACCCAGAGAAGGGCCCAGCCGCCACGTCGAAGGAGCGATCCGCTCATGGGTATGACCTCACCACCGCAGTCTACAGCGTCATTCAAGGATGCGCGAGGGGGGGGATTGCGGTTCCTTGACAAGTGTTGCGGAATTGGCGCATCTGACTTCGGTTTTCCCGAAGCTGCAGCGCCACCCACTCGCGTCTCCGTGGCGCGACACCCGCGGGGCGGCACGGTAAGAAGGACCTGGAGGCATGCCCATGAACTGGACCCCGACCGCTCTGCTGTTGGCCCTGGTCGCCTGCGCACCTGCCGAGCCCCATCCGGTGTTTGCCGAGCTGGATGTCAACGAGATCACGCTCCCGCCTGCACAGCACATCTCGCCGTCGCCGTCCGCATCGTTCAAAGTCGAGAACACGGGCGCCAGCACGCTCTACGTCACGGCGGCCACCTCGCTCTCTACCGGCGCGGGGAGCGACCTCCTCATCACCGATCTCAACGCGTACACCTCGGTGTCGCCGGGCCAGCGCATTCCGGTGAAGATCGCGTTGGATCCGCGAAAGGAACTCTGGGACGACGGCTCCTACACGGTGCAGTTCAAGCTCGACGTTCGGTACTACTTCTCAGGTCAGGCCGATGACCAGCCCGAACCGGTTGCCACGGGCGCACTCCCGGAGGTGATCGCGGAGGTCCGCGATCTCACCGTGAACTTCTCCATCGACTGCGACCTCGACAATGACGGTGTGGAGGCAGCAACCTGCGGTGGAGGCGACTGCGACGACACCAAGGTCGATGTGCGCCCGGGGGTCGATGAGTTGTGCAACGCCGTCGACGACGACTGCGACGGCGCGATCGATGACTTCTCCGTCGACGCAACGCTCTGGTACTTCGACTTCGACGGAGATGGCTACGGTGAGATCGAGTCCGAGGACGCTGCCTGCGCCCGCCCCGGCCTGAAGTGGATCGAGCGCGGCGAAGACTGCAACGACGAGTCCCTCGCGATCAATCCGGCCGCCATCGAGAACTGCAGCAACGGCATCGACGATGACTGCAACGGCAAGAAGGACAACAAGGACGCGTTCTGTCAGTGACCACGCGTCGGTAGTCGGCGTCGGACGGCTACGATCCGGCGAGCTTCCCCTCGATCTCCGACATTTGGTCGAACAAAGCGGCAAGATCGGCCACCTTGGCACCGCGCTCCGCGTCCACTTTCGCGGCCTCAACGTGGTTCGTGGCCACATCGAACATGCGCACTTCCAGCGCGTCGACCTCGCGCTGCACGCGGTCGGCACGCTCGAGCAACCGATCGAGCTGCCGCTGCAGAGCGCGACGATCCTTACGCTCGACGGACGCGACACTGGGCGCGGCCCTCGCCCGGGGAGCACCCCCGCGGGGAGCGAAGTGATCCTCGCGAAGGCCGTTCTCCTCCACCACCACGTGACCTTCATGCACCCAAGCCACATGGGTGGCCACGGCCTCCACCAACCGGCGATCGTGGCTCGCCACCACCAGCGCGCCCTCGAAGGCAGCGAGCGCCTCCACCAGGACCTCAGCGGTCTCTACGTCGAGGTGATTGGTAGGCTCGTCCATCAGCAGCAAGGTGGCGGGTCGTAGCGCGAACGCCGCGAGCACCACCCTCGCCTTCTCTCCGCCCGAGAGCGCTCCAATCGGGCGGAGCGCGGCCTCCCCCGACAGCCCCAGCGAGCCGAGCACAGTGCGGGCTTGGAGCGGCAGCGCGCGAGGTACGGTGGCCGTGACGTGTTCGAGGGCCGTGCGGTCCACAGGGAGCGCCTGCGCCAGGTCCTGAGCGTAGACGCTCACCACCGTGTCACGACCCACGGTGCGGCGCCCAGCCTGGAGCGGCAGCGTGCCTGCCAGCGAAGCGAGCAGGGTGGACTTCCCCGCCCCGTTCGGGCCCAGCAGAACCCAGCGCTGGCCGCGCTCAACGGTCAGCGACACCTGCGACAACACGGCGGTGGTGCCATGCCCAAGCTGGGCGGCACGCAGAACCACCTGCTCGTTCGGAGACGCCGGCGGCTCGGCCAGGCGCAGGCGCGGAGCGCCCTCATCTCTCACCCGCTCGATGCGCTCGATCTTGTCGATGCGGCGCTCGACGCTGCGGGCCTGTGCGGCCTTCGTGGCTTTGGCCCCGAAGCGCGTCACGAAGCGCTCGAGGCGTGTGACCTCGGCTTCCTGCCGGGTGGCCGCTGCGTCCGTGGCTTGGTCGCGGCGCTCCCGCTCGGCGAGCCACGCAGTGACCGAGCCCGAGAACGCCTCCAGCTTTCGGTGGCGAATCTCCACCGTTCGCTTGGTGACCTGCTCCAGCAGCCAGCGATCGTGGCTCACCAGGACGAGGGCCGACCGACTCGTTTCGAGCCACCCCGCCAGCCAGTTGCGCGCAGCCGCGTCGAGGTGGTTGGTGGGCTCATCGAGCAGGAGCAGATCGTGCTCTCCAAGCAGCAAGCGGGCGAGTGCGATGCGCACCCGCCAACCGCCCGAGAACGTCTTCGAAGACCGGTGCCAGTCTTCGGTCTGGAATCCGAGACCGGTCAGAACGGTTCCCACGTGCTCGTCGAGGCGAGGCCCATCGCCCAAGCGCCACGCTTCCGTGGCGTCCGCCAGTCGCCCCTCGGCTCCCGGCTCCCCCTGCGTGAGCGACGCCTCGGCCGCGCCCAGCGCGCGCTCCAGCGCCAGTCGACGCTTGGCTCCCGATCGTGCCTCCTCCCACACGGTGCGCTCAGACGCCTCCACCCCTTGCTGAGGGAGGTACCCAATGGCCAATCCACCCCTTCGGTAGACCTCACCGCCCTCGGCCTCAACCTCCCCCGCAAACAGCTTGAGCAGCGTGGACTTCCCTGCCCCGTTGCGCCCGATGAGCCCGATGCGGTCCTCGGGACGAACGTGGAGCGTTGCCCCCTCGAGGAGCACCTTGGTGCCAGCCACCAGCATCACGTCATCAAGTCGAATCACGAACCGCTCCGAAGCCGGCGCCTCTTACCGCATCCGTCCGCTGCGCGGGTTGACGGCGGACCCATCGGCGGGCGACAGTCGATGTCACGGAGTTTCCATGTCTCCCCCGTGGCCCACAGTTCGAGCGGGACTGCTGCTGCTCGTGATTGGCGCGCACCTGCTGGTGGCCCTGCCCATCGGACCGCGCGTCACACGATCCTCGCTGAAGTCCGACGTGGGCCAGTCCGAGGTGGACGTGTGGATGCGTCTCGCGGGGCCTCTAGGGTTCACCCGGCAGGGCTTTGAAGAGACCGTGCTCACCTGGTCCGATCGACTCGTCACCACCGATGAGATGATCACGGCCCCCGTTCGCGCCGTGCTGCGGGTGTTTCGCCAGGGCCAGTCGTGGGGCCTGTTCGCTGGCACCGATCGCACGCCGCAGCGCATTGAAGTGCGAGGCAAGACCGCCGACGGAGCCGAGGTGTTGCTGTACCGTCGCCTCGACCCTGAGCACGACTTCTTGCGCCCTTGGCTCGACTTCCGGCGCGTGCGGGGCGTCTACGACCTCTCGGGTAAGTCGGTCCCGCCGCGCTACAAGAACTTCTGCTCCTGGGTGGCGGATCGAGCCTTCGCTGCCTACCCGGAGCTCGTCGAGGTCACCGTCACCCAGGTGCAGATCGAGGTTCGGCTTCCGAGCGAGCCACCCGATCCGCGCACCAAGGACATGTACACCCAGGTGCGCACCCGGCACAGCGTGGACACGCCATGAACCGGATGAAGCGACTGTGGAGCGCGTGGGTGGCCGTGTGGAGCCACGAGGAACATCCCGCCTCGATGGCCCTGGTGCGCATCGCCTTGGGCCTCTGTCTGCTCTGGGACCTCAGCTGGGTCGGCGCGCTCGACCTCGTGGTGCCCTTCCTGGCACCGGAGGAGATTGGGGGTTGGCCCGAGATCACCCCGCGCGACTTCGTGCCGTGGATCTGGCAGTGGTTCCCCATGGAGCGCTGGGTGGCGTGGCTGCTGTTCGGGCTCACGTGGATCGCCGCGTTCATGGTCACCATCGGCCTGTTCACCCGACCGGCGGCGCTCGCGTTCGTGCTGCTGTACGCCCAGTGGGCCGACATCCTCGACGCGGCCGATCGCGGCATCGACACGATGATCCGCAACGTGGTCATGCTCCTGGCCTTCTCTGCGGCCCATCACACCCTGTCGGTCGACGCTTGGCGTCGCACGGGCGACTGGCGCGGATCCGGCGCCGTATTTCCCGCCTGGGCCCGACACCTCCTCATCCTTCAGCTGCTCGTGATGTATTTTGGGGCCGGCGTTGCCAAGCTCGGGTCCACATGGACGCCCATGGGGGGCTACTCGGCCCTCTGGTACATCCTGCACGATGCCGCCGTCGCCAGGCTGGACTGGTCCTTCCTGGCCCCCGTGTACGCGTTCACCCAGTTCGGTACCGCAACCACGATCATCTGGGAGTACTCGGCGCCGCTGATCGTCGGCGTCTACTGGTACCGACACACCTGGGAGCGCCCGGGGCGGCTGCGCGCGTGGTGCAACCGCTACAAGGTCCACCTGTGGTGGCTCGTCGTCGGGCTGCTGTTCCATGTGCTCATCGCCATCACGCTCAACTTGGGCATCTTCCCCTTCGCGATGCTTGCGATGTACCCCGCCTTCTTCCACCCCTCGGAGTTGCCGGGTTCGGTTCGACGCCTGGCGGGCGTGCCCGCGTTAGGCCCAGTGCGTGACGAGCTCCCCCACGCCGCTGCGAGCTGATCTCCCCGTGCTCGTCACGGGCGGCGGCGGCTTCATCGGGGCCGCGCTGACCCGGTGGCTGCTGGCGCGCGGGCACCGCGTCACCGCCCTCGACACCAGCTTCATCGACGATCGGCTGCCTACGTCGGCCGAGGGGCTCCGGATCGTGGAGGGATCGGTCCTCGACGACGCCCTCGTGCGCAGCCTCGTGGCCGAAAGCGGTCGCGTGGCCCACCTCGCGGCGATCGCGGGCGTACATCACTACCTGGAGCGCACCCAGGATGTGCTCGACACCAACATTCTCGGCACACGCTCGGTGCTCTTGGCCGCTGCCGAACACGCTCGTCCGGTGCTGTTCGCCAGCACGAGTGAGACCTACGGCAAGTCGGCGGCCACGTTGTTCGAGGAAGGCGACAGCGTCCTCGGACCCACCACCAACGCCCGCTGGTCGTACGCGGTCAGCAAGCTGGCGGGTGAGCATTACGCGTGGGCATTCGCTCGTGCAGGTCTGCCCGTCACCGCCGTTCGATTCTTCAACGTCTACGGCCCTCTGCTCGACCGCCCAGGCGAGGGTCGCGTGCTGGCTCAGTTCCTCGGACGGCTTCGAGCGGGTGAGCCGCTGGTGCTGGTCGACGGCGGAACCGCCGTGCGGTGCTTGTGCTACATTGACGACGCCATCGAGGCGGCGGGGCGGATGCTCGAGGCGGTCGGTCCCAACAGCCCGTTGGTGGGTCGCCCGTTCAATGTAGGCCGCGACGAGCCTGTGACCATGCGGGAGCTGGCCGAGCGGGTGTGCGCTCTGGCCGATCACGCCCCGGGCACCAAGGTGGAGTCCGGCACCCGCTTCTTTGGCGTCGGCTTCGAAGACATCGCCCACCGCGTGCCCGACGTGAGCGCCCTCGAAGCCGCCATTGGCTGGAGGGCGACCACATCGCTCGATCAGGGTCTTCGGAAGGTGCTCGCCCACCATGGACTCCTCGCCCATCACCCCGGACAGGTCCCCCTCCCACCACTCCCGGTGATCCGCCCTACCTACGACGCAGACGAAGCCCTCATCACGCAGTTCCGCACCGCGCTGAACACCGGACGCACCTCCAACGGAGGCCCGCAGGTGACCGCCCTGGAGGCTGAGGCGGCAACATGGCTCGGCGCACCCAGCGTGCACACTGTCGCATCGGGGGCCGACGGGCTCGAGCTCGCTGTGCGCGCCCTCGGCGTGCGGGGCAAGGCGCTCCTGCCCGCCTTCACCTACATCTCCACCCTCAACGCGGCGGAGCTGGTGGGCCTCGAGCCCGTGTTCGCCGACATCGACGCCGGCACCTGGACCGTCGACCCTTCCCACGTGGCCGCGCTGCTCGACGCCCACCCCGACATCTCGGTGGTGTTCGCGGTGAACGTGTTCGGCGTGCCCCCCGACCTCGACGCGCTGGCATCGATCACCCGCAGCCGCGGCGTGCGGCTCATCTACGACGCCGCACACGCTGTCGGGACCACCCACCTCGGGCGGCGCTATGTGGACACCCCTGACGTGACCGTGTGGTCGCTTCACGCCACGAAGGTGCTTCCCTCCACCGAGGGTGGCCTGATGGCGGCGCCGCACCCCGCCGTTCACGCTCGCCTCGCCCAACTCCGCACGCACGGCCTGGCTGCAGATCCGCTCGACAGCGTTCCCGGGCGCAACGCCAAGATGGATGAGCTGGCTGCGGCCACCGCGCGGCACGGCCTCCAGCGCCTCGAAGCCACGCTGGACCGGCGCCGAGCGTACACCCTGCGCCTTTGCGACGCGCTGACAGCAGCGGGCTGGAGGGTTCAGCAGGTTCCGGTGGGCGTCGAGATCAACGGGCAGAACCTGGCAGCGCGCGCGCCTGGGCACGATCTCGCGCGGGCCGCATCCATCCTCGACGCGCATGGTGTGGGGTCGCGGCGCTACTTCTTCCCGCCGCTGCACGCGCTGCGACGTTTCGGCGCTACAGCCAGACTTCCGGTGACGGAGGCGGTGGTGGCGGATCTCCTCAACGTGCCGCTCTACGCTCGGATGGGTGCCGCCGAACTCGAGCGCATCGAGGCTGCCATCCTCGCTTCGGCGGCGTTGTGACCCGCTTTCGGGTGGTGGTGCCCGTGTTCAATGAGGCACGCGTGGTGGAGGAGCTGGCGCGTCGCTGCCTCGCGGCTGCGCGGGAAGTGGACCCGTTCGCCCTCGTCGTCCTGGTGGACGACGCCTCCACGGATGACACCGCCGCGCGGGTTCCGAAGCTCCATGGCGGCGTGGAAGTGCGAGCGCTTCCGGTCAACCGGGGCCAGTTCGGCGCCACTCAGGCGGGTCTCGCCGAGGCCGTCGATGGCGAGATCGTTGGCGTGCTCGACGGCGACCTGCAAGATCCCCCCGAGCACCTGGGTGCGCTCTACCGCCTCCTCGTGGCGTCCCCACAGGTCGACGTGGTGTTCGCCACCAAGACTGCGCGCGAGGACTCCTACGCGTTTCGCGTAGGGCGGGCCGGCTACGCAGCCGGCCTTCGCTTGGCTGGCGTGCGCAGACCACCGAGCGGCGCAGGCACCTACTGCGTGATGCGAGCCCCGTGGGCGCGGCGAGTCGCCGGCGTTCGTCTTCGCCACGTCAACCTCGCCCCTCTGCTGACCGCGCTGGGCGCGCGAGCGCACACCATCCCATACGAGAAGCTGTCCCGCTACGACGGCACCTCCCGTGTGGGGTGGACGGGCCTGGCCCGGGAGGCGCTCGGCTCCTGGTGGGTGGCCGGTGTGGCCGAGCGCGCTTTGGGAGGTCTCGGCGTCGTGCAGCTGCTCGCTGGCACGCTGTGGCCTCCTTGCGCTGGCATGGGCATTGCCACACTGCTGCTCACGTTCGGTGTCGCACGATACCGCATGAGCAGCCTCACGCCTCCGGAGTCTCCATGACCGCGTCCCTCGGTACCGACCTCGTCGAGCAGTACTGGCGGGAGGGCTACGTGCACCGCATCCCGGTGCTCTCGGTCGACGAGGCCGCTTCGTACCTCGAACGATTCGAAGCGATCGAAGCCGAGCAGATCGCCATCCACGCGGGAGCGTGGAAGCAGCGAGACTACCGACCGTGGGACCATGCCGATCACCCCCTCCGCGCGTGGCTGGAGGAGCTCGCACGCCATCCTGCGATCCTCGACGCCGTCGAGTCGGTGCTTGGACCCGACCTCTTGGTCCGCAACTGCGACATCTTCGTGAAGGAACCGGGCATCCAGCGCGGCATCGGCTGGCACCTCGACACCGCGGTGAAGGAGTCCGACACCGACAACCTGCTCACCCTCTGGCTCGGACTCACCCCAGCCACCCGGGAGAACGGGTCGCTGATGTTCAGCGCCGGCTCACACCGTCTGGAGATTCCGGGAGGGCCCAAGGACCGCTACACCCTCACGCTCACCAAGGAAGCTGCCGCTCACCTCGATCCAGCGCGAACCGTTGTGAACGCGATGGAGCCGGGCATGGCCTCGCTACACCACTTCAACCTTGTGCACGCCTCGGGGCCGAATCGCACGCCTCAGCGCCGTGTGGCCTTCGTGGGGCGGTACATGGCTCCACGCATCTCTGCCGCCACAGCCGAGAGTGGTGTGGCCACGCTGGTGCGCGGCACCGACACCTTCGGCCACTTCACCCTGCGCGAGCGCTTCCCGATGTCGTACACCGGGTAGCGCCCCATCGCTTGGCCACGCGCGGGCGCGTCAGATGCGGAACACAACCTCGGTGACGACCGTGGCGGTCTCGCCCTTCGCAGGCTCCTTCGCCCAGGTCCACTTCCAGGTCTTGAGCGCCTTGGCCATCTCCTTGGCGTAGGGCTGGGTGCACTCCTCAACCAGGGCGGAGGACGTGTTGCCGTTGGCATCCACCACCACCTCGATCAAGCACACATCGTCGCCGCCCGAGACGGCACGCGGGAACTTGGGCATCTTGCCAGACGCCAGCGACACGACGAGGTCGGCGCCAGACACCTCCGTGGGCGTGCGGAAGTAGGTGACACCTGGGTAGAACTTCTTGTTGCGGTGCTCGAACGCCGTGACCGCTTCGACCTGGACGCCTTCGGCCGGCACGAAGCCGCTCGGCTTCTGCCAGCGCCACTTCTCCATCGCCGAGAGCGCAGGGAGGTGGAGCCCGTCGGGGCACTCCGTGAGCACGACGCGGTTGGCGTGTCCGTTCGCGTCGACCCACGCGACGGCTTCGCAGCGCACCGTGTTCGCGCGGTGAAGCACTTCGAGCTCGTCGGGGAAGTAGGGCAGCTTGCCCGACTGCACGGCCAACTTCGCCGTCGTCGCTTCAGCGGACGCGGCGCGCCGTTCGGTGGCCACGACTGGGGCGGGCTCGACGCTGGGCTCCGGAGCGACCGTGGTCGAAGACCAACCCTCGTCGACCGCTTCTTCTTCTTCCCCCGAAAGCACCTCTTCGGCGCTCGCGGGCGCCTCGTCACCCGCCGCCGCCGGATCTGCAGCCGACTCGGTAGGACCAGCTTCCGCCGGCGCAGCCTCTACATCGTCGCTGGGCGCGTCGGTGAGCTTGGCGTCTTCGTCCGCCTCCTCTTCCTGCGCGAATGCGTCCATCGACAGACCCAGCACCAACCACACCAGACAGCCGCGTCCCATCCAGGACCTCCACGAGCGAGACCATAGCAGGGTTCGTGCGTAACGTGTCCATTCGCGTCGTGGATCGTCTTCACAGCGCTGCCGACGCCCGCTCGGTCGGCTACCCTACCGTTGCGCTGGCGGAACCCGGCGCGGTCAACCCCAGTTGGAGGTCCTTATGCGTACCCTCATCCTCGGCGCCGTCCTGGCGTTCTCTGCTCCTGCCCTCGCCTGCCCGATGGCCGATGCGGCCGCTTACGAGGCCTCCGCCCAGAAGGTCCAAGCCTCAGCGGGTACCAAGGTGGCGCTCACGGTCGCCGGCATGCACTGCGGCAGCTGCTCAGAGAAGGTCACGGCCAAGCTCAGCACCGTGCCCGGTGTCACTGCCGCAGCGGTCGACTACCAGAACGGCGTGGCGCAGGTTGCTTACGATCCCAAGGTCGTCAAGCCTGAAGCGCTCGTCGAGGCCGTGAAGGCCGCGGGCTTCACCGCCACCGTCAAGAGCATCTGATCTAAGGGGTGCAGGCCTTCCGCTCACCCAGCGGGAGGCCCCCCAGCGTGATGGGCTGTCGACAGCGCCGCGGCCAGCGCGTGTGCTGCACGCACATACGCGGCACCTGCGGGCGATGACGGAGCAGCGCGGGCCACGGGCTCAGCGCGCTCCCCGCCGAGCACCACCGCTGGGTCCAGGGGAATGCGTCCGAGCACCGGCACGTCCAGCTCAGCGGCCAGGCGATCGCCACCCCCCTGTCCGAAGATGGGGTGCAGAACGTCGCAGTCCGGACACACGAAGCCCGCCATCGTCTCGACCACGCCCAGCACCGGCACGCCCAGCTGCCGGAGCATCGTCACCGATCGACGGGTGTCGAGCAGCGCCGTCTCCTGAGGGGTCGTCACCAGCACCGCGCCCGAGAGGCGCGCGGTCTGAGCCAGCGTGATGTGCACGTCCCCCGTGCCCGGCGGGGTGTCCACGATCAGGTAGTCCAGCTCGCCCCATGCAAACGTGGTGAGGAACTGCTGCACGATGGCGGTGACCCGTGGACCACGGAGCAGGGCCGGACGCTTGGCGGTGAGGAACATCGCCATCGACAGCACCCGAACGCCGGCGTGTTCGGGTGGGACCGCACCTTCATGGGCCAGGTCCTCGGGAACACCCACCCCGGTGAGGTGTTGGATCGAAGGCCCCTGGATGTCCATGTCGAGCAGTCCGACACGCGCGCCCGTGTCCGCTAGCGCCACAGCCAGGTTCACGGCCGTGGTGCTCTTGCCGACGCCCCCCTTTCCGCTCACCACGGCGACCACGTGGCGCACGTCGCGAAGCTGACCCTCCGCCTCTTCGCGCGCGGGCGCACGAACCGCGGCGGTCATCTTAACGGAAACCGTGCGACGGCCCGCAATGGATGCCACGGCCGCGACGCTCGCGTCATGGAGGGCCGCTTTCGCGGGGCACGCCGGCGTGGTCAGGCGTACCTCAAACCGGACGGCCTCGTCCTCAATCACCAGGTCGTGAACGAAGCCGAGAGCGACGATGTCTTGGTGCAGGTCAGGGTCTTGAACGGCACGGAGCGCGTCCAGCACCATCGCTGGGGTGAGCACGCTGCCCTCCGGGTTCGCGCGGTGGACCTATCGGACATCGCCCGTGGTGAGAATGCCGTGCTCCAGTGCGTAGCGCACCAGGTCGGCCTTGTTCGCGAAGCCGAGCTTCTCGTTGATTCGCGCCCTGTAGGTCTCAATGCTGCGCATCGACAGGCCGAGGTGCTCGGCCGCTTCACGGTTCGTGTGGCCCTGTGACAGCAGCGTGAGCACCTCGCGCTCGCGGATCGAGAGCGACTCAAAGCCCGTGCCTTCTCCGCCCTTCGCCGCGCTCGGCCCCTGATCGATGATGACGGATCCCATGGCAGGGTCGGTGTACATCTCGCCGTCGACGACAGACTGAATGGCATCGAGCAAGCGCGTGTCGGCCGACCGCTTGACCACGAACCCCTTGGCGCCCGCCTGGAAGACCGCCTTGAGGTAGGCGGGATCCTCGTGCATCGTGAGCGCGATGACGCGGGTGTTGGGGCAAGCTGCCACGATCTCTTCGGTGGCCTTGACGCCTCCTCCGCCCGGCATCGTGATGTCGACGATCGCGACATCTGGCTGTTCCGCGATCGCCTTGTCGATCGCCTCTTGGGTGTTCGACGCCTGGGCCACCACCTCGTAGGCGCCGTGGCTGTCGATCAACATCTTGAGGCCACTCCTCAGGATGCCGTGGTCATCGGCCAGCAGGACTCGGGTCTTTCGCATTGCGGCCTGAACCTCCGGCGCGGTGTCGCGCTGCGCACATGATGCTACCGACGCGCACGCCCCGCGTCCAGAAACCCGGTACCCTATCGACGCCGAAGGAGGACGACGTGCTCCCTTCGGACGCCGCCGCGGGCGTGCTCCGGGCGTGCCACTGACGCGTGTACGCGACGCTCGAGGCCGAGACTGGCCCCGACGTCACAGGTGACCTGCCCGGCGTCCACCACATGATCGCCGAGTCGACCGTCGCCGATCACCACCAGCAGGTGGCCCCCGGGAACCAGCGCGCCCGCCGCGGTGTTCATCCAAGACCGGGTGTCGATCTGCCACTGGAGCATGGCGGCGTCGGGATCGTCGTCGAGAAACGCGCGGCGGGATCCGATCTCCCGGGATGCGGGGGATCGCACGCCCAGCCACGTCTCTCGCAGGCTCTGCATCGCCACGTAGTCATAGATGGTGGGGTACGGCGGAGACGTCATCACCAGATCGACCGGCGAGGACGGCGCGGCGGAGCGTGCATCCCCGAGTCGAATCTCGGCTGCGGGCGTTCCTTCCGGCACGGCCTCTCGAAGCGCCGTGAGCCGACGTCCGAGCTCGCGAGCCTTCTTGTGGAACAAGACGGCCGTAGTGCCGGGTGGACGCTGCGTGGGGACGCGCTGGCTGGACGTGTCGGACTTCCGAAAGCTCGCTTTGATCACGATCGACGAGAAGCACGCCCACAGCAGGTCGGTGGCGAGGCCGTCGTCCTCCCGCGCCAGGAGGCCGTTCCGAATGCCCTCGAGCTCGGCGAGCACGTGGGGTTCGTACCAGTCGTGCAGCCATTCCTCCTCGGGGAGGTGCCTCGCGACCCTTGCACGCTCAGCCAACGCTCGGGCGGTGGAGCGAAGATCCGTGAGTTCGGCATCGCCGGCCACGGCCGTGCGCGTGCGGGCAACCAAGCACGCCACCGAGGACAGATCCGAGCCGGAGACCCTCCGACCCGCCAGCAGCCCCTCCACCAACACCGTGCCGCCACCGCAGAACGGGTCGAACACCGAGGACCCGGGAAGGGCCGCGAGGTACTGGCCCGCAGCGTCCGGGTGCAGTCCTGCCGGGTAGGTGTGGAACCCGTGGGTGACCCGCTCCACGCGCTCCAACTGCGTGAGCCCGTCGAGCGCCAGCGTCACCCACGCGTCTTCCCCCGCGCCCAGCGGGTCCCATCCAGCATGTCCGTGGTTCGTGCGCATCCCGATCCTGCCGAGGTTGACGGGCCCGGGCCCGCGCGCGTGCATGCCGCGATACCCACCGTCGTGCACGTCTATCGCTGGGACCTCGACAAGACCTACCTTCAGACCGACATCCACTCGGTCCGGGGTCTGCTGCGCTCGGCGATGGAGTCGGCGGAGTCCAAGCGCAACGTCCCAGGGGCCGACGTACTGCTTCGAGGCCTCCTGGCTCACGATCCGCAAGCCCGGGCCACGATCCTGTCAGGCTCCCCCACCCAGATGCGCGAAGTGCTCACCCACAAGCTCCGGCTCGACGGCATCCGCTTCGATGCGCTTGAGCTCAAAGACAACCTCGGCAACCTGCGCAGAGGGCGCTTTCGCGCCATTCGAGGTCAGCTTGGCTACAAGCTTCCGCGATTGCTCACCTTGCGGGCGAGCGAGGCCGTAGCGGCCACCGAGTCATTGTTCGGCGATGACGCCGAGGTCGATGCGCTGGTCTACGCGCTGTATGCCGACGCTGTGGCTGGGCGAGTCACAGCCGACGAGGTCGCTCACCTGCTGCGTCGCGGCGGCGCGTACGACGACCAGATCGACGAGGCGCGCCGGGCGCTGGCACGGGTGATCGTCGCCGACGCTGTGACCGACATCTGGATCCACGTGGATCGCGGTCTTCCGCTGCAGAGCTTTCGGGTGCTGGGGCCCAACGTCCACGTTGTCTTCTCGTGGCTCCAGGCGGCGCTGGGCCTCTGGCGTCGCGGACGCCTCTCTGGAGGGCAGGTCACCGAGGTCGCCCAGCGGGTTGGCGGTGGGGGTCCGATGGCGTCGAGCCGACGCGTGGCCCTGGTTCAGGACGCCGTGCGCCGCGAGCTGATCGAGCGCTCCCAACTCGACGAACTTCTCGTTGCAGAACCCGAGCTCATGCGGGCTCTGCCAGGCATCGAAGTGGCCCTGGACCGCCTTGGGCCGACAATCCCGCTGGCACCGACCTCGCCGCGCGATTACCAAGCGTTCCTTCATGCAAGTAGGTCGTTCGCCAGAACCAGCCAAGAGCCGTCCACGTCCTGACGGCGTACGGTGTGGCTTGTCGTGCGGGCACCTTGAGTGTCAGAATCATTCCACCGTGGCGCAGGCCGCGTCTCGGACCAGGTGAGTCGGGAGAATGTCCAACAAGCTGTTCGTGGGTGGTCTTTCGCCCAACACTGATGACTCGATGATCCGCGCGGCGTTCGCGCCGTTCGGCGAGCTCACGGAAGCACGCGTGATCCTGGATCGCGACACCGGTCGTTCGCGAGGTTTCGGATTCGTCCGCTACATCGCGCCGGAGATGGCCCGCGCCGCTCTGGAAGCGATGTCCGGTGCGATGCTCGATGGCCGCAGCATCCGTGTCGACCTCGCCGAAGACCGTCCGGGCCCTGGCGCGCCGGGCGGTGGCGGTGGTGGCACACGCGATGGCGGCGGTCGTTGGGGCGATGCCCCGTCGGGCGGTGCTCCGCCGACCAGCGGACGGTGGGGCGAACGCCCTGCGGCAGGCGCGGCTCCTGCTCCTACCAGCGGCCGGTGGGGCGAACGCCCAGCGCCTGGCGCTGCCGGCGCACCCACGAGCGGGCGCTGGGGCGAGCGTCCCGCGCCCGGAGCTGCTGGAGCACCCACCAGTGGGCGCTGGGGCGAGCGCCCCGCACCCGGCGCGCCGGGTCGGTTTGGCGATCGCCCGAGCGGACCCGGAGGCGCACCTGGCGGATTCCGTCCTCGTCCCGGCGGCCCTGGCGGCGCGCCGGGCGGTGCGGGCGGCAACTTCGGAGCGCCTGCAGCCGATGAAGGGGCGTGGGACGATGCGCGCATGCCGCGTCGCACTGAGCCCACCAAGAAGGCCGGCACGCGTGAGGCCGAGCCCGATCGTCGACCCAACAAGCTCGCGCCCAAAGAGAAGCGCGTGTCGGGCAAGTCGTGGCGTCAGTGGACCGCCGACGACGACGACGGTGCCGGCGGCAACGACGGCGGCGACGGCGGCGACGAAGGATGATGGGCCGCGCCCTCCGCCGCTGAGCGCGGGGCGCGACCGATTGCGCGCGGTGCGCGACCCATAGGTCCGCGCGTGAGCCCTACAGGTCGTGCTTGCTGGTCGGCGGCAAGCGCAGGATCTCCTCCCTGTAGATCTTGGCGAGCGCCAGGAACATCGCAACCATCACAGGCCCCACCAAGACGCCGGTGATGCCCAGCCACCACAAACCGCCGAACACCGCGAGGAACACCAGCAGCGGGTGAATGTTCGAGCTGCCTCGAATAATCATCGGCCGGATCACGTTGTCGACGGTGCCCACCACCAGCACCGACCACAGAATCATCATGGTGCCCACCAGGGGTCCCTGATCGATGAAGGCCCACGCACACATGGGTCCGGCCACGACCGCGGTTCCCACGATCGGAAGGAACGCGCCCATGCCCGTGAGCATGCCGAAGAACACCGGCCGCGGCATGCCGAAGATCGAGTAGCCGATGGAGGCCACCACACCTTGGGTGATCGCCACCACGAACACACCGATCACCATGTTGAACGCGAACTCACGGAACACACCGATCATCTGGCGCTCGTAGCGGTCTTCGAGGGGCGTGAGCTCTGTGACGAAGGTGGCGATTCGCGGTCCTTCGGCGAGCAGCGTGATCACCGTGAGCACGAAGATCACCGCCCCGATGGTGCCCGTGATCAGGCCGGACAACACCGACGGGAGCACATCTCCGGCGGTCGCCAGCATGGCGGTGACGATCTGCTGCACCGTGTCCGTATAGTCTGGCAAACGGAACGCATTCGCACCCGAACGACCTGTCCATGTTGAGACCTGCGCCTCCAACGTGCTCTGGTGCTCCAAAAGCCACGCCTCCAGGTGCCCCTGACTCACCCAGTCGAGACCCTGCCCCGCGAACGCGATCCCCTGGCGCGCAAACAGGCCCAGCAAAACCCCCAGGGGGAGCAGCACAAGCACGGCGAACGCAGAGGCCGTGAGCACGGCGGCGAGGAGACGCCTGCCCCCCAAGCGCTGGGTGATTCGGTCGTGGAGGGGCTCCGCAATCACGGCGACCACGGCGGCGTACACCAGCACCTGGAAGAAGGGCCAGAACAACCACACCACGCCAACGGTCGAGACCAAGAAGGTGCCCACCAGCCAGGAATCCTTGGTCGACTTCTGCCAGGTCTCGCTCACGGGTCTTCCTCCCCAATCGCCGCGCCTTGGGCCTGGAGATCCGCAACGCCAGCTCGAATCTTAGAGACCAAGCCACCGCGGTAGGTCTTTGCGGCCACCTTGATCGCGTTGCGCACTGCGCCCGCTTCGCTGCGACCATGGGCCTTGATGACAACCTGGTCGAGACCCAGCAGCGGGGCTCCCCCGTAGAACTTGAAGTCGGTCAGGCGCTGCAGCTCTGCGAGGCCGCCCTGCAACATTCCGAGCCCAATCCGCCACTGGAGTTTCTGGGCCGAAGCGGCACCGGCGACCGAAGCAATGAGCTCCCCTGCCCCCTCCAGCATCTTGAGAACGACGTTCCCCAAGAAGCCGTCGCACACCACGACGTCGACCGTGCCCTTGGGGATGTCGAGCCCCTCGACGTTGCCCGCGAACGCCAGACCGCTCAACGCGAGGCGCGCATGCGCCTCGACGATCGCCGTGGTTCCCTTGGTGGGCTCGGTGCCGTTCGACAGCAACGCCACACGCGGGCGAGGGTTCTCGGAGACGATCGACGAGTACACCGATCCCATCAGCGCGAACCCCACCAGGTCTTCGGCGGTGGCCTGAAGGGTGGCGCCTACGTCGAGCAAGAGGGCGAACGGATCGCCGCGGGGTCCGTGCCGTTCCGCAGTGGGGTACACCGAGGCGAGCGCAGCGCGAGAGATGCCCGGAAGGCGCTGAAACGTGCGCGACGACGCGAGGATCGCAGCGCCGGTGTTGCCCGCAGTGACCAAGGCCTGCGCCTCGCCGCTCGCGACAAGCCGCGCCGCCACCCACAGGGATGCGTTCGGGAGCGCCTCGAGCGCTTCCCTGGGCTTCGCGTCCATGGGAATGACGTCGGGAGCATGCACGAGCAGCAACCGGGAAGGGTCATGGGGCACACGTGCCAGCACCGAATCCATCTGGCCCACGTTGCCCACGCATAGAATCTGGAGGTCGGGGCTCTCAGCCGACAGCCGAGCCGCACCGGCCATCATCTCGGCCACGCCGTGGTCTCCACCCATCGCGTCCAGCGCGATGGTGACGGCATCCGACACGCACACCTCCCCTTCAGGTCCTACCGCGCGGCAGCGGGGCCGTCGCGTGGCACGGGGAGAGCGCGTCCGATAAGCCTCCGCCCCGCCGATCCCACCCCCGAGGAGACCCCATGTCCGAGCCCAAGTCCAAGAACATCGTCTGGCACGGTGCCGAGATCAGCCCCGAAGAGCGAGAGCAAGTGCTCGGCCAGAAGGGCGTGGTCGTGTGGCTCACCGGCCTGTCGGGTTCGGGCAAGTCCACCGTGGCGCGTCGCGTCGAGCAACTGCTCCTCGAGCAGGGCCGCATCGCCTACGTCCTCGACGGCGACAACCTCCGCCACAATCTCACCAAGGACCTCGGCTTCTCGGCCGACGACCGTGCGGAGAACATCCGCCGCGCGGGATCGGTGGCGCAGCTGTTCGCCGACTCCGGGCTCATCGTGGTCACGGCGTTCATCTCGCCGTACCGCGCCGATCGCGACAAGGCGCGGGCGATGGTTCCCGCAGGCCGCTTCATCGAGGCGTGGGTCTCCACCAGCTTGGAGGCCTGCGAGGGCCGCGATCCCAAGGGCCTCTACAAGAAGGCCCGCGCAGGCCTCATCAAGGGCTTCACCGGCATCGACGACCCGTACGAGGCTCCGGCCTCGCCTGAGCTCGTGCTCGACACCGATGGGAAGTCGATTGACGACTCAGCCGGCGAAGTGATCGCCTATCTCAAGGCGCACGGGTTCTTGGGCTAGGTCCTCCAGGCCGCTGTCTCGCAGCACGCGTGATGGCGGCCACGGGCCCGCAGCGGACCCCGATCAGGTCTACGTGAGCACGCCCGCTACGGACTGACCCACCATCAGGCCCATCGCCATCGTGGTGACCTGCGGGTTGACGCCCAAGCTGGTGGGAAACACGCTCGCGTCCGCCACCCGCAGGTTCGACCAGCCGAACACCCTGCCCAAGGGATCCACCACGCCGTCGCCTGCGTTGCTGGCCATGCGGCAGGTGCCCATCGGGTGGCTGGCGTAGAGCTGCAGGTGCGTGGGATCCAGGTCGAGCGGGAGGTGCGCCTCCAGATCGCCCTCGTGGTGCACGATTCCCCCTCCGTGACGGAATGGGAGCACGGACGTGGCCCCGGCGGCGAAGAACACCCTCCCCACCGCCCGCATCCCTTCGATCAGCCGCCGTTTGTCGCCGTCGCCGAGGTGGTAGCTGATGTCGGTGCCCACGGGCGTGACGTTGATCTGCCCCTCGCTGTCTTCGTCGTGCACCAAGGTTCCAGCGCTGGCCAGGTACTTGAGATCGGCGATCCACTCCAGCGTCTCCCGCCCCAGTCCCGTTGGGAGCACGACGTAGTACTGGTCGGGCGTGACTGTGTAGGTCTGCAGGAGGTAGCCCTCTTCCCATCGATCGACGTAGTAGCCCTGGGTGACGCCGTGCCAGGGCTTGATCTCGAATGGGAAGCGAGCCATGCCACCGGCCGTGGGATGCACCACCAGGTGTTTTCCACAGTGCGCGCTCGACGCGAGATCGTTGTTGAGCAGGAACACCGGCGTGCCGATGGGGCCTGCTGAGAGCACGAAGGTGTCGGCATGCACCGTGACCCGGCCCACGGGCTTCTGCGTGTGGGGATCGAGGATCTCGCCCGACACGCTGCGAACGCGCCCACTGGCGGCATCGGCCGTGTGGAGGCGACAGTCCGCGTAGACGCCCACGTTGCCCGTGGCGAGCGCCTCGGCGAGAAAGGTTCGGTCGACGCTGGACTTCCCGCCCGAGGGGCACCCGTACTGGCAGATTCCGCAGCCCACACAGCCGGGCGCGCTCCGAGGCAAGAACGCACCGTTCAGGCCGAGCACCTCGGCCCCGCGCTTGAAGATGATGTTGTTCATCCGCTGGACGTCGGCTGACTGGGTGGTGACGCCGAGCGTCTCCCAGATGCGGTCGAAGTAGGCGTGGAATCGCTCACGGGTGAGCGTGTGACAGCCGTTCTGTTCCCGCCACGCATCGAGGATGGGATCGGGAAGACGGAAGCAGATCGCCGAGTTGATCAGCGTGCTGCCGCCCACCCCGCGCCCCCCAGGAAGCGCCATCACCACGTTGCCGCGGGTAGAGCGCGCGCCGCGCTCCTGGTAGAGATTGCGCAGCGCGAACGAGGTGCTGGGCTTGAACTCCGAGGGCTTCCAGTGACGGCCCTCCTCGAAGATCGCCACCTTCACTCCTTGCTCGGCGAGCGCCGCGGCGGCTGCACATCCGCCGGCGCCGGCACCGATGATGGCCACCTCCGCCTCCACGACGAGGTCGCCGCCGTAGTTGGGAGCGCCATGCTTGCCGGCCTTCCAGGGGCTCATGCGACACCCCCGCCACAGGTGGCGCGCCACTCCATGTGCGCGAGCACCTCGGGGTGCGAGAAATACGCCATCGCCAGGATCATCCGCATGGCATCCCACGCGATCTTGCGGGGCAGCAGGTTGGGCTGGTGCCACACCTCCAGCACTTCTCGCCGCGTCTCCAGATCCAGATCCGAGAACCGCACGCCTCGCGCGGCGAGCGTGCCCCACTCGAGCGCGCGCAGCAGGTAGCGAAACAGCGTGGCTCCCACCTCCGGAATGCAGTCATCCACGATCCGGTCGACCTCGGCAACAACCCCCGCATCCACGCCACTGATCGGGAAGGGTGCCCCCGGGAACAGCACCTCGGCGACGGCCGCGACGATCTCAGACTCCCGCTCAGAGAGCGCGAGGCGACCCGGGGCGGACGCTGGGAGCTGCGCCACGCCGACCAGCGCAAGCGCTGCACCGACGGCCAAGCCTCCCTTGAGGAGCGCGCGGCGATGAACCAACCCGGTGCTCACATCGACTCCGTGTCGTCTTGCAGGGTAACCGACATAAATATGACCGGCGAGTCGGATTTGTCACGACGGGTGGATCTGTCTGCCCGATGCCGCCTCATCGGCCTCGGCGCCACACGGTGAAGCTGGATCCGGGCGAGTAGGTGGGGCGCAGGGCCAGCCCACCGCCCTCCCCCACGTTAGCCGCCGGTCTCGGAGGGCCACGCATGTCGACCTTGGACGAGCTTGCCTTCGCGGCTGAGCAAGACGTGGGGGCCACCCGCGTATTCTTCCCCATTCTCCAGCGCTTGGGCGACCGGTGGGCAACACAACGGCCATGGTCGGGCCTCACCATTGGGCTCAACCTGCACCTCACCACGCTCACCGCGGCCCTCGTGGAAGAGTTGGTGCTCGGCGGTGCCCGCTGCGTGGTGAGCGGCGCCAACCCTGCCACCACGGATCCGGGTGCTGTGCAGCTCCTGCGCACCCGCGGGGTGGAGGTCTACACCGGCGGAGAGCGCGACGACCGCCACGCGCAGGTGCTCGCACATGGGCCCGATCTGCTTGTCGACACGGGCGCAGAGCTGCTGGCTGCGACTGCGCGGCACACCCTCGATGGCACAGCGCCTAAGGGTGCCGTCGTGCTCACGCGCCGCGGTGCCGACGCGATCAGCGGCCTGGGTGCCCTCCCCTTCCCCGTGATCGACCTCACGGCGGGGCGGCTGCACGACCGGGTGGAGAACGGACACGGCCTCGGCGAAGCCGTCTGGCGCGCTGTGGGCACGCTCACAGGCATGCACCTCGCCGGACGACGCGCGGCGGTGGTCGGCTACGGTCCGGTGGGCCGCGGCATCGCGTCATGGGCACGCAGCGCAGGGATGGCGGTCGAGGTGGTGGAGGCCGACGCCGTGCGCAGGCTGTTCGCCCACTACGACGGGTTTGCGACGCCCGATCTTACGGACGCGATCTCGCGCGTCCACGTCCTCGTCACCGCCACGGGACGACCAGGAGCGGTCACCGAGGCCCTGCTGCGGGGCGCGCGCGACGGCATCGTGCTGGTCAACGCTGGCACGGGCGGCGACGAGGTGGACGTCGCGGGCATTCGGGAGGGTGCTGAGTTTGTGGACCATGTGGCCGACGGCGTCGTCCGCTACCGGCTCGAAGGGGGGGTGCGCGTCACCGTGCTCGGGGATGGTCACCCGCTCAACATCGTGCTCAACAGCGGATCTCCGGAGCCGGTGCTCCTGCAGTACGCCGTGCTCGGGCTCACGCTCGCCTGGCTCGCCGCTTCGCCACCTTCCCCGGGTCGGCACGTGGTACCCGGTCGGTTGGAAGAAGAGGCAGCGCGGCTCGCCCTCACCGTGCTCGACGAGCCGGGTCTGTGAGCGACCTGCCCCACCGCATTCGCGAGGGGGTCACCGCGCTCCAGGAGCGACGGTGGGAGGACGCAGTGCGAACCTTGGAACCCGTGGCGCACGATGCCGACCTCCGGGGTGCCGACGACCTCCAGGACGTGCGGGCACGGGTCCTGTCGCTGCTCGCACAAGCCACGCTGGAGGCTGGCCAGATCCACGCGGCCGATGCTGCATGCCGCGAAGCGCTTCGGGTGTTGCGCCGTGTCGGCGACAAGGCTGGCGTCGCGGAGGTGCGCGGCCTGCAGGACCGTGTGGTCGCCGCGCTGGCCGAGGCGGCGGAGGCGGCCCGCCGCCGGGCCGAGCAGGCGGAGGTGGCCGCAGCACCCCTTGGCCCGTACCTCGCCGAGGCGCGCACGCCGGTCGAGCGAGCGGAGCGCCTCGTGAAGAAGGCGACAGCGTGCGCGGACGTGGGAGATGAGGCGCAGGGCCTGCCACTCGCTGAGGAAGCGCTCGCGCTCGCAAGGGCGGACGGAGCCGTTACCTGGGAGGTGTTCGCGCGGGTGGCCTTGGCCCGACTCGCACCCGACCGAGCCCAGGAGCACCTGCACGCTGCGGCAACCCTCGCCGCGCGCTCGGCGGAGTTCAACCTCGTGTCCGTCATCGTCGAGGCGTGTCGCCTCCTCAACGTGTCGCTGCCTACGCATCCCGGTGCCCACGTTGAGCCACAGGACCACTCCGCATGAAGATCGCCGCCATCGATCTCGGCACCAACTCGTTCCATCTGCTCGTTGCCGAGATCGACCCCGACGGCCTCGTGCACATGATCGACAAGGCGCGCGCCCAGGTGATGCTCGGGCAAGGCGGCATCGGCCAGCACCACATCGCCGCACCCGCGTTTGAGCGAGGCGTCGAGGCCATGCGGAGCTTCGTGCAACGCGCCCGCCTGCAAGGGGTCACCGACATCCACACCGCAGCCACCTCCGCAGTCCGTGAGGCCGACAACGGCCCAGCATTCTGTGCGGCCGTGCAAGAAGCCACCGGGGTCCACGTGCGGGTGGTCACCGGTCAGGAAGAGGCTCGCCTGGTGTGGATGGGCGTGCGCTCCGACCTGTCGCTGCAGCACGGGCCGGTCGCGCTGTGCGATCTCGGCGGCGGATCCACCGAGATCGTCATCGGGGACGTCGACGGTCCGCTGCACACCTTGTCGTTCCCGCTCGGCCACATTCGTCTCGCTGAGGCCTTCCACAAGGCGGACCTCCTCTCCGCCGAGGCGCGCCGCGAGATGAAGCGCCACATCCGCGAAGTCCTCCAACCCCTGGCCGCTCGCGTACAGCGTGGCCTGGTCACCGCACTCGTGGGCACGAGCGGCACAGCGCGCTGCCTCGCCCGCATCGCGACCCTTCGTCGAGGGGCGAGCCTGCCGTCCCACGAACAGGGGCTGCTGCTCCACCGAGAAGAGCTGGAAGAACTCCTCGATGTGTTCGAGCGCACACCGCGGGCCGATCTTGCGCGGATGCCCGGCATGGACGACAAGCGCGCCGACACGATCGTGTCGGGTGGTGTGCTCGTTCGAGAGGTCATGAAGCTCCTCGGAACCGCCACGCTCACCACCTCCGAGCGCTCTCTGCGGGATGGCCTCCTCGTGGACTGGGCCGAGCGGAACCGACCCGAGCTCAAGCTCTCGCGCACGGTGCCCGACCCGCGCGAGCGCTCCATTCGGCTGGCCATGCAGCGCTTCGCACCCGACGTTGCCCACGCCGACCACGTGGCGCGCATGGCGCTGGTGCTGTTTGACGGAACGGCACGCTTGCATGGTCTCGACGCGGCGGATCGGCAGCTCCTGCGCGCGGCTGCGCTGCTTCACGACATCGGACACCACATCGCCGACAAGGGTCACCATCGGCACGGACAGTACCTGCTCGAGAACCTGCCGATGGCCGGGTTCACCGCACCCGACGTCGCCGTGCTGGGCAGCATCGTTCGGTACCATGGCCGCAGCGAGCCCAAGGGATCTCACAGCCACTGGCGAAACCTCAGCGCGTCCGAGCGTGCTCGCGTGCGCGTGCTCGCTGGCGTCTTGAGGGTCGCGGATGCGCTGGACCGAAGCCACGCTCAGGCGCTCTCCGACCTCTCAGTCTCTGTTGAAGGCGACCACATCGAGGTGCGCGCCGTCGCGCCCGATGGCGGCGATCTCGAGCACTGGTCGGCAGAAGAGCGTCGTGGGATGCTCGAGCGTGCCCTCGATCGTCCCATTCGGTTCGACATCTCCGCGAGGGCTGTCGCGTGAGTCCGGAGCTGGCCGCGCTGGTCGAGGCCGTTGGGCTCAAGAGACTTCCCCGCGCGGGCTGGGTGCGGGTCGGCGTGGCGTCACCCGAGTCCGTGGCCGCGCACGCCTGGGGCGTGGCTTGGCTCGTGCTGCGCTTTCTGCCATCCACCCTCGATCTCGGACGGGCCCTCGCGTACGCCGTGCTGCACGACCTTCCCGAAGTGCGCGTGGGCGACATCACCCCCTACGATGGCGTCACCGTCGCACAAAAGCACGCACGCGAGGCCAGCGCCATGGCCGAGCTCCTCGCGCCCCTCCCCGCTCACCTGCGGGCCAGGTGGGAGGCCTACGAAGCGCAAGCCGACGACGAGGCGCGCTTTGTGCGGCAGCTCGATCGGCTGGACATGGCGATCCAGGCGGTCGCCTACAGCCACCAAGGTCACACGGGCCTGGAGGGCTTCCTCGACAGCGCGGCGAAAGCAGTGACCCACCCCGCCTTGGTGCCGACCCTGCTCGCTCTTCGCGCCGCCATGGCCGCTGCTTCGGCCCACCCTGCTGCCGTGATCAAGCCCGAAGGGTGACCCCACGGTCCCCCAGCCGCGACGCGACCGCGGCGATCAGCGCCCTGGTGCCTTCGTTGATCGCGTCTCCCGTTGCGGAGGCGTCTTCATTGGCCCAGGCCAGCTCGAAGGTGTAGGTCGAGACGGGTGAGCCCTCCCGGTCGTGGTCAAAGCGATCGTTGACCTCGAGCTGCGGCAGCGCATCGCCACCTGCCTCACGTAGCACCGCGAGGATCTCCCCCACCTCCACTCCCGGCGGCACCGTGAACGCGAGGCTGCGCGGCACGGGCGGAACCCTCGGCGGCTCCCGGAACTGGAACGGCATGGGTTCCCCGAGCAGCGCCTCCAGCTCCAGCTCCAGGTAGACCGGACGCACGCGCTTGAGTCGCCACGCCGCCACCACCTCGGGGTGCACCTCACCGATCACGCCGACCACCCGGCCCTCGCGCCGAATCGATGCCGCCCGACCCGGGTGAAGCGCCGACGCCAGCGGGTAGGTCGGCTCAACGCTGCCCACCTCCAGCGGGAGCCGAAGGGTGGCCGCGATCTCCTCCACCACCCCCTTCAGGCTGTACACGTCCAGTGCGCGTCCCGACCCCGACCAGCCGCGCGGTCGTTCGAGGCCCGAGGCGATCGCCCAGAGCAGGCGACGCTCGGTGCACACGCCATTGGAGGCCGTTGCGTCGGGGTGGAAGGTGCGCGTCCACTCGAAGGCCTGGATCTGATCGTGCTTGTGGCGCAGGTTCTGGGCCACGCCCTCCAGAGCCTGCCCCAGCGCATTGTTCTTGAGGTTGCTGTAGCCTCGGTCGAGCGCGTTCTGGGTCTCCACATGCGCGGCAAGCGCATGGGCACCGACAAAGCCAAGCTGCTCGGCGACCGCACGGGCGTAGAAGCCGTCGGTGACGACCTCGTAGAACCCGGCGGCCACAAGCACCTCCGAGACCGCGTCCATCGCACGCTCGACCGCGCTCGGAAGCGCACCCATGTCTACCAAGGGGAGGCCCTCGGGCGTGTGGTTGTAGCCGATGGACTTGGCGATCTCCTCGTAGAGATCGGCGGGCCACTCCACGTCCGGGAGACGCCACGAGGGCACTACAGCTCCACCCGCGGCCCGTGCGAACCCGTACCGGTTGAGGCGATCCCAGAGCACGTCGTCGCCCTCGTCGATCGACAAGAAGGCCCGGCAGGCTGCAGGATCGAATGGCACGACGCGGGCCGGCTGGCTCCACGATGCGGCCATGCCGAGGTGGCCCACGACCTCCCAACCCGCGTCGGCGAGCAGGCGTGCGACCCGACCGGCTCCAACAGGCGGCAGCAACGGATCCCCGCCGCGCTCGAAGCGCGCCGAGCTGTCGGTGTGGATGCCGAGCGCCCGCGCGGCCTTGCGCACGGCAACGGCGTCGAACGTGGCCGTCTCGAGCAGCACGGAGCGGGTCTGCGCCGTGGTCTTGCTCTCCTCGCAGCCGATCACGCCTGCAATGGCGAGCACCTTCTCGTCGTCGGCGATCACGACGGCACCTTCCGGTACGGTGACAGGTCCGGGTGCAAACAGCGGTGTGGCCTGCTCGCCCGGACGTGCGATGCGCACCCGGACGGTGCCGACCACCTTCGCCGCATCGAAGGCGTGGGTGGGCTGGCCCAGTTCCAGGTTGGCGATGTTCGTGGCATCCACAACGGGGTGCACCGACTTCTGACCGGAAGCCTCCAGGACCGCGAGCGCCTCGGGGGACAGGCTGCCCTCCCTGACGAGGTCGAGGCGCACGAGGCCGTAGACGGCGCAGAGCGGCGTCTCCACCACCACAGGGTGCGGCGGCGCGCCGGCGGCGAGGCGCTGGAATTCAGGAACGCGGACGCTACCTCCGGTGCGGCCGCCCACCTCCCGTGCGAGCCCGACCAGGGCATGGTGGTCGCCTCGGTTCGCGAGAAGCTCCAGCGTGATCGGCGTTCCCGGCGTCGTGGCATCGAAGCGCTTGACCTCGAGGCCGAGATCATCGAGCAGGGCGCGGGCCTCGGAGGGCGACTGGGGGAGGTCGACGAAGCGCCGCAGGCAAGCAAGGGTTGTGCGCATGTTCAGGCACCCCGATGGAGAGCGTGGAGGGTGCGAAGATCGGGCTCGTAGAGGCTGCGCACCTTGCTGATGCCGGTCCACTGCGCGGCCATGCGCGTGGTGCCGAGACCGAACGCGATGCCCGACA
This sequence comes from uncultured Enterobacteriaceae bacterium, assembly GCA_964396405.1. Lineage (GTDB taxonomy): Bacteria > Myxococcota_A > UBA796 > UBA796 > JACKEO01. The sequence continues at coordinate 26,524 of CAYNFK010000001.1, forward strand.
CCTCGTTCGGGTCGTAGCCGAAGGAGGTGAACACCTTGGGGTGCACCATGCCCGCGCCGAGGATGGTGACCCAGCCAGCGCCGTGGCAGGCCTCGCAGCCGGCGCCGTCGCACACCACACAGCTCACGTCCACCCCCACCGAGGGCTCGGTGTAGGGGTAGAACTTGGGCTTGAACCGCACCCGACGCTCTTCGCCAAACAGCGCCTTCGCCACGAACGAGAGGGTGCCCTTGAGGTGGGCAAAGGTGAGGCCCTTGTCGACCCAGATGCCTTCCAGCTGGTGGAACATCGCAAGGTGCGTGGCGTCGACGGCCTCGTTTCGGTACACGCGCCCCATCGACGCCACCCGGATCGGCAGCGGGGGGCGCGCTTCGAGCACACGCGCCTGCACGGTGGTCGTGTGGCTGCGCAGCAACAGCCCGCCGGTGACCCAGAACGTGTCCTGCATGTCGCGTGCGGGGTGGTGCTCGGGGATGTTGAGCGCGTCGAAGTTGTAGAACGGGTGCTCTACCTCAGGACCGTCTTCCCAGGTGAAGCCCAGCCGACGCAGCACGGCGAGGCAGCGCGCCTCGACCTCGGCCACGGGGTGTCGGGCGCCGCGCGGGGTGCCCACACCCGGCAGGGTCATGTCCTGCCACTCCGCCGCGAGGCGAGCCGACATCGCCGCTCGCTCAACGCGGATCTGAGCCGAGGCTAGCTCCGCGTCCACGATCTCGGCCGCAGCGTTCAGCGCGGCAGCCACAGCAGGACGCTCGTCGCTTGGGACCTCCCGCAGCTCCTTGAGCGCTGCCTTGAGCGGCGACGCCTTGCCCGCGTGCGTCCGGCGCACCTGGTCGAGCCCGGTGCCGTCGGCCACCGCAGCCAGGTCGGCGCGAAACGCACCGAGTAGGGCCTCAACATCGGGCCGTGCCATTGCTCCTCCGGGCATCCTCGAATGCCGGCCGGGCCTAACCGTTGTGTCCGTTGCGGTCGCGCCGCGCACGGAGCGGACGATAAGGGGCCACCCCAAGGAGGAGCCCATGGGCTTCTTGCCCGACCGGTGGCACGAGATCTTCGAAGCCGAGACGCTCTACCGTCCCGAAGGCTGGTGCGTGCACGAGCTGCTCGACGTCGACCTCGAAGCGCGCACCGTCACCGCCCGCATGGACACCACGCGCCTGGTGCTCGTCGCGGAACAGAAGGTGCTCCCAGGGCACCCGAACCACCTGCCTGCGGCGGCCGCCGTGCAGGCCAGCGGCACGCTCGGGCAGCTCTACGCCGTGTTCGCGCTCAACCTGAAGGTGAGCGAGGGATGGGTTGGGTTTGGCACCCACATCACCAAGGCGCGCTGGGGCCGCTTGGGGCTCATCGGCCCGCCTGTGGATCTGCGCGCCGAGTGCACCCGTCGACGCGATCTGTGGGGCACGATCTTCTGCGACTTTGCGTTCGTGTTCAAGCAAGGCGGCGAGGTCGTCTACCAGTCCAACCAGACCGCGGCCTGGCGGCGCGGCGACAGCCCTCAGGCCGGGCAGTCGGTCACCCTGACGTAGGAGATCTCCACCGTGGTCCCGGCGGGCGGGAGCACCTCGAGCTCGACGGTGGCCGGCTGAGGCAAGAAGGTCCACCCCGTCGGCGCGAGCACACCGTTCATGCGAACCTCCACCGAAGACACCACCACGTCGTTGAAGGAAAGTGGGAACTGCCGCCCGCTGCGGGTGATGGTGGTGGTCAGCCGCAGCATGTCGTCTACCCATGCCCCCTCGCACACATTGAGCATCACACCACCCGAAGCGGTCACGACGTCGAGGTGGCCGCCCGCGCCTGTGGGCTCATCTCCACACGCCCCAGCCTCGTCGACCACGGCATGCCACCAGAGGCGTCCAGGATGCGCCCACGTCACCACCTCGTCGTACCAAGGACGCCAGTAGTCCGGACCTCCCGTGAGGTAGCTGCTCGACTGATCGGCCTCGTCCGAGAAGGTCAGGATGTGGAGTGGAGCGGACTCCCGTCGGAACCCCGCGTTGCAGCCCGCGGCCACGTCGTAGCGGCTGGCGCGCGCCACGCTCTCGATTGGGGCCTCGGTGAGCCACGACCAACCATCGACGGTGGTCCCCACCGTGGGCATCGACACCATCGCAGCGGACAGTCGGGTGAGCCAGTCGGGATCACCCGGCGTGATCACGTCGGTAAAGCAGGAGGGCTCTGTTCCGGTGAGCACGGCGATTCGGCCGTCCACCCTCAGCGCGGCGAACGCGGAGGTGAAGGCCTCGGTCTCCGAGACCACCAGCCCGATCTGCTCGAACATCGAACACGACTGGTCGACCACGTACAGCAGATCGATGGGCATGGCGCTCGGGATGGCGAACCGCTCCACCACAGGCGGGCGCGGCACCACCATCGCCTGCAGCTGAATGGCTTGTGGTCCCGACGGCGCATCGTGTCGAACGGGAATGGCCAGCGACCAGGGCCCCAGCTCACCAAAGATCTTCGACACCCGAACCGGTGTCTGCGCACCCACAGCGAGGGCGTAGTCGGTGTCGGAGGCCCCGCCCACGAACAAGTCGTCCTCGTCTTCGGGCACATCGATCGATGCCACCTGGACCACGTCCCGTCCGACATTGCGGATCACTAAGTCCCGGCTCATCACACAGCCGATCGGCACGTCTCCGTAGTCCACTGGGTTGGGCGAGATCTCGACGGCGCCCACCTCGCCCAGCCCGCGCAGCGGGACCTCCACGGGATCCAGTCCGAGGGTGTCGGGGTGCACCCAGAGCGAGCCCGCACGATCGCCTGCGAGCTGCGGCATGAACGAGACCGTCCCGGTCACCACATCGTCGGCGACCAGATCGACAGGCAGCTGCTCATCGAGCGTGAGGGTGAAGTCCTGCGCGCCCTCCAGACGCACGGATGCGATGGTGAGCACCGACCCACCCGCGTTGCGGATCTCGAACGGGGCCGACACCAACTCGTCGCGCTTGCGCCCGCCGAACACCACGGCTTCGGGCGACACAGCCAGCTCCGCCGGCTGGAGGTCGACATCGTCCGTGCGACCGCCGACCACGAAGTCAGCCCCGCAGGCACCCATCCCCAACCCCAACACCCACCAGCCGCGCAATGGCCCTCCTGTGCTCGCATCATGGCACGGGTGGCGGTCTTCGGTGTGCCCCCCGATCAGGTTAGCCGATCGATCGAGAGGTAGGCATGAGCGAGCGGACCTGGGTGTTCACCGGGATCGGCCTACTGGCCGTCCTGCTGCTCGCGGGCTGGGTGCTCGGGGGCGGTTTCGACTCGCTCGACCCGGCGGCGCCCGAGGGCGGCGAAGGGTCCGCCCGTTCGGTGGACGAACGTGTCACTGCGCAGCAGCGAGGGCCGATCGTTCCCACACGGGTGGCGCAGGCTCCGGCTGGGCTCGCTCAACGTCTGCGCGGTGGTGCACCGGCGGACCCCACGCTGGCCCTGGCCACCTTCGATGCGGTCCTGGCCGAGTACACTCGCCTCGCGACCGTCGCGACCGAGCGCGCCGCCGCCTCCCCTAACCTGTCGGCGCGGACCGTCGCCGCGGCCCAGGAGCGTGTGGAGGCGCTGGTTGGCGCCCACCGAACCGAGATCGAGCAAGGACGGACGGGCCGCGCCGTCGCGCGCAGCCTGGTGCGCACCGACTGGGAGGCCTTTGTCGACGAGGTGGCGACGACCTCACCTGCGGGGCCCGAGCGCGACGCCGTCGTCGCGGCACTTCGTGAAGTCGGCGGTCCGGTCAGCGCGCCGTAGCCATCGCGTGGGAGGTCCAGATGAGCACGCTGTGGTTGGGGCATCGCTGGGATCCCGCGTCGGCTACAGCAACCGATGAGCGGGTGCGGCTGAAGGCCCACGACCTCACGCGTCACGCGGTGTGCTTGGGCATGACGGGGTCCGGAAAGACCGGCCTTGTGATTGGGCTGCTCGAAGAGGTGGCGCTCTCCGGCGTGCCGATCCTGGCGATCGATCCGAAGGGCGACCTCACCAACCTCGCGCTCGCGTTCCCCGACCTCGACGGGCCGTCCTTTGCTGCGTGGGTGGACCCCGGTGAGGCCGCGCGCAAGGGCGTGAGCGTGGAGGCGCTGGGCGAAGCATCCGCGGCAACGTGGCGGGCTGGGCTCACCCGGGCGGGCGACGACCTCGCCAACGTCGGCGCGCTCGCTTCGCGGACCCAGGTGACGATCTACACGCCCGGCAGTCGGACGGGCCGACCGATCGACGTGCTGGCCGCGCTGGCAGCGCCCCCGGCGGGGCTACAGCACGACGACGAAGGCCGAGCGGCCTACGCCGTGGGCGCGGCCACAGCGCTGCTGGGACTGGTGGGACCTACCCGAGATGCCCTTCGCGACCCAGAAGCGATCCTGGTGGTTCAACTCCTCGAGCACGCGTGGGGGCAAGGGCGCAGCCTCCCGCTGGAAGCGCTGCTCCCCGCGATCGTCGATCCGCCGTTCGCCACGCTGGGGGTGTTCGCGCTCGACACCTTCTTCCCAAGGGCGAAGCGCCTCGATCTGGCGCTGAGGCTCAACACCCTGCTGGCCAGTCCTGCTTTCGCAAGCTGGCGTGAGGGGGATCCGCTCGACGTCGACGCGTGGCTCCAGCCTGTCGTCGACGGGCGCACGCCGGTGAGCGTGCTCTACCTGGCGCACCTCGACGACGCGCAGCGGATGTTCTTCGTCACGCTGTTGCTGCACGCTGTGGTGGCCTGGAGCCGTCGCCAACCTGGTACGGGCTCATTGAGGGCCGTCCTCGCCTTCGACGAGGTGCTGGGCTTCTTGCCGCCGCATCCGAACGACCCGCCCAGCAAGGGCCCGATGCTCACGCTGCTCAAGCAATCGCGCGCCGTCGGTCTGGGAGTGGTGCTCGCCACCCAGAACCCCGTGGACGTCGACTACAAGGCGCTCTCGAACGCGGGCACCTGGATGGTCGGTCGGATGCAGACCGAGCAGGACCGCCGGAAGGTGGTGGACGGCTTGTGCAGCGCAGCCGGCGAGCTGGACCCCGCCACGGTGAACGGGCTCATCACTCAGCTCCCCGAGCGAACGTTTGTGGTGCGAACCCCGGATGGAGACGGCGCGCAGTGTCTCGCCGCCCGCTTCGTGCGGGTGTTCTTACGTGGACCCCTGACCCGCAGTGAGGTGAGCCGCCTCAACGCAACATCTCCCCTTCCAGCGTCGGGCAGCTCCACGCCCGCTGTCACGGCCACTTCGGCGGCGATCGGCCTCCCGTGTGCGCCCCCCCTTCCGCCGGGGTTCGACGCGCGCTGGCTGCACCCCGCGGCAGCCCACGGTCCCCTTCTCGCCGACCGCACCCGGCCGCGCCTGCACGACCGCCCCTCCGACGGCAGCACCCTGTTCGAGCCGGCCGTGCAGATGCACCTGCGCCTGCGCTTCGAGCTCCCCGATGGGAGCCAGGAGGAGCGTGAGGAGCACCGCACGATCTACCCGCTCGACGAGGATGTCAGCACCGATGTGGTGTTCGACGAGGACGCCTTCGACGACCTGGCTCCCGACGGCGCCCGCTACCTCCCCCTGCCTCCCGCCCTCGATGAGGCGCAGGAGCTCGACAAGCTGCGGATCCGTGTGCTCGCCGATGCCGTGCGCGAGGAGGTCACCACCGCTTGGCGGCACACGCTGCTCAAGCTGAGCAGCCGCGCAGGCGAGTCCGCCGAAGCCTTCGCAGCCAGGGTACGGGCGGCGTCCGAAGTGCGCCTCGCGGAAGCAGCTGGCGCACTTCACCGCAAGGCCGAGGCCCAAGCCGAGCGCTTGCGCGACGCCGTCGACAAGGCTGAGGCTGACGCTGCGCGGCACGACGGCGACGCCAGTGCCCACCGCACCGAGCAGGTCGTGTCGGTCGGACAGACCCTGCTGGGCTTGTTCATGGGTCGCTCTCGCTCGCTCTCAGGCGCGGTCTCCAAGCAGCGCCAGGTCACCCGTGCGAACGAGCGTGCGGAGCGGGCCCGCAGTGCGGTGGAGGCGGCCCAGGATCGTCTCGACGATCTGCAGCACGAGACCGCCCAAGCCCTGGGCGAGCTGGAGGCCGAGCACGAAGCCCGCGTGGGCGCGGTCACGTCGTTCGACGTTCGTGTGAAGCGCTCGGACGCGACGGTCGACGACTTCCGCATCCTGTGGGTCCCCGTGACCCGGGTCGTCTGACGGTGGCTGGCTTCGTCACCGTCGAGCGGCGCTGGCGCGACGCCGTGTTGCGGGCCCTGCTGCCGGGTCGCCCCACCCAGCTCCCCGAGGCCGACTGGGACGCATGGTCGGAAGCCGCCCCATGGTTGATGCGCGCAGGCTTCCGGCTCGCAGTGGCACGCCTCACCTGGGGAGCCGTCATCCACGCAGGCCGTCCTCTCCACAATCTGAGCGCAGAGGAAGCTGAGCGTGCCCTCGGAGCGATGTCCCAGCCCCGATCGTACGTGGGTCGTCAGCTGTTGCTGGTCGTCCGGCACGTGGCGGCGACGGCCTGGGCCCGGGCCGAGCGATGATCGACGGCCGATCGATCCACGGCGAGCTGACGTGTCACGCGGACGTGGCGGTTGTCGGGAGCGGCCCCGCGGGGTCGGCGGCCGCCCGTCAGCTGGCAGCGGCTGGGCTTCGCGTCGTGGTCGTGGAGGAAGGTCACCGCCACCCCCCCGATAGATTCCCCAGCGACGCCTTCGCTGCGATGGGCCTCACCTACAGGGGAATGGGGGCCACGGTCAGCCGCGGACGCGCCCCGCTCCCGATCGTGCAGGGCCGGGCCGTCGGCGGCACCAGCGTGGTGAACGGCGCGATCTCGTGGCGCTTGCCCGAGGACGTGCGCGCGGGCTGGGTTGCCGACGACCCGGGCCTCGCCGAGGTGCTCGATCGCGCGGAGCTTGATGCCACGGCGAAGGCCATCGAGGAGCGGCTGGGCATCGCACCCACCGCCCCCGAGCTGGCTGGGCCCAACAGCGCGGTGCTGGCGCGGGGGGCTGCTGCGCTCGGCCTGGACCATCGGCCCATCTCGCGCAACGTGCGCGGATGCCAGGGATCGGGGCGCTGCCTGCTCGGCTGCCCGCATGGCGCGAAGCAGAGCATGGATCTCACGCTGCTCGCCGACGCAGAGGCCGATGGTGCCAAGCTGATCTCGGGGGTGCGGGTCGACCGGGTGCTCCTCCAGCACGGCGCTGCGGTGGGCGTGGTCGGACGGGCGAGCGGCGGTGGGCGAGTGCTGGTGCACGCCGCTCGCGTGGTGCTGGCCGCGAGCGCGATCCAGACGCCGTTGCTCCTGCGGGCCAGCGGCCTTCGCACCGGACCCGTCGGCGATCGACTCCAGGGCCACCCAGGAGCGGGCGTCCTGGCGAGGTTCGCAACCCCGATTCGCTGCTGGGAGGGTGCCACCCAGGGCCATGAGGTCGTTGGGCTCCGCCACGAGCGCCTCAAGTTCGAGTCGCTTGGACTGGACCGCGGCATGCTCGCCTCTCGCTTGCCGGGTGTCGGGCGGGCTTGGTCGGCCGAGCTCGACCGTCTCGATGCGTGGGCGTCGGTCGGCGTGGCGCTCAAGGCCCGCGCCCACGGTAGCGTGCGCCGAGGATGGTTCGGCCGACCGGTCGTTCGCTACACCATGACGCCCGAGGACCTCGTGGACCTCGCCCGCGGCATCGCCGTCGCAGGTCGCATGATGTTCGCGGCCGGTGCGGTGGAGGTGCTGCCGGGCGTGCACGGCTTCGACGTAGCCGTGACCGATCCGGCACGGCTGGACGCCCTGGAGCGGCACCCCCCAGCCGACCCCAGAGCCTACAGCGTGGTGATGACCCACCTGTTTGGCACGGCCCGCATGGCGTCGTCGCCGCTCCATGGGGTGGTGCGCCCCGACCTGCGTCACCACCGGATCCGTGGACTCTATGTCATGGACTCCAGCGTGTTCCCCTCGAACACCGGCGTGAACCCACAGACTTCGATCCTCACCCTCTCAGACCTCGCCGCGCGTCGGATGATCGCTCGCTAAGGCACACGACGTCACGTCCGCTCGCAGACGCGCCCGCGCTCGGTATAGGGCGCGCGACCCCAAGGAGGACTCGATGAACCGCCACGAGCGCATGGCCAACGCCCTGCGGGGTCTCCCGGTCGACCGCGTCCCCGTTTGGTTCATGCGTCAGGCAGGGCGCTACCTGCCCGAGTACCAGGCCGTGCGCGCCAACCACTCGTTCCTCGAACTGTGCGGCAGCGTCGAGCTCTCGACCCAGGTCACGCTGCAGCCCGTGGACCGCTTCGGCGTGGACGCCGCCATCGTGTTCTCCGACATCCTCGTGGTGCCGGAAGCGATGGGCATCCCGCTCCGCTTCGACGAAGGCCACGGGCCGCGACTGGAGCCCGTGCGCACCGAGTCCGAGGTTCGCGCCCTGCGCCACCCCGACGTGCGCAACGCGCTGCCGACTGCACCGAACACGATTCGTGCCTTCCGCGCAGCCCGACCTGACGTGCCGATCTTGGGCTTTGCCGGCGCGCCGTGGACGCTGTTCTGCTACGCCGTAGAAGGTCAAGGCAGCAAGGACTGGCTGGCCCCCAAGCGGATGCTCCGCGAGAACCCGCGCCTGGCCACCGAGCTGCTCAACCGCTTCGCCGATCTCGTTGGGGATCACCTGCAGCAGCAGGTGGAGGCCGGCGCGGCCGCCGTGCAGATCTTCGACACCTGGGCGGGTGCGCTGGACACCGAGGACTTTCGCCGGTTCGCCCTTCCGGCCACCCGGCGCGCGCTGGAGCGGGTCTCCGGCGCTCCGCGCATCTTCTACACGAAAGATGCGGGACCGTTCTTGCCCTGGCTCACCGAGAGCGGTGCCGATGTCATCGGCTTGGACTGGCGCGTGGACCTGGCCTGGGCGCGCTCGGTGCTCGGCACGATCCCCGTTCAAGGAAACCTCGATCCCATCGCGCTCTACGGGCTGCCCGACGACATCCGGCGCCGCACCACCGCGATCCTGGAGGCCGGTGGTGGCGTGGGCCACGTGTTCAACCTCGGCCACGGCGTGCAGCCCACCACGCCGATCGCGGGCGTAGAAGCGATGATCGCAGCGGTCCATGCGTGGAAGCCGCCGGTGCAGGCGTGACCGCCGGCGTCCTGCTGCTCAACTTCGGAGGGCCGCGCAGCGAGCCGGAGCTGGTGCCCTTCCTCGAAGAGCTGCTCAGCGACGTGCTCCCCGGCCCCGCCGGACTCGCGCGCTGGCTGGGCCGACGCCTCGCCCCGCGACGCGCTGCTCGCATTGGGGCCGCGTACGCCCACATCGGGTGGTCGCCGACCGTGCCGTCGTCGCTGGCGCAGGCGGCAGCGCTGAGCCGGGCGCTCGGGCCCGATGCCCCGCCGATCGCCGCGGGCATGATGTTCACGTCCCCGACGGTGCAAGACGCCGTAGCGTCCCTGCTGGCCGAAGGTTGCGACGAGCTTGTATCCGTCGGGTTGTTCCCACACTGGAGCTTCGCCACGTCCGCTGCAGCCTCAGACCGCGTCCACGACGCGCTCGCCGCGCTAGGTCGCAGTGAGGTGCGCGTGCACCACACCCGCGCCTTCTTCGCCGAGCCTGCCTACGTCGAGGCCGTCGCGCAGTCGATCCGGGAGGCCGCAGCCACCCTCGGGGGCGCAGGCCCTGTCCACCTCCTGTTCTCGGCCCACGGCGTGCCGCTGAGCTTCTTACGCCGAGGCGATCCGTACGCGGAGCACGTGCGCGAAGGGGTGCGTCGGGTGGTCGAACAGCTCGGCTGGAAGGACCCCTACTCGCTGGCCTGGCAGAGCCGACTGGGGCCCGTGAAGTGGATCGGACCGGGCACCGACGTCGAGCTGGCAAGGCTCGGCCACCTGGGCACCTCCCGCGTCCTCGTGGTCCCTGTGAGCTTTGTGGGCGAGCACATCGAGACGCTCTACGAGATCGACGTGGAGTACGCCGAGCTGGCTCGGCACGCAGGCATCGAGCACTTCGGACGTGCCGCTGCACTCGAGACCTCCCCGGGCTTCATCGACGGACTCGCTGCCGTCGTGAACGACGCGCTGGCGCGCTTTGGCAGCACCTCCTGCGTGCGGTGCCTACTGCCCAAGCCCGAGGCGCACCGTCGACGCGTCGTCTGTCCTGACTGTGGCTTTCGGGCCCCGCGTCATGTGGTCCTCGGTCGAGGTGGCCTCGCGTGACCTCATCTGCGCGGCCCACGGGCCCGTCGTCGGTCTGGCTTGGCACCTTCTTCTTCCTGATGCTGGGCGGCACGGGGGCGTTCGTGCCGTTCTTTGCGCTGCACCTGCGGCACGCCGGTCTGGACGGTCGCGGCGTGGGGTTGGTGCTGGCCTGCACCAGCGCCGTGCAGACCGTAGCGATGCTCACCGCGGGCATGCTGGCGGATCGGTGGGGGGATCGGGTCGGTCTGATCCGCGGGCTGCTCGTCACGTCCATCCTGGCGGTGCTTGCGTTTGCAGCCACAGGCTCGCCAGGCTTGGCCCTGATGAGCCTCGCGCTGGTAGCGGCTACGCGCGCGCCCACCACGGTGCTCGTGGACGCCGAAGTGATCGGCGTGCTGGAGGACAGCGGCCGAGCCCCAGAGACCTACGGACGGCTCCGCCTGTGGGGCTCGTTGGGCTTCCTCGCCCTTGCGAACGTGGCGGGCTGGGTGGCAGGCAGCGGCACCTGGCAGCCGCTGGCACTTGCCGCGTTCATGCTCTCGCTCACCGCGATGATGTCCACCCGGCTTGTCAGCCGCCCGCACCACGCCCGCACGCGGGCCACCTCAGCGTTCGCCGTGTACCGTCAGGACCCAGCGCTCAAGTTGCTGGTTGTGGCGGCCGCACTCCATGGCACCGGTCAGTTCATCTACGACGTGTTCCTGTCGACCCTGATCGTGCAGGCCGGCTTCGACGTGAGCCTCACCGGACCCGCGCTGGCTGTGGCTGTGGGTGCGGAGGTGCTGGTGATGGGCCTGGCCCGACGCTCTCTGGGCCGGGTGGAGCCGCTCATCCTGGTCGCAGTGGGATCCGCCGCGATGGCGGTGCGGTTGATCACAACGGCCTACGCAAGCACACCGGCCCTCCTCGTGGCCCTGCAGGCGCTGCATGGCTTGGGCTTTGGGCTGTGGTGGGTCGCCCTGGTCGAGGCGGTGCGACGCCGGACGCCGGTGACTGCGAGGAGCGGCTCGCAAGCTGTGGTGGTGGCAGCGGCCTACGGACTCGGCCCCATCTTCGGTAGCCTGCTTGGCAGCGTCCTCCTCGACACCTCGGGCCCCGACGCCCTGTTCATGGCGGGCGCTGCGGCCGCAGCCGCTGGAGGGCTCGCCGCGATCGGCGCCGCCGCGGCCGCGAAGCGCGCCTCCCCGGTTCCATCGCTGGTATAGTCGCCGGCGGACGCACGTTCGGACAGGGAGGCCGTGTGGCAGCCGCAGAAGGGATGGCCGGTCGAACCTCGTACACGCTCGGTGCGCTTCTAGGTGCAGGCTCGTTCGGCGAGGTCTACCTGGCGCGTATGCGCACGCCGGCCGGCATCGAGCAGGATGTGGCCGTCAAGTTGCTGCACCCCGGACTGCACCCCAAGAGCCAGCCGGTGAGCCGCATGCGCGACGAGGGCCAGCTGCTGGCGGCACTCAACCACCCGGCCATCCTGGCGGTCAAGGACCTCTGCACGCTGGACGGTCGCATCGGCTTGGTGACCGAGTACCTGCCTGGTGCCGACCTTCACGACGCTATCTTCGACGAGGAGGATCCCATCGGTCCCCGGGCCCTTCTCGGCGCGGTGAGCGGGATGGCGGACGCCCTGCACGCGGCATGGGAGACCCTCACGCCGACAGGCCACACGCTTGGCTTGGTGCACCGCGACATCAAGCCGGCCAACGTGCGCCTCACACCGCACGGCGCGGTGAAGTTGCTCGACTTCGGCATCGCCAAGTCCGAGGACGAGCGGCGCGAGACCGCCACCACGGAGCGCATGGCCATCGGAAGCCCGGCCTATATGGCCCCCGAGGTGCAGACCTACGAGGTGGTGGACGCGCTGCCTTCGCGGGACGTGTTCGCGCTGGGCTGCACCCTCTACGAGGGGCTCGCGCACGAGCTGTTCTTCGAGGGCCTCGACACCAAGGCGATCGTGCGCCTCTGCAACCAGCGGGAGCGCTTCGACGCCCACGCCATGAGCCGACTGGCGAAGGTGGCGCAGCAAGACCGCCGCGTGCTGAGCCTGGTCACGCAGATGTTGCGGTTCGACCACACCAAGCGACCGACTGCGCGTGCCGTCGCCGACCTCGCCGCTGAGCTCGCCGACAGCCTGCCCGGTCCCACCTTGCGCGCCTGGTGCCGCGACCACAGGTGGCCGGAGGCGCAGGCCCAGCGGGGCCCGTGGTCGGGGCGGCAGGTGATCGATGCCGGAGGTGCTACCTCGGGCGCCCACCCCGCTCGCCCTGCCGTGGCCGCCACGTATGCGACACCGGACCACGCTTCGGCTGGCAGTGCCGGGCCCACGCTGGTGGTCCCCGCAGCCGGCGCGACGTTCGTGCAGATTCCGATGGGCGCAGGGGGCGCCCAGGTCCACCAGATCGGCACCACCCAGGTGGTCGTCGTGCCCGCCGGTCCTGCCCCCACGCGGCGCCGGCGTGTCGACGTCGAGGGTGCTGTGGCGGGGTTGATCGGCATCGTGGTGCTCGCTGGTGCCTACCTCCTGCTCGTCGCACCCGACGCGTTCAGCAGCCTGATGCGCGGCGACGTGGTGGGCGCATGGAGCGGCGTGTCAGGGAGCTTCTCCAGCGGGGTCTCGTCCTGGGATGCCCCGGCGAGCGGCGACGACGGCGCTGGGGACGCTCCGCAGCTCGGCCAGGGACGCCAGTGGGGTGCTCGACCCGATCAGCCGCCCGAGGCGCTCGCTGAGATCGCGCTGGACGGCAGCGCCGACGTGGTGCTCGCCCGTCCAGGTCAGCCCCGTCTGGCCATGCCGGCCGACGGCTCGGTCTTGGTCCCTGCGGGCCCCGTGGACGTGCTCGCACGGTTCTCGAACCTGGGCGTTCACGGGCCCCAGCTGTCGCTCGACGTGGCCGATGGCGATCTCGTGCGCATCGTGTGCGACGCACGCGCGGACTCCTGCGTCCGCCGCTGACCCGTCAGGTCCTTGGCGAGGGTTGAGCGGCCACCGCACCCATCAGGCGATGGGCCAGCGAAGCCCCGACGTGGCCGCCATCTCCCAAGGCACAGACGCCGTCCTCGGTCACCCAGGCGCCATCTTCGCGCGCCACGAACGCGTGGTACCTGAGCCCTCCAGCGTGGGCGGCCGCATGGCACGCCACCGGCGTCGAGCACCCGCCTCCCAGGGCGATGAGGAAGGCCCGCTCCAAGGCCACAGACGCAGCTGTAGGAGCGTGCGTCAGCGCCGCCAGCCGCGCGCGCAGCTCGGCGTCGTCCTCGCGGCACTGGAGCGCCAGCACACCCTGCCCTACAGCTGGAACGAACCGATCGACCTCGATCGCCTCGGTGATGTCATCGCCGCGTCCGAGGCGGAGCAGCCCGGCGGCAGCCAGCATCACAGCGTCGAAGTCGCCCTCCTGCTGGCGACGCACGCGGGTGTCGACGTTGCCCCGAACGTCGAGCAGCACAAGGTCGGGACGCAGCCGCTGGAGCTGCAGGCGACGGCGCAGGGAGCCTGTGCCCACCCTTGCGCCCGCAGGAAGATCGGCGAGGGTCCCGCCCACCAGCACGTCGCGAGGGTCCTGCCGGGTGGGGAGACCCGCCACCACCAGTCCGGCCGGACCCAACCCCGGCAGATCCTTGAGGGAGTGCACGGCGAGATCGATGCTCCCTGCCAGCATCGCCTCCTCGAGCTCGAGCGTGAACAGCCCCTTTCCACCCACTTGGGCCAGCGGTCGATCCTGGATTTGGTCGCCACGGGTGGTGAGGATCACCAACTCCACCGGCTCGCCCGTGAGCGTGGCCAGCGCTTCGGCCACTTGCCCGCTCTGAGTGCGGGCGAGCAGGCTTCCTCGGGTTCCGAGCTTCCAGGTCCTGATCACACCGCCTCCGGCCCTGCCGACTATCGCAGACGGTTGGGCTCGGTCGACGTGATCGGCCCCTGCGGGTTAGGCCCGCGGCCTCGATCGACGCGCTCCGGAGGCCCGGTGAACCAAGTGCAGCGCCGGGTCGGGCCCGGCGGGCTGCTGCTCCTGCTGCCATGGGCCTGGCTCGTCCATCGCTACTGGTTCCTGTGCGATGACGCGTTCATCACCTTCCGCTACAGCCGCAACTGGGCCGAGGGGCACGGCCCCGTCTACAACATCGGCGAGGTCCCACCCGTCGAGGGCTACAGCGACTTCTTGTGGATGGCGCTGGCTGCGATGGTCCACAAGGTCGGGGGCGACATGCCCACCGTCATGCCGTGGGTCTCGGCTGCGTGTGGGGCTGCTCTGCTTCTGCTGCTGCACCGGGCACTGCGCACCCTCGGCCACGTCGACGGTCCCACGGCGATCGGCGCGACCTCCATCCTCGCGCTGTTTCCTGCGTTCGCTGTCTGGTCCACGTCGGGCCTGGAGACCATGCCGCAGGCCCTCGCGCACTTCGCAGCATGGTACCTGCTGGTGTCGAGACGGGCGGCGGCTTGGGTGCCCTTCGCCGCCGGACTTGCAGGCCTGTCGCTCGCGCTGCTGCGCACTGAGGGCGTCGCGTGGTGCTTGGTGATCGCCGTGCTCGCAGGCATGCAGCGCTGGGCCGAAGGACGTCCGTTGGCCCGGGATGTGGGCACGTTCCTCGCCATGGTGGGGGCCGGGTATGCCGCCTACTTCGCCTGGCGGTACCCGTTCTACCAGTCCTTGCTTGCCAACACGGCCTACGCGAAGGTTCACGCCACGCCGGCCACCCTGGTGAGGGGTCTCACCTACGTGGCGCTCTTCGTGGCCACCACGGTGTCCCCGCTGCTTCTTCTGTCAGGCGCTGCGTTTGGCGTGCGGGGCGAAAGGCGTTGGGTGGTGGCCGGCGCCGGCACCATGGGGCTGGGCGTGCTCGCGTACGCTGCGGCCGTGTCGGGCGACTACATGGCATGGTTCCGAATCCTCGTGCCAGCGCTACCCTTCCTGGTGCTCGCGTTTGGCGCGTCGCTGCCTTCGCTGGGCGTTCTGGGCCTTCGGGCGGCAGGGCTCGCTGCGTGTGTCGGCGCACTGGGCCTGCTTCCGGCGTTCGACGTGCACGTGGTGCCCGAGCGAGTCCGTTCCAACCTCAACGTGCGCGAGAAGTTGGACCGATTCCGCACCGAGAACCAGCAGTGGGCGGCGATGACTGAGCACGTGCGCTCGTGGACGCTGCGAGGGCAAGCGCTGGCGAGCTACGGGCCGCCCAGCACCTCGTTGGTGGCAGGTGCTATCGGCTGCTTGGGCTACTACTCGAACTTCACCATCTACGACCGCAACGGACTCGTCACGGCCGAGGTCGCCCGAGCGCCCTGGGACGGTCAGCTGCGGTCGCCGGGCCATGACAAGACCGTGGAGCCCGACTTCTTCCTGCCTTGGAAGCCGGATCTGCTCGACGCCAAGGTCGTGGAGGGCAAGCAACTCGGGGCCCGGGTGGAGAGCACGCTCGAGGAGATGAACGCCGAGCGCTACCGTGAGCAGTACCACCCCCTGCTCGCTCCGGTGACCTTGCCGGGTCGACGCCAGCGTGTGCTGCTCGTGCTCGCGCGCTCCTCGGATGCAGCCGCGTCCGAGCGCGGATGGGCGCGGTTCTATGAAGACCTACGCGATCTGGAGACCCGATGACCCGCTCATGGTGGATCGCAGGCGCAGGTGCCGTCGTGCTGGCCCTCGGACTCGGTCTCCGCAGCTACGCACCCGTCGCGCCATCCGCGTCCGAGCAGCCCAACCTGTTGATCCTCGTGTGGGACACCGTGCGCGCGGACCACCTCGTGCCCTACGGCTACGACCGCGCGACCACACCGTGGCTTGCTGGGTTCGCCGAGGAGTCCGTGCTGTTCGAGCGCGCCATCGCGCCGGAGATGTGGACGCCCCCCACGCATGCGTCGATGTTTACCGGCTTCGCGCCCCAGCACCACGGCGTGAAGGCCACCTACAAGTGGCTGGATGCCCACCACACCACGCTCGCCGAGCACCTCGGGGCCCAGGGCTACGCCACCTTCGCCTTCTCCGCGAACCCCTACGTGTCGCAGGAGACCAACCTGATGCAGGGCTTCGAGACCTTTGCGTCCTCGTTCACCAAGCCCCACAAGCGCACCGCTCGTAAGCTTCAGCAGGCCAAGCTCATCGAGCGGGATCGCTCCACCGACATCTCGCCGGGATGGGAAGGCAAGCGCATGATCGGGGACGTGCACCCGTTCAAAGACGCGGGCCCCGTGGCGCACGAGGCCCTGGCGAGCTGGGTCACCGAGACATCCGCCTCGGGCCGCCCATGGTTCGCCTTCGTGAACTTCATGGAGGCCCACATCCCTCGCGTGCCTTCGATGGAGAGCCGTAAGGCCCTGCTCGATGAGGCCACGCTGGAGAACGGCTTCACCACGGTGGTGAGTCAGATGGACCTGCTCGCGTACACCTTCGGCAAGAAGGAGTACACGCCTGACGAGCTCGCAGCGGTCGCTGGGGTCTACGACGCAGCCCTGCACGACCTCGACGCGGCCACGGGCGCGATGATCGACGACCTCCGCGCGCGCGGGCTGCTCGACAACACCATCGTGATCCTCACGGCCGACCACGGCGAGAACCTCGGCGACCACCACATGTTCGGCCACAAGTTCGCGCTGTGGGACACCCTCACCCACGTGCCGCTGGTGATCTGGTGGCCCGAGCACCTGCAGCCGCGGCGGGTGCCCACCACGGTCAGCGTGCTCGCGCTGTTCTCCACCGTGCTCGATCTGCTGAAGATCGAGGCCCCCACGCCTGGGCCCGATCTGGTTGGCAGCGTGCTCGACAGCGCGAGGCCCACGCCCGTGTTTTCGGCACTGGTAGAGTCCACCCCGGTCTCGATCACGCGGGTCGACTCCCAGTTCGGCCTGGAAGACAGCAAGCACTGGCTGCGCACGCTGCGGTCGGTGGAAGAGGACGGCTACAAGCTGATCGCTGCGAGCGATGGTGAGCTCGACCTCTTCCACCTGCCCAGCGACCCTGGCGAGCTCAACGACCTCTCGCAGGCAGAGCCCGCGCGCGCCGAAGGGCTCCACACTCAGATTCGCACCCACGAGGCGAGCACGCCGCTCTACGACGCGTCGTTGCGCGTCAAGGGCGACCGTCCTGCCGATCGCAGCCGCAGCGAGAACGCGATGCTCGCTGCACTCGGGTACGTCGACGGCGAGGAGGCCCCCAGCGACGAGGCCGTGACCCCCGCGCCCGACGACGGCGACTAAGCGGCACGTCGTCGCCCCTGTGCGACATCCCGGATCGTGCTAGGAACAGCGTCCCCGAACGGGGCCCCCTTCCCTCCCCCCCCCTCCCGCGGAGGCCGCGATGATGCGCGCGTCCGAGATCTCACCGAAGATGTTCGACAACGCGTTTGTCGACTTCTTCTCGCGCACCCACTGGCTCGCCGTGCCCATCGTCTGGCTGCCGGTGGTGCTCGCCAGCGTCGTGTGGGCGCTCGTGTCAGGCGTGGCGTGGTGGGTGGTGCTGCTGTCGTTCGTAGTGGGGCTCGGGATCTGGACCTTCACCGAGTACAGCCTGCATCGCACAGCGTTTCACTGGGTGCCGAACACGTCGTGGGGCCCCCGCTTCCACTTCCTGGTGCATGGGGTGCACCACGACTTCGAGAAAGATCCCTACAGGCTGGTGATGCCGCCGGCGGTGAGCTTGGTGGTCGGCACCGTCTTCTACGTGCTGTTCGCGTGGATCGAAGGTCTGCTCGTCGGGCAGGGTGTTGCCGCCGGATGGCACTGGGGGGCGTTCGCCGGCTTCGTGCTGGGGTACGTCAACTACGACGTCACCCACTACATGCTTCACCACTTCCGTCCGAAGTCGAAGCGCATGAAGCGGCTTCGCGCCCACCACATGAACCACCACCACAACCACGATGACCTCCGCTTTGGCGTGAGCACCACGGTGTGGGACCGCGTGTTCGGAACCCTGGGCTAGGGGCCGATGCGCACGCACGGCCGGGCCCGGCGGACCGGGACTTCGGCATGAGCGTCGATCCCGAGCGCGCACGAGCGGACACCACAGCCGCGCTTGAGCGGGCTGCAGCGGCCCGAGCCCGCGGCGACGAGGGTGCGCGACATGCGTTCCTGGTGGAGGCGGTGGGGTTGGCCACAGCCACCGGCGATCCGGCGCTCTTGCACGGCGCCCTGTGGCGGCTCGCCAAAGCGCTCCACGATGCGGGAGACGCTGCCGGCGCTCTCGGCGCGATCGCGCAGCTGCTGGAGCACGCCGAGAGCCGAAGCCCTGGGCTGGTCTCGGTTCGCTCGGCATCGGGTCCATTTGACCACTACGCGGCGGCCCTGCGGGCGTGGCCTCTGCTCGCACGCGCCGCGGGCGACCGAAGCGGCTACCTAAACCCAGCTCTCGGCGTGTTGTGGGAGGCCTGGATCGCGCGCCAGCGGGCCCTCGGAGCGCCGTTCTTGGCGGCTTGGGGAGAGGTTGCGGCGGCGTGGATCTCCGCGGCGACGGGCAACGTGGAGGCGACGCGCGCCCTCGCCAACCGCTTGAGCCGGGCCCGGCCCGCACTGTACGAGGGCGACGAGCACGTCCACCCCCGGGCGCAGAACCCCCACGATCGGGGCGGCTGGCTGACGCTGGATGCTGCGCGCACCTGGCTGCATGCGGCCACCTGGGCCGATGACGCAGCCCAAGCTCAGGACGCCCGCGACCTGGTGCTCGACACCGCCGAAGACCTGGGCGAGCGCGGCAGGCTCGACCTCTGGACCCTCGATGCGGTGTTACGCGCCGAGGAGCGGTTCGGACTTCGTGGAGACGCACGAGACCCCGTGCGGCACGCTACCCTCGCTCATGAGCCGGGCGTTCCTGCCGCGCACACTGCCCGAGCGCGCGCCCTGATCGCCCGACGACGCGGCCTCATGTCCGAGGCCGCCCAAGAAAGTCGGGAGGCCATCCGGCTGGCCGCGCTCGACGGTGCAGGTCCGGAGTGGATCGTCGAGTCCTGGCGCGAGCTCCACCTCCTCGGTGGGCCGTATGCGGAGGGTGCCGAGGACGCGGCGCGCTTGGCGATGGAACGCACCGGGGTGCGCATGGCTTGGCCGTCCCCGCCGCGCGCTTGACGCCGAGCTTGTCGACGACGATGTCGCTGTTCGTTCTGGCGTACCCCATCCCCGTCGACGGCAGCCTGCGGCACGCTGACGTCCACCGGTCCTTCGGTGGAAATAGGTGCGGCCAGCTACCCGCAAGGCGTCGCGATCACCGGTCTGTAGGGCCCGCGCCCGGTCCCCTCACGCGGCGCGCTCGAACGCGGCGTGATCTCCGGCCTCCCAGGCACTGAGGCGCTCAAAGAACCGCTGTGTCTTTTCGCGCGCCTCGTGCGTGGTCATCGCATGCAGCACGTCGTGCTTGAGCAGGTCACCAAACGGCACGCCGTCGGTGAAGTAACGAGCGAGCTTCTTCCACCGACCCAACGCTCCGTGCTCGGTGCGGGAGTGGGCCTCCACGTCGTTGAAGTAGCCCACCAACACCCGCTGCTTCTCGGCCGCGTTCGGCACCACCTCGGGCCGCCCAAAGAGCGCGTGTCCGATGGCGTGGAACACCCAGGGGTTCTGGATCGCCCCGCGGCCGATCATCAGGCCGTCGGCGCCGGTGTCGTCGAGCATGCGACGCGCGCTCTCCACATCGACCACATCGCCGTTGGCGATCACGGGAATCGAGAGGCGTCGCTTCACCTCTGCGATGGTGGAGACATCCCGCACGCCGCCGTACCCATCGGTGCGGGTGCGCCAGTGCACGGTGACCGCCTCGACGCCCTCCTCCTGGCACATGTACGCGACGTCTGCGGCGTTGCGGTGGTCGAGGTCCCAGCCCGAGCGCATCTTCACGGTGAACGGCAAACGAACGGCCGCGCGAATCGCCCGCACGATCTCGCGGGCCGCAGCCGGGTCCTTCAGCAGCGACGACCCGCCGGAGTTCTGGCACACCCGCTTGCTCGGGCAGCCCATGTTGAGGTCGACGATGTCGGCACCGAGCTCTTCGGCGACCTGAGCACCACGGGCCAGGAGCGAAGCATCGCGCCCGTAGACCTGGATGACCACGGGGTGCTCGCCCTCGTCGAGCTGCGCCGCCGTGAGTGCGCGCTCGTGCTCTCCCGCCAACCCGTAGGCCGGGATGAACTCGGTGCAGGTGAGGCCCACTCCGCCGACGTTTCGAATCAGCCGCCGAAACGTCAGATCCGTGACCCCCTCCATCGGGGCCAGCACCAACGGGGGATCCACCAAGATGTTGCGAATGCGCAGGCTGGGGGTCATCGGTCCGTCCGAGCCCGATCTAGCTGACCCTGCCAGCGCTCGCCCGCCTTACCCGCGGAACGCGATCTCAGTGAGCCCGAGCTCTTGGATCAGGCCCGCCTCATGCGCGTCGGCCTCGCTGTGAAACCAGTGCTTCACGTAGTCGCGATCGGCGATGGTGACGCTGGCCTCAGCTGGCAGGCCCAGTCCCAGCAGCACGTCTTCAAAAGCTGGGTCGTCGGGCTGGCAGAAGATCAGGCCATCACGATCGAGGATCACCTGGTCCCCCAGCGCGCCGCGCACCCAGATCTCGCAGCGCGCATCGTGGTGGAGCAGCGTGGTGTGACGTGCCAGCGCGCGCACCACGCGGGACGGCTCCAGCTCCAGCGCCACGAAGTCGCGGGCGGGGAACCCCTCGGGCTTCGGATCCTGGCGGTCGACCACCTGCCGGTAGAGCACGCCGAGCGGCGGCGCGAGCGCTCCCACCAGGGCCTGGTGGGTCGCAGATAGGAACCTCGCGGGCACGCTCACCACGAGCTGGGTGCGTCCGTTCGCCCCACGATCGCGGACGAAGCCCCCAGCGGGCTCCCACCCATCCGACTCGCCCTGAGCCGTGACCGACTCCGACTTCGGCCCGAGCATCAGCGCGCCTGGTCGTCGAGAAAGCGGCCCACCGCGGCGTTCGTCTTCTCCAGGTTGGGCTGGATCAGGCCCACGATGAACTTCTCGACCTCGGGCACGATGCGCTTGGCCAGAAAGGAAGGCACCCCTGGGATGCCGTTGATCGCCACCACGAAGTCACCCTCGAGCACCACGCGCGTGCCGCCTGCCACCGACGAGAACGTGTTCGTGCCCGTGCAGGTGACGGCGTCTCCAAAGGCCCGCGTGTGGATGCTGAAACCGCAGGTGTGATCGGAGCTGCGCCACACGGCGTGATCGTCCCACGCGAGCTGATCGGGCCGCAGAAAGGCCTTCGCCACCGCAGGCACTTCCCGCGAGCTGCTCCAGGTGTTGTGCAGGCGCACCACGTCGCCCTCTTCCTTCCGGCTCGCGACCACCACACTCGCGATGTCGTCGAGGTAGGGCACCACCTCGGGCAACCGATCGCGATAGGCCGAGAACACCGCTTCCAGCGGGTGGTGGATGAGCGACTCGCTGCGGAACTTCATGGCGCCTCCGGCATCCTGGAACCCGACGTCAGTGCCGGCACCTACGCCAGCCGACAAGGGGTGTCGAGGGAGGCCGCTCTGCACGTGACACGCCTACGGGAAGCCCATGGAGCCGCCCTCGAGGAGCTCCTGCTGCTCGATCCCATCACCAACCTCTTCCTCCTCGGCTGCCAGCACACACTGCCCTTGCAGCGGTCGCACTGGTACGGTGTAGAGGAGCGCGAGCGGGTTCTTGCTGTAGCCTTGGTGGTGCCCGGCAGGCTTGTCGTGCCGTTCGCGCCCGAGCCGGCGCTCGCCCGCGACCTGGGCCGTGAGCTGATGCGGCGTGGGCACCGTCCGTGCATGCTGGTCGGTCCGCGGGAGGCGGCGGACGCTCTGTGGGGGGAGTGGGCACCCTCGGTGCAGCCGGTCCGGTGGCACGATCAGCGCCTCATGGTGTGTGACACCCCGGTCGATGGCGAGAGCGTCGAGGGCTTTCGGCGTGCGCGGGCGGAGGATGCGCCCACGGTGTGGCGCCTCTCCGCCGCCATGGAGACCGAGGACATCGGTCGGCGCCCGCTGGAGGACGATCCGATGGGCTTCGTCGCCAACGTCCGTCGACGCATCGAAGAAGGTCACACCTGGGTGATCGAGCGCGAGGGTGAGATCCAGTTCCTCATCCATGTGGGCACGGTCACACCCTTTGGCGTGCAGGTTGGGGGCACCTACGTGACGCCTTCGGTCCGCGGACAAGGGCTCGCCAAGGCGGGCATGCAGGAGCTCGGACGACGCCTGCTCACCCGACATCCGTGCATCACCCTCCATGTGCACGACCGAAACACACCCGCCGTGCACGCGTACCTGGCCAGTGGCTACCGGGACCACGCACCGTTCCGTCTCGTCACCGTTCAGGGGGCCCCATGATCGCATTGGACGACGCCCTACGAGCGGAGCTCACCGCCGCCGTCGCACAGATCGAGGGCCGCACCGACGCCGAGGTGGTGGTGTGCCTGGCGGGTCGTGCCGGACGTTACGACGACCTGCCTCTGCGCGCGGCCGCTGTGGCGTGCACCCTCGCGCTCGTGGTGCTCGTGGCGATCCCACTTCCGGTACCACCTGCGTTGTTCACGATCGGACTGCTCGCGGCGGGTGGTGCCACACATGCCGGTGCCACCTGGATGGGGGCCAGGCTCGTGCCGCGTGCCCGTCTCGACGCCGCGGTGCTGGAGGCAGCTCAGGCCGCCTTCGTCGACCTCGCCGTACACGGCACACCTCGCCACAACGGCGTCCTCGTCTACGTGGCAGCCCACGAGGCGCGGGTGGTGGTCATCCCCGATCTTGCGCTGCAGGGTCAGTTTGGCCCAGGAGCCCTCGCGCCGGCGGAGCGGGCTTGGTCCCGTCTCACGCGCGCGTCCTTGCTCGGGGGTCTGGAGGCGCTTGGCGACGCGCTTGCCCAGGCGGCACCCCACCAAGGGGAATCGAGCCGGGCGTTCAACCTCCCGAACGAACCCCGCGTGAGGCTGTGAGGCCTCATCCAACCGTGAGGCTCACGCGCGCGCTCACGGTGCTCCTGCTGGTGCTGGTCGCTACGGTGGCGCACGCCCGCGTGGGCGGTGGCCAGGGCTTCTCCACCGGCGGCTCACGCGGCGGGTTCAGCGGCGGCGGTGGAAGCTTCTCAGGCGGTGGCGGCGGCGGCAGCATCGACCTTGGGCCCCTGCTGTGGTGGATGTTCGAGCACCCCTGGATCACCCTGGCATTGCTGGTGGTGTTTGGCGTCGCGCACCTCCTGATGCCGAAGTCCCCAGGCAACGCACGCGGCCCGCAGTGGACGGTCGAAGGACAGCCGACGGTGCGGGCCCTCCCCGCTCGGTCGGGTCGACCCGCTGCGAGAGCTGGCTGGCGAACGATCCAGCGCGAGGACCCGATGTTCAGCGAGGTCGTGTTTCTCGACCTGGCTCAGCTTGTGGTCCGGCGCGCGTGGGAGGCAGTCGGCACCCAAGCCTGGGGGCCGCTCGCACCGTACCTGCGCGCCGAGCTGCACGACACGCTCACCCAGTCGGTGGGCAGCGGAGTGTCTGTTGAGGATGTCGTGCTCGCCAGCCTCACGGTCGAGGGGGCGCGCGTCTCGGGTGCGTGGCACGAGGTGGACATCAAGCTCACGGCGTCCCGCACCCTCCGGTCGGCATCACGCACACAGCGGGAGTACGTCGAAGAGCAGTGGACCCTGCGTCGGGCCGCGTCGGCGCACTCCCTGCCTCCAGAGGCCGCCCATCGCCTCGGCTGTCCGTCGTGTGGATCGGCCGCCGCCTGCGACACGATGGGGCGGTGCCGGTCGTGCGGAACGCCGGTCACGGAGGGTCAGCTCCAGTGGCAGCTCATCGCGTGGGTCTCGCTGGTGAGGCGCCCCCTCCTGCGTCCCGAGGTGGAGCTGTCTGCCGGCGGCGATGAGCCTGGCTGGTCGGTGCCCTCGGTCCTGGACCCCGACCTCGCTCGCGAGGGGCGGGCCTTCCGGGGTCGGCACCCCCACCACGACGATGGCGTGATGCAGGCGAGGCTCCGCAACGTCTTCGAGAGCCTCCAGGCCGCGTGGGACGCCGGACGGTGGTCCGATGCGCGCCCGTTCACCACCGACGCGGCCTGGCACACGCTGCGCTTCTGGCTGGACCTCTATGCACGCACCGGTCTTCGCAACCGGGTGGAGGACGTGCGCTGGCTGGGCGCCGAGGTGGTCCGCATCTCGGTGGACGCCTGCTACGAGCAGCTCACGGTCCGCATCCGAGCGTCGTGCCTAGACTACATGGAGGATGCAGCGACAGGCCGCGTGGTGGGGGGAAGCCCCGACCACCCCCGTCGCTTCAGCGAGTACTGGACGTTTGTGCGCGCCGTGGGATCGCCCGGACCGTCGTCGACCAGCGGCTGCCCCTCGTGTGGTGCGCCGCTGGATCGCATCGAGGCCACCGGTGCCTGCTCCTCCTGCGGTACCGTGATCACGCTCGGCACCCACGACTGGGTGCTCTCTCGCATCGAGCAGCCCGAGGTCTACGCCCCATGAGCGACGAACCCACCCTGCGCGTGCTCCAGTCCGAGGTGCGGGCGTTCGCCGACGCGCGCGACTGGGCGCGCTTCCACTCGCCCCGCAACCTCGCGATGGCGCTGTCGGTAGAGGCGTCGGAGCTGTTGGAGCTGTACCTGTGGAGCGAAGACGGTGGGCCCCAACCCCCAGAGGCCTCGCGGGTGCCCAAGGTCGCCGATGAGGCAGCCGACGTGCTGATGTGCCTGCTCAACCTCGCCGATCGGGCGGGCATCGACCTCGCTGACGCGCTGCGCCGCAAGCTGGCGGCCGCTGAGCTCAAGTACCCAGCGGACCGGGTGCGCGGAAAAGCTCGAAAGTACTCCGAGTACGAGGAATGGAGCGCCAAGGAAGAATAAGCACGCCGCGTTCGCCGGGACTCGCCTCGGGAGGGGTGCTCGCATGGGCTGGCTGCGATTGCTGTTCGCGCTCGCGATCGTGGTCGGACACGCTGAGGAAGACCGCCCAGCCGGGTGGTTCCCCTACCTCCACGCAACCGAGCACGACGGCGCGATCAAGCTGCACTTCTTCTTCGTGCTGTCGGGCTTCTTCGTCAAAGCGATGCTGGACGGGCGCCTGGCCGCCGCACGCGGTGCCAACCTGCGCTTCTGGGCCAGTCGGTTCGTGCGGCTCATGCCCGGCTACTACGTGGTGCTCGCTGCCACGCTCGTGCTGTGGGCAACGACAGGGCTGGTGCCTCGCATGGTCGACGAGATGGCGCTCCCCATCGACGTGCGCGCTGGCCTGGTGCGCTGGATCCTTCGCAACCTCACCTTCCTCGACCCCGCGTTCGCCAACCCGTTCATCCTGCGCACGGCGGTCAACCCGCGCATGTTTGCCGTGGGGCCCACCTGGTCGCTGGCGAACGAGTGGCTGTTCTTGCTCGCGGCCCCCTTCGTGCTGCGAAACAACCGCGTCCTCGCGTTGGCGACGGTCGTGAGCATCGGGCTGCACGGCCTGTACGTGGAGCTCGCGGTGTACCGGAACCACATCTGGGCGGAGGGCGTCTACTTCATGCTCGGGGCCGTGGCCTACCTCGCGTACCAGCGCTTCCTGCGCCCCCACCGCCACCGCTGGCCTTGGGTGGGTTGGGCGGGTGCTGTGGTGACCATGGGTGCGACGATCACCTACGGAGCGTGGTCGGTGCTCCTCCCCACCCAGGTGGCACACGAGCTGTTCGTCGCGCTGGTGTTGGTGACGGTGCCCCTGATGTTTGCGTTCATCAAGCCCAACCGCGTCGAGCAGCGGGCTGGCGACATGGCCTTCCCCGTGTACCTGTCGCACATGCTGGTGATCACGGCGCTGCGCGCGACCGACCTGCCCAAGACGTGGGTGCTGCTCACCAGCTTGCCGATCATCTTGGCCTATGGCTGGCTCGCCGTGCAGTTCATCGACGCCCCGCTCAAGGCGGTGCGGCGTCAGATCGAGTCCCCGCCCCAGCGCCCGGTTCCCGTCACGTCGGCCACGGTGACCCTCACCACGAGCGTCTCGCCGGCACCGCCCCGGTAGAGGGTGCCGCCGGTGGGGGCCGCATCCACGTAGTTGCGACCGCAGGCCACACGAACGTGGTCGAGCCCCACGAGCGTGCCGTTGGTGGGATCGAGACCACGCCACCCCATCGAGGGAAGGTACACCTCCACCCACGCGTGGCTCTCATCGCCCTGACGGGTGTTCTCAGCGTACTGGCCGCCCGTGAAGATGTAGCCCACACGGTAGCGGGCCGGGATCGACAGCAGGCGGGCGAGGCAGATGAACAGGTTCGCGAAGTCCTGGCACACGCCCTCTCGCTGGACGAACACGTCCCAGGGCGTGGTCGCGAGGTGGGTGCTCTGGGCCCGGTACGCAAAGTCCCGATACAGCGTCCTGTTGATGTCCTTGAGTGTCTCGACCAGGTCGCCGTCTTGGCGCTCGGCGAAGCTCATCGCCCAGTCGGACAGCTCACGAAGCTGGGTCTCGGGCAGCTCAGGGGGCAGCAGGTAGGGCAGCATCATCTGACGTTGCCACGGCATCCACACGAGCGGCAAACGAGCCTGCCGAGGAGCGGCCCGCAGACGGGGCTCACGTCGACCCTCCAGCCGCACGATCGAGCGCGCGACGATGTGGAGGCGCAGGTACGAGCCGCGCACCGTCATCTCGGTGACGTGGTTGCCGAACACGTCCTCAAAGGATCGGCGGGGGCCGCCGGGCTGCACCGTGAGCTCGTGGTGCAGCAGGCTCTGGCCCAGATCGTGCACCGGCCGGAGGCGGAACATGTGCGCCGAGAGCTCGACAGGCTCGGTGTACGCATAGATCGTCTCGTGCACCGTCTCCACCACGCGGGTGGCCAGCGCGTCACCGTCGTCGTCGGACTCGTGGGCGAGGCCAGCCTGCCACACCTCCGGCGCGCCGATCGCCTCGGCGGCGCGACGCAGCGCGCTGAGCGGGCCCTCGTGGGGGGCGGTGGGCGGCACGAACGGACCCGCGAACGGCAGCGGCACCTCAGGGGCCGCTTCGTGCAGCACCACCGACAGCCGACGGGCGGCAGCAACCTGCCCCTGTCCGAGGCCTTCGCTCTCCTCGTGCGTGAGCCCGGGGGGGGCTTGCCATGGCTGGCCACTGGCGCCTCCCTGGAACACCACATCGCCTCGGCGCGCCACCAGGAGCGTGCCCGGCGCGACAGGCTGCCAGCCTTCATCCGACAGCGGATGGGTGGACACGATCAGCGCGGTGCGGGCGGAGTCCGCGGAGCTCCCGAGCTCCAACTCCAGCTCCTCCGTGCGCACATGGATCGGCGCATGCGGCGGGCAGTGGCGCGTCCAGGAGAGCGGCTTGTAGCCCCAGGCGTCGCTGTAGATGAGCAGGTCCACGCCGTCGGACAGTAGCAGGTTCAGCGTGCCGAGCCGGTTGATGTGGTGCAGCCAGCCGAGCACCCGCTCGTAGCCCACGTCCCGCAGCCGACGTCCGCGCACCTCACGAATGCGCTCCAGCAGCCAGCAGAACGCGTGCTCAGAGTCGGTGCGTCCGAGCGGCTCGAAGGACGGCGCATCGCCGAGCGGCAGCGCCTCCCGAAAACCGTGCCGCAGGTCGCCGTTGTGCGCGAGCACCCAGTCACGACCTGCATGACTGCGACGAAACGGGTGCGTGTCCTGCAGGGTGCGACGCTTGGCAGCCCCCCGCAGGTGGCCGACGAACACCGTGCTGCTGAAGCGCTCCCAGTCGGAGATCACGGCCGTGAGCGCGCGCTGCCCGCTGGAGGTGGGGTCTTTGACCACGCTCGCTGCGGGCTCGTCCATGGGGTACCACGCGAGGCCCCAGCCGTAGGTCGCGTCGGGCGAGGCATCCAAGCGTTCAGCCCCGAGCAGGCGAATGCCAGGGGACGTGGGCGCGTCGAACGACAGCGCCAACAGTTGGGTCATTGCGAGGCGGACTCCAGCACGACGTCGCCACGGATCGGCGGATCGAAGAAGTCGGTGTACAGGAGCGCCGCGATCTCCGCCAGCCCTTCGACGATGGATGTCAGTCGATGGTGAATGCCCTCGGACACCAGCTCATCGATGTTGGCCGCTTCCAGGCTGGCCAACAGCGCCTGCACCCGCCGCGAAGTCGCACGTGACGGTGCCGAAGATCCCTCGATCTCGACGAGTGCAGAGCGCGCATCGCCCAAGCAGCAGATCACCGAGGTGGGCACGGCGGCATCGAGCAGCAGCAAGCGCGCCACCCGGCGTCCTCGCACGCTGCCCCGGTTTCGCTTGAAGTAGGCCTCATACGCGCTGCACGAGAGCAAGGTGGCCAGCCACACCACGGTGTCGGCCGAGGTGTCGGCCACCTCGGACTCGGTCGGCCCGAGCATGTGGTACTTCACGTCGAGAGCGCGTGCGGTCTGCTCGGCGCGCTCGAGCGCCCGGCCGAGCTTGAGGAATCCAAGGGCTTCGGCACGCAGCATCGTGAACGTGGCCGCCCCGAGCAAGGAGTACCCGACGTTCACCACGTGGGCGTAGAAGCCGACGCGGTCTTCGTCGTAGCGCTGACGCGCTTCGTCGGAGCAGAGCCAGAGGTACAGGGAGTTGATCGTCTCCCAGATCTCTCGGCTCACGGCATCGCGGGTGGTCCGGGCGTTCTCGCGTGCGGCCTCCACGGATCGAACGATGCTCACGCGGCAGTCTTCGTCCCAGGTGAGCCAGTTCATCACGGCTTCGCCGTCTTCCTGGTTGGCCAGACCAAACCGCTCCTCGAACTCGGGCTGTTCACCCGCCACCACCAACACCGGCGTCCACCACGGCAGGCCCGGCACGTCCACCAAGACCGACATCGCCGTCTGCAGCAGGCGCGCCGTGCCCGAGGCACGCTCAGCGTAGCGCTCCATCCAGTACACGTTCTCTGCGACGCGCGAGATCATTCGGTTCCCTGCATGACCCAGGTGTCCTTGCTGCCGCCGCCTTGGCTGCTGTTGACCACGTAGGAGCCGTCCACCAAGGCCACACGCGTGAGCCCACCGGGCAGCACCCACGGCTCCGGCGTCATCAGGATGTAGGGTCGCAGATCCACACGCCGTGCGACGAACCCCTCACCGTCCCACACCGGGCTCGTCGACAGCTCCACCCGAGGCTGCGCGATGTAGCCCCGCGGATGCGCGACCAGCTTGGTGCGGAACGCTGCGATCTCGGCCTGACTCGCCGACGGCCCAAACAGCATGCCGTAGCCGCCGGCCCCATCCACCGCTTTCACCACGAGCTCATCGAGGTGGTCAAGCACGTACGCCAGGTCGTCGGGCCGGTCGCAGACATACGTGGGGACCTGCCCGATGATCGCCTCCTCATCGAGGTAGTAACGAATCAGGTCCGGCACGTAGGGGTAGACCGCCTTGTCGTCGGCCACACCATTGCCCGGCGCGTTGCACAGGGTGACGTTGCCGGCCACATAGGCCCCGAACAAGCCGGGCACGCCGAGCAGGCTGTCGGGGCGGAAGACCTTCGGGTCGAGGTAGGCGTCGTCGATGCGGCGGTAGACAACGTCTACCTGCGTGGGCCCGCGCGTTGTCTTCATGAACAGGCGATCGTCATCCACAAACAGGTCGTCGGCGCGGACCAGCGGGTAGCCAGTGCGCCGCGCCAGGAAGCTGTGCTCGAAGTAGGCCGAGTTGTAGGGCCCGGGCGTGAGGATCACCACGGTGGGCTCCGCGGACGGGCGGGGCGTCACGTTGGCGAGCGCCGCCTGGAGTCGGGTGGAGTACTCCTCGACTGAAGCCACCCGCTCACGCTCGAACGCCCGCGGTAGAGCGCGCTTGAGGATGGCGCGGTTCTCCAGCACGTACGACACGCCCGAAGGGCAGCGGAGGTTGTCTTCCAGCACCAGGAACGCGCCCGACGGATCACGGACCAGATCGATGCCCGAGATGTGGGTCCACACGCCATGGGGAGGTCGCACCCCCTGCATCTGCGGAAGGTAGCCCGAGGCGCCAAGCACCAGCGCCGCCGGCACGATCCCGTCCTTGAGGACCTGCTGATCGCCATACACATCGCTCAAGAACAGGTTGAGCGCCGTGACCCGCTGGCGAAGACCGCGGTCGAGAACAGACCACTCAGCCGCCGCAATCGGGCGTGGCACCAGGTCGAAGGGAAAGATCTTCTCGACGCCGCGCTGGTCTGAGTAGACCGAGAACGTGACGCCGCCGGTCTGGAAGCAACGATCCGCCAACACCTGGCGGCGACGAAGCTCGTCCGCCGAGATCGCCGCGAGTCGCTCGCACAGGGTGGACGTTGCGGGACGAGCGCACGCATCGGCGTCGACGATCTCGTCCCAGGTTCCTTCGATCGGGCGGTACGCACCCAGCCCGACACCCTGCGAACCCTGCGACGTGTGTGTCGACAACCCCGCACCTCCGTCGCCACCCTGTTCACGCGGTGGTCCCAAACCGGCTAGGGTCGCCCCACCCCGGAACCGCCGGGATTCACCCATCCCATACATCGCCAAATCGCGACTGGAGCGGCGTTTTCGCCGACACGATCCCCCATGCGAGTCCGCCTTCAGCACCGGTCGACCTACCGCTACGCCACGCCGGTGACGCTCGGCACCCACACGATTCGCCTGAGTCCGGCCCCCCACCTCGCGACACGTCTTCTCACCTACAACCTCAACATCTCGCCCGAGCCGAAGATCCACTGGCAGCTGGATCCGTGGGCCAACCGCATCGCCCGCGTCGACTTCGCCGACCACGCCGAGGTCCACGAGCTGGTGCTGCAGGTGGACGCCAGCTTCGATCTGCAGCCCATCAACCCGTTCGACTTCTCGGTGGACCCTCGCTGCGAGCAGGTGCCCTTCGTCTATCCCGACGGCCTCGACGAAGAGCTCGCGCCGTTCCTGTCGCCCGAGCGGCTCGACCCTCAGGTGGCCGCGTGGCTGGAGGAGGTCCCCTCCGAAGGCTACGTCACCGACTGGCTGGTGGCGCTCAACCGCAAGGTCGCGGCTGACGTAGGGTATGTCCTACGCTTCGACCCCGGCATCCAGACGCCCGCCGAGACGCTGTCGCTGCGGAAAGGAAGCTGCAGGGACTCGGCCTGGCTGCTGGTCGCCGCCCTCCGCGCGCGGGGCTTCGCGGCCCGATTTGTCAGTGGTTACCTGATCCAGCTGGAAGATGAGGGCAACGTGCCCGGCATGCCACGCGGCCTCGACCGAGACGTGGTCGACCTGCACGCGTGGGCCGAGGCGTATGTGCCGGGTGCGGGCTGGGTGGGCCTGGATGGCACGTCGGGCCTCCTCTGCGCCGAGGGCCACATTCCCTTGGTGGCCGCCGTTCTGCCCGAGCACGCCGCGCCGATCTCCGGAACCGCGAGCGGGGCCGCCGAGCGCGTCGACTTCGTGATGAAGGTGGAGCGACTCGGCCACGAGCCACGCCCACGCAAGCCCTACACCGACGCCCAGGTGGAGGCGCTCCTTGCCGCCGGCGACGCTGTCGATCAGCGGCTTGCCGAGCATGGGGTCACGCTGAGCGTTGGAGGGGAGCCCACCTGGACCAGCCGCGAGCACCCGCGAAATCCCGAGTGGATCACGGAAGCCATCGGACCCACCAAGCTCGGTCAGGCGCTCCGACTCTCGGCCGGCCTTCACGAGCGGCTCGCCAAGGGTGGCATCGTGCTGCACCGAATGGGCAAGCACTACCCCGGCGAGAGCCTCCCGCGCTGGGCGATCTCCGTCCTCTGGCGGCGCGATGGGGTGCCGATCTGGAACGATCCGGCGCTGCTGGCGCTGCCGGGGTCCGACGACGTGGGCGTCGCCGATCGAGGCACCGCCGAGCGCTTCGCGACCGCGGTCAACCAGCGCTTGGGCCTCACGACCCCGCCCATCCCAGCCTACGAGGACCCCTGGTGGGCGATTCGCACCGAGGCGGATCTGCCCGAGGATGTGGACCTCAGCGTGGTGGATCTCGATGACGCTGAAGATCGTCGGCGGCTGGCGCGATCGCTGGAGCGCGGCCTCGCCCAGCCCACGGGCTTCGTCACACCCGTGCAGATCGCGCAGGGGCGCTGGAGCGCTCAGGCGTGGAACTTCCGGCGCGGGCGCCTCTACCTGGTGCCAGGCGACTCCCCGATCGGGCTGCGCCTGCCGCTGGATCGCCTCGCGGGCACGCCGGAGACACTGTGGCTGGAGGACCCCTCGGCGCTGACGGGCTCGCTGCCCACGCCCACCGTGAACGTGGTGCATCAGGTGTCGGCGGCGTCGAGCGATGCGACGGCCACCCCAGCGCAAGGCCCGAGTGTTCGCACCGCGCTGTGCATCGAGCCGCGCGACGGTGTCCTGCACGCGTTCTTGCCGCCCGTGCCGTCCACCGAGGCGTTCCTCGAGCTCATCGCCATCCTGGAGGCCACAGCCCGCGAAGTGGGCCTCCCGGTGCGGGTGGAGGGCTATCCGCCTCCGAATGACCCGCGCATCGGCGAGGTCGTCGTCACCCCCGATCCAGGCGTTGTCGAGATCAACCTGCCCGTCAGCACCACCACGCGAGGCTATGACGAGCTGCTCCAGACGATGGCCGATGCCGCCAACCACGCTGGCTTGTGCACCGAGCGCTTCCAGCTCGACGGCCGCAGCGTGGGCAGCGGCGGCGGCAACCACGTCACGTTGGGCGGTGCCACTCCCGCCGAGAGCGTGTTCCTGAACCGACCGGACGTGACCGCCAGCCTGCTCCGCTTCGTGCAGCACCACCCGAGCCTCTCCTACCTGTTCACGGGCCTGTTCATCGGCGCCACGAGCCAAGCTCCGCGCACCGACGAGGGGCGTCCCGAGATGCTCGACGAGCTGGAGCTGGCCCTGTCCACGCTGGGACGCGCCGGCCCCAACCCGCCCCCCTGGTTCATCGACCGCCAGCTCCGCAACCTGCTGGTCGATGTCACCGGGAACACCCACCGCACCGAGATCTGCATCGACAAGCTCTACAGCCCGTTCGGCAGCACAGGGCGGCTGGGCATCTTGGAGTTCCGCGCCTTCGAGATGCCGCCGAACGAGCGGATGGCCACAGCCTACGTGCTGCTGCTCCGGTCCCTCGTGGCGTGCTTTGTGCAGCGGCCGTTCACCAGCCCGCTCGTGCGTTGGGGAAACCGCCTGCACGACCGCTTCTTGCTGCCGCACGGACTGTGGGAGGACCTGCAGTCGGTGCTTGCGTTCATTCGGTCGCACGATCTTCCGGCGGACCCTGCCTGGTTTGAGCCGTTCATGGCCTACAGGTTCCCCGTGCTGGGACGCATCGACGCCGACGGCGTGGAGCTGACGGTCCGGCCCGCCCTGGAGCCGTGGCCGGTGCTCGGAGAGGAGCCCGCCGGCACGGGCACGAGCCGATTCGTCGACAGTTCCCTGGAGCGCATCGAGGTGGAGGTGCGCAACCTCGACGAGGGCCGCCACACCGTCGCCGTCAACGGCATCGTCGTGCCGCTGCGACGAACCCGAGACCCCGACGTGAGGGTGGCAGGCATTCGGTTTCGGGCGTGGCAGCCTCCCCACTGCCTCCACCCCCACATCGGCATCCACCACCCGCTCCGCATCGACGTGATCGACACGTGGGGTCAGCGCTCCCTGGGGGCTGCGACGTACCACGCGTGGCACCCCGAGGGTCGTTGGTTCGATGAGCCGCCCCTCACCGCCGTGGAGGCGTCGGCGCGTCGGGCAACCCGCGTGACCGACATGTCCCACCAGCCGTGGCCCGCCACCACCCTGCGTCCGCCGGTGCAGGCCGAAGGGGCGTGGACCCTGGACCTTCGGTGGACCGATGGCGACCGCCCGCTTCCCCACGTCGACCCGGGTTAAGCCCGTAGCGGGATCGCGCGCTAGCGCCCCCACACGAGGAGGACCGTGCCCTTCGACCCGCCGCTGTTGAAGGCCCTGGTCGTGGTGGTTCTGCTGGTGCTCGTGCTGCGCTCGCTCCGCAGCGCGGGAGGCTCCGACGCGGTGGACGCACTGCTCGCGGTCATCGCGGCGCTGGCCGCGCTGACACCGTTGATGAACGTGCCGTTCGACTCGGACTCCCCCGTGCTGCGCGTTGGGTTTGCCCGCTACGACGCGTTCGCCGACTGGAACCACCCCTTCTTGTCGTACCTGCTCAACGTGCCTGCGCGGTGGAGCGTGGAGCCCATGGCCACACGCGTCGTGCCTCTATGCTGGGCGCTCGCTGAGACCGTGCTGCTGCTCGGCGTCACGTCACGCGTGGCAGGCAACCGTGCGGCGGCCTTCGCGGTCACCCTCTTCGTGCTTGAGCTGCGAAAACGGCACGGGGTGTACGACCTCTCCGACTGGGACCTGGCGGGATGCACGCTGCTGCTCGCCGTCGGCTGGCTGCACGGCCGAGATGCGCTCAACCATGCCGGTGACGCCGCACTCTCCGCGGCGGCCTTGGTGCTGGTCGCAGGGGCTGCCTCCTACCTAGCCATCGTGTCGTCAGCCGTGCTGGTGGCGGTGCTCGCTGCAGAGGCGCGCACCCGGGTGGCGGCGCGCTGGGCGGCGTTGGCAGCGTTCGCGGCCCTCGGTCTCAGCCTGCTGCCTCTGCGAGAAGCCATCCGAGTGGGGAAACTAGCCACCGACGCCAACGTCGCGGTCGCGCAGCCCACCGAGGCCTGGGCCAGCGTGCCTCAGTGGACCTTGCTGATCACCGAGATGCTCCAAGAGCTCCCCACACGCCGCACCCTGTGGACCCTCGCGCCCATCCTGCTCGGGGGACTGTGGCTGATCACGCGAAGCGCTCAACCCTGGGCGCGGCAGGTGCTGGGCGTGCTGGTCGGCGTGCCCATCGCGGTCGCGATGCTGGACTACGTCGCCCACGCCAACGGCGGCTACTACATCGGGCTGATGACACCGCTGCTCGCGCTGGCTGCGGGGGGAGGCGTAGCGTGGGCCGTGAGCTGGCTGCACGAGCGCCTACGCGACGGCGTGTTCGTGCTGTGCTCGTTCATGATCGTGCCGGGGAACCCCAGCCGCGACGAGCTAGGCCGACCGTTCGCGCGCCACGAGGGCATGGTGCAGGTCGTCCGGGTCTTGAAGGACGACCGCGAGGCCCATGTGGTCGCGAACGCCGTGTCCGTCGGGGCCCTGATCGCCTGGGAGCGGGCCCGACTTGGCATCGAAGAGCTCGACCACTACGTCCGCACCGGAGCGCCTGCCGGGGGCCAGTTCGTGCTCACCGACTACGTCTCCTGCGAGCAGCGTCTCCCCTGCGCGGCGATGGCGCGGCGTGGGTTGGTTGTGGGTCGCACGGAGGCCGTAGCAGCAGCTGAGCGCGAAGCGATGGCGCGGCTCACCGTTGGGTGCACTCCGTTCGTGGACCCCGCGCAGCGCGCCGAGCTGGCGTTCTTCGACTGCCGCGGCGCGACTACTCCAGCAGGTACTCCACCGTCGTCACCACCCGAACCCGCTTCACCTCCGGGCTGAACGGGTCGCGATCTTCGATGCTGAAATAACCCTGGGTGGCCGTGCGGATCCCGCCCACCGTGCCGCCGGCGTCTCGCGCGAGCTGATCCGCCGCTTTGCGCGCATCGAGGGTGGCCTCGCCGATCATTGCAGGCTTGATGCTGTCGAGCTGGGTGAACAGCCACTGGGCCTGGTCGCCGTACGCCTGCAACGCCACGCCCTGCTCCACCAGCGCCGCGGTCTCTTGCATCGCCGCGTGCAGCTTGCCCGGCTGGATGGTGCGGAGCGTAACCGTGAGGTCGCCGGAGAACCGATTCTCACCGTTCGACGGGTTGTCGTAGCGACCGCGATCCTCCACCCGCGGCTGGCCCACTCGGACCTCGTCGCCCGGGAAACGAGCCTCCAGGAACGACTTCACCGCCTGGGTCGAGGTGTCGAGCCGGGTGTGCAGCGTGGGCAGATCACCCGCGACGACCCCGAACGTGACCGGCCAGATGGCGAGGTCCGCAGGAACCTCGCGCTCCGAGAGTCCACGCACCGTGACATGACGGTCGGCGACCCGGCCCTCCACAAAGCCGTTGCCCACGAAATAGCCGCCAGCGGCTACGCCCAGACCCACCATCAACCCGGCCACGAC
Source organism: uncultured Enterobacteriaceae bacterium (assembly GCA_964396405.1). Taxonomy (GTDB): domain Bacteria; phylum Myxococcota_A; class UBA796; order UBA796; genus JACKEO01. The sequence goes on from CAYNFK010000001.1 coordinate 62,565, forward strand.
GTTGCGCATGGGCTCTCCTGTGGACCTTGGACGACGGGCCCGCGCGCCACGGACAGCTGCCTAGGGCTTGGCCGCTTCACGAAGCAAGTCGGCGACCGTGTCGGGAAGGGTGCGCTGCGCCACCCACTTCTGAACGCTGGCAGGAAGGCTCCCGCCGACGTCGGAGCAACCCCGGTACCGCACGACCGTGCCTTCGGGCCCAGGCCGAAAGGACCACTCACCCCAGTTGATCGGCGGCTCGATCGCACCGCTGTGGTACGCGAGCGCCCGCTCCGTGATCTTCGGGTACTTCGCGGCCCCGTCGATGCGATGCCAGCGAAACACCTTCGCCTCGCCTGGCTGCGGGATGATGTCGCCCCGCAGGACCCAGAACCGATCGGCCACCAGGGTCCAGTTCGGGATGTCGAGCATCTGGGCGTAGTCGAGGCTGTTCTCCTCCTTGCGGAGCGTCTCGGAGAACACCAAATCGACGTGGCTCCATCGCTTGGCGGCGGGAATGTCGATGGCCACGGCCAGCAGGCGGGCGGGCGATATCGGCGAGACCACAGTGCCTTGCAGGCAGTCCACCTCCCCGATCTTGCGGTGGTCGACGCGCACGCGGCCCATGTCGGTGTCACGCTGGGCCATCTCGGCCCACCCCGGCGTGTCAAGGGTGCTCCACGCAGGTTCCGACGCCAGTCCCAGCGACAACCACAGCACCATGGACGCCCTCCATTCAGAGAAACAATGACCTGACCCCGTTTCGTCGGCCAGCCACGACACGTTAGCGCGCCGCTGCGGAGGTGGTTGTGACCTTGTGGTGGATGGTGACAGCGGCGATCGCTGCAGAAGGCATGTGGCTCCCTGAACAGGTGCCCGCCGTGGCGCCTGACTTCGTCAACAAGGGGCTCCTGCTCGACCCAGCGGCACTCGCCGATCCCCTCGGCGACCCCCTTGGCGCGATCGTGAGCCTGGGCGGGTGCTCCGCGTCCTTCGTGTCGGCTGACGGACTGGTGGCGACCAACCACCACTGCGTGGAGGGCTACCTCCAGTACCTCTCGTCCAGGGAGACCAACCGCCACCAAGACGGGTTCGTCGCACCGAGCCGCTCGGACGAAGCATGGGCCGGTCCCGGTGCCAAGCTGCGCATCGTCGAGCGTGTCACGGACGTGACGTCCGCGATGTACAAGGGCGTGAGCGCCCGCACCAGCGACCGCGACCGAGAGGCCAAGCTGGAGGCCAACGACAAGGCGCTGGTGGCCACCTGCGAGAAGCAGGCCGACCGGCGCTGCTTCGTGACCGGCTACTTCGGCGGCTCCACGTACCGCCTCGTGCAGACCTTCGAGATCGAAGACGTGCGGGTGGTGTTCGCTCCCCCGATGTCGGTCGGACAGTTCGGCGGTGATGTCGACAACTGGATGTGGCCGCGGCACGGCGCAGACTTCGCATTCCTGCGCGCCTACGTCAGCCCCTCGGGCGAGGCCGCCACGTTCGCGCCCGAGAACGTGCCGTACCGCCCCCCCCACCACCTGAAGCTCTCCCCCACGGGAGTCAGCGATGGCGACTTCGTGATGATCGCGGGCTTTCCGGGTCGCACAGCCCGCCACAGGCTCCACGCCGAGCTGGCCTGGGAGGCGGCCGAGCGGCTTCCCCGCACCATTGAGCGCGCAGAGGTCGCTATCCGCGTGCTCGAAGGCCACGCCGCGACCAGCACCGAGGCCGCGGGCAAGGTCGGGCCACGCATCTCGGGCCTCGCCAACCGCAAGAAGAAGTCCGAGGCCGTGCTTGCAGGCGTCAAGCTGCACGCTGTGCTGGAGACGGTGGCCGCCGAAGAAGCTGCCCTGGTGCAGCGCATGACCGTCGACGCGGCCCGGTGGTCCTCTGCACGCCTCGCGTATGACGAGCTGCAGGTGGCCATCCAGGAAGCCCAGGCGCGGGCCACGCAAGGCGACCTGGTAGGCGACTTGTTCACGGCTGCGTTGCTGGGCACGGCGTATGACGCGCTCCGCTGGGCCAGCGAGCGGGTGAAGCCCGATGTGAAGCGCGAGCCGGGCTACCAAGACCGCGACCTGCAGCGCCGCCTGGAGGGCGCAGCGCGCCTGGAGCGCTCGCTGCACCTGCCGGCGGACCGCGACCTGTTCGCCCTGGCCCTGGATCGTTACCTGGCTGCACCGGCCGAACTGCACCTCCCCGAGGTGGATGCCTGGGTGGCCGGTGCCGGCGGCAGGGACGCTGTGCTGGACGCGCTGTACACCACACCGGCCTTGGCCGATGCTCAGGCCCGCGCCGCCGTGTACGCCGAGCCGCTCGCCACACTGAGGGCCTCCACCGACCCGTGGATGCAGCTTGCCCGCGCGCTCGACCCGTGGCTCACGGCCGAGCGCGAAGCCGACAAGGAGCGGTCGGGTGCCAACCAGCGGCTTCGTGCCGCGTGGATGTCGGCGAAGCGCTCCCTGTTGGAGGCCGAGGGCCGTCCGATGTACGACGACGCCAACGGCACCCTCCGCCTCACGTTCGGCCACGTGCAGGGCTACGCGCCGCAGGACGGCCTCGTCGCCCAGCCCTTCACCAAGCTGTCCGGCATCCCGCCGAAGGCGGGCCCGGCACCGTTCGATGTGCCCGAGTCGCTGCTGGATCGGGTGCCGTCGGGTCCTACGAGCCGATGGGCGGCACCGGCACTCGGCGACGTGCCGGTGGACTTCTTGTGCGACCTCGACATCACAGGCGGGAACTCTGGATCCGCCGTGCTCGATGGACAAGGCCGCCTGGTCGGGCTTGCTTTCGACGGTGTCTGGGAGTCGGTGGCGTCCGACTGGCACTACCTCGACCCTGTGAACCGGACCGTGGTCGTCGATCTCCGGTACATGTTGTGGACCTTGGAAGGCGAGCCCGGCGCCGCCCGCCTCCTGAACGAGCTCGGCGTGGGGATCCCCTGACCGAGCGGTGATAAGGCGACATTCCGCACGGACCCCACCTCCCAGGACTGCGCCATGGCCCTCCCCACTGCACTCCTCAAGCTCGACGAGCTTCGTGCGTGGGGTGGGCCGCGCCTCACCCACGGTCTGCCGACGGAGGATGTGTCGCACTTCCTTGCGCTCGACCCGTGCTTGGGTCGCGCGATCGACGCCGCCCACGCTGCGCACCTCGCTCTCCGGCCCACGCTGGGCGCCACGCTCCACGGTGCCGAGGCGGAGCTGATCGCTTGGGCGCAGGCCGATCTGCTCAACTTCTACGCCGCCGACGCGATCCAGCCCTACGTCCCCCTCGCGGCCGATGGGGCTTGGGTCGTCACCACCCACGGGGCGGTCGTGTACGACAGCGGCGGCTACGGCATGCTCGGGTTCGGCCACGCGCCTGCCGGCGTGCTGAGCGCGATGGCGGCCCCGGCCGTGTGTGCGAACGTGATGACGCCTTCGCTCGTCCATCGGGCATTCACAGACGCGCTCAAGCGCGAAGTAGGCCACACCACCGGACGATCCTGCCCGTTCGTGCGGTTCTTGTGCATGAACTCAGGCTCTGAGGCGGTCAGCGTCGCCGCCCGCATCTCCGACATCGTGGCACGAACGGCCACCGATCCAGGTGGAGTCCACGCCGGCAAGGCGGTGCGCTTCCTCGCGATCGAGGGGGGCTTCCATGGGCGCACCGACCGCCCGGCGCAGGCAAGCCCCTCTTCCCACTCCGGCTACCTCAAGCACCTCCGCACCTTTCGCGACGACACGTTCACCGTCACCACGCCCGCGAACGATGTCGTCGCCCTCCGGGAGACGTTCGCCAACGCCGAGCGAGACGGCGTCTACTTCGAGATGATGTTGGTGGAGCCGGTCATGGGCGAAGGCCGCCCCGGCGTCGGCATGACGCGCGCGTTCTACGACGAGGCACGGCGGCTCACCCGCCAGATGGGCACGCTCCTGCTGGTCGACTCCATCCAAGCCGGTCTGCGGGCGCACGGTGTCCTCAGCGTGCTCGACTACCCTGGCTTCGAAGGCTGCGAGCCGCCCGATCTGGAGACCTGGAGCAAGGCGCTCAACGCGGCGCAGTATCCCATGTCGGTGCTCGGGCTTGGCCCCACCGCCGCCCAGGCCTACGTGCGAGGCGTGTACGGCAACACCATGACCGCCCATCCGCGCGCAATGGCCGTAGGTGTGCAGGTCCTTGCGGAGCTCACGCCGGCCCTGCGCGCGAACATCGTGAGCGCTGGCCGCGCCCTCAACGCTCGGTTCGAGGAGCTGGTGCGAGCCTTCCCGTCCGCTGCGCTCGAGGTCACGGGCACGGGGTTGCTGGTGGCGCTGTGGCTCGATCCCGCCACCTGCCCCGTGCTCGGCGACGACGGTGTGGAGCAGTGGTGCCGACGCCACGGCCTCAACGTGATCCACGGCGGGTCGAACGCCGTGCGGCTCACCCCCCACTTCGGGATCACCCCCGACGAGGTCGACTTGGTCGCACGGGTGCTGCGCGCTGCGATTGTGCACTACACGGCGCGAGCAGCGGCCTGAGCCCTCACTTGATCGTGCGCACCGCGTCGGGCACCAGCTCGAAGGGCTGGTCGCCCTCCAGCCACGGCGCGAAGCCCTCATCCGCCTGCAGGTGAAGGCCAAAGAAGGCCACCAGGGAAGCACGGCCGAACCGTAGGGAGTCGCCGGGGTTGTCGCCAGCAGGACAGATCGTGCACTCCACGCCCCCCGTTCCATCCGCGCACGGGTCGGTGAAGTCCTTGTGCCCGGCCGTGGGCAAGACGAACTGCAGCGTGCCAACCGGCGAGGCCGAGAAGATCGCGCTGTAGCCTTCGCGGGCGGGTGCGCAGGCTGACGGGCCCTCGGGGCCGCGACCGGATCCCACATGGCCCATCGGGATGGTGAGCTGCCCGACCAGCTCGGGTGCCGCGCTGGGGTAGTCCGCCGGGTCGGGGTCTCGCCCTGAGGGGATGGCGTCCACAGGGTCGAGGTTGAACACTGCGGCCACGCGCTGATCCGCCACGGCTGTGAGCAGGGCCTGCTTGCCGCCGCGCTCGTGGCCCCCCATGCCAAAAGAAGCCGTCTGGGCCGTGATGCTCGGCAGGCCGAGGTTGTTGGCCTGGAGCCAGTCCATGGCCGCGACCGCATCGTCGACAAGGGCGGCGTGGGTGCGAGAGCCGGCCGCTAGATCCCACTGCGGCATCACCACGATGTAGCCCCAGCTCGCGAGCTGCGAGGCCGTGCGGAAGTAGTTCTCGACCTCGACCGCGAAGCCATGGTGAAAGATCACCACCGGAAGGGGCTCCTCGGCCTGCTCAGGGGCGACCACTCGTGCCTTCACCAGCGAGGGAAACCCCGCGGTTCGCACGCCAAGATCGATGTCCACCAGCGCTGTCTGCACCGCGAACGGTCCTGGATCGGTTGCGGTGCGCTTGATCACCACGTCGGGCACATCTTGCTGGCAGGCCAGCATGCCCAGCACACCACCGATCGACACCGCTCGACGCATCCGTTCACCCTGCGCGCCCATGTATCGCGTCGACCCGCGGTCGCATCGGCCCACCATGCAAGATAGGCCGCCCGACGCCCGCGAGGAGTGCGCATGACCGCCCGCCAGGAGCCCATCGCCGTGATCGGCATGGCCTGCCGCTTCCCCGCCAGCCCCGATGTGGACGCATTCTGGAAGCTGCTCGTCGAGGGCGGCGACGCCGTGCACCGCATCCCCGACGACCGCTGGAACCTCGAAGCCCTCACCCGCTACAACGAGGGTCGTCCCCTGCCCAAGCCCGCCCTTGAAGGCGGCTGGCTCGACCGCGTGCGCGACTTTGACCACGTCTTCTTCCGCATGTCGCCGCGTGAAGCACGCACGATGGATCCGAAGCAGCGTCTCTCGCTCGAGGTCACGTATGAGGCCTTCGAGGACGCGGGCGTGTCCCCCTCGCAGGTGCGTCCGCACCAGACCGTCGGCATGTTCCTCGGTACCGCGCAGAGCGAGTACCTCATGCGGTTCTACAACCGCGGGGAGCTCACGGGCAGCAAGGCCGATCGGTACAGCGGACCCGGCAACGACTGCTCGTTCTCGTCCGGCCGAATCTCAGCCAACCTCGGGCTGGAAGGGCCCTCGGTCAACGTCAACACAGCCTGCTCCACCTCCCTGGTGGCCGTCCACGAGGCGCTGCGCAGCTTGCACGACGGGTCGTGTGACGTCGCAGCCGCAGGCGGCGTCACGATCATCGAGAGTCCCGAGCACAGCCTCGTGATGAACGACTTCGGCGTGCTGTCTCCCGATGCCCGCTGCAAGGCGTTTGATGCCTCGGCCAACGGCTATGTGCGCGCCGAGGGCTGCGGGATCGTGGTGCTCAAGCGACTGGCCGATGCGCTGGCCGACGGCGACCGCATCCACGCCGTGCTCACGGGATCTGCGGTCAACCACAACGGGCTGTCCGACAACCTGATGGCGTCGGATGCGGGTGCTCAGGCGCGGCTGATTCGACGCGCTCTCCAGGTGGCCAACACCGAAGCGTCCACAGTGGATGTGGTGGAGGCCCACGGCACGGGTACGTCGGTGGGCGACCCCAGCGAGATCGTCGCCCTGGCCAGCATCTTCGCGGACTCGCGCCATGGACGTCCGCTCTATGTGGGGTCGGTGAAGACCAACATCGGCCACATGGAGGTCTCGGCCGGCATCGGCGGACTGATCAAGGCCATCCTGTCGGTGCGCGAAGCCACGATCCCAAAACACCTCCACCTCAAGACGCTGAACCCGGCGATCTCGCCCGAACTGCCCTTCGTCTACCCTTCCGCCGGCACGCTCCCGTGGCCCGCCGCACCGGGTCCCCGGCGCGCTGTCGTCAACAGCTTCGGCATCAGCGGCATCAACGCTGCCGTGGTGCTGGAGCAGGCGCCTCCAACGATCGCGCCCGCTCCGGAAGCTGCCGACCGCCCGCTCGCTGTGCTGCCGCTCTCGGCGTACGGCGACGTGCCCCTGAAGACCCTCGCAGCGGCCACCGCGGCGCGACTCGAAGCAGGGGCACCTCTGCACGCGTATGCGCGTTCCGCGGCTGTGGGACGCGACGCGCTCCCTAGTCGGCTGGTGGTCACGGCGCGCACTTCGAGCGAAGCGGCCGCTGCGCTGAGGTCTTTCGCAGCGGGATCGGCGTCCCCGCTCGTGCGCGTCGGCGAAGCCCGCGAGCGGGCCAAGGTAGCCTGGCTGTTCACGGGTCAGGGCTCCCAGCACGTCGGCATGGGGCGAGAGCTCGAGGCTGCAGAGCCGGCTTTCCGAGCTGCGCTCGCCGAGGTGGATGCTGCGTTCTTGCCGCACCTGGGACGGTCCATCCGCGACGTGATCCTGGGCATCGACACGTCCGTGAGCCTGGACGACACGCGCTGGACGCAGCCCGGCCTGTTCGCGTTCGAGTGGGCGCTCGCCGGCCTGTGGAGATCCTTCGGGGTGGAACCCGACCTGATGGTGGGTCACTCGATCGGCGAGCTGGTGGCTGCCACGGTGGCCGGGGTGTTGTCGCTGCCGGACGCCGCGAAGCTCGTGGCAGCACGGGGTCGACTGATGGATGAGCTGCCGCGCGAGGGCGCCATGGCGGCGCTGTTCGCCGACGTCGACACCGTTCGTGCCGCGATCGTCGGCGTGGATGGGGTGGATGTCGCAGCCGACAACGGGCCGACCGCCACGGTGATCTCAGGGCGCGCTGAAGGCGTCGCGGCGATCGTCGCCGCACTCGACGCCAAGGGGGTGGCCGGCCGGATGCTCAAGGTGAGCCACGCCTTCCACTCCCCGCTGATGGAGCCGATGCTGGAAGCCTTCCGCGAGGTCGCCAACACGGTCACCTTCCACCCGCCCACCCTGGCGATCGTGTCGAACGTGGAAGGGAAGCTGGCCGGCCCATCGATGGCCACAGCCGAGTACTGGGTCCAGCACGTTCGTGGTGCGGTGCGGTTCCGTGAGGGCATCGTGGAGCTCGCCCGCGCCGGAGTTGGCGTGGTGATCGAGATCGGACCCGACGCCACGGCGTTGGGCATGGCACGCCGATGTGTGCGCGATCTCGCGGCGCCTTTTCTGCCCAGCCACCTCAAGGACGAAGCGCACGCCACGCTCCTGCAGGCCGTGGGCGGTGCCTTCATCGCGGGTGCGGTGCCTGCCTGGACCGGCTTCTGGAGCACACGTCGTTCGGCTCCGCAGCCACTGCCGCCCTACCCCTTCCAGCGCCGCGAGCACTGGGTCGACGACCCAGGCCCGCCCGTAGCCGGCGCTGCCCTGGCGACGACTACGACGCCCCCCCCTGCGGCCACCGGTTCCTCCTTCTACCGACCGCGCTGGGTGCCCGTCGACGACCTTGCCCCGGAGACCGTAGCGCTGGGCACCTACGTGGTCGGTGTGGACCGGTCGGGCCTCGGCGACCAGCTCGCGCGCGGACTGGAAGCGGGAGGACACCGGGTGGTGCGGGTCGTTCCCTCAGAGCGCGATGGGGTCGGCCCCGGCGGCGTTCGCGGCCTCTCGCTGGACCGGCCGGACGGGTTCAGAGCCTTGGTCGCAGAGCTGGCCGCCGATCTGCGCGGCTGGGTCCACACCTGGTCGCTCGACGCGCCCGACGAGGCCCCTCCCACAGCGCGCGGCTGGACCGAATCGCAGGTGCCGGCTTCGCTGGCGTCGCTGTTCATCTCGGCAGCCCTGGCCGGCGCGGGCATCCCGGGTGCCGCGCTGTTCACGATCACCCGTGGTGCCGAGGTCGTCACGCCGGGAGAGCGTCCGCGCCTCGGTCAGGCCGGTCCGTGGGGCGTGGCCCGCGTGCTGGCGCTTGAGCACCGTGCGCTGCCGAACGTCCGGGTGGACCTGGACCCGCACGGCGGCGGCGAAGAGGCGCTGCTGGGCTGGATGCTCGCCCGTCCTACAGGGGAAGATCAGCTCGCGCTGCGCGGCGGTCAGGCGTTCGCACTCCGACTGGAGCGTCATGCACCGTCGGGGACGCGCATCGAGCCTCGCCCCGGCACCACCTGGCTCGTCACGGGCGGCCTCGGGGCGCTCGGCTTAGCTATCGCCCAAGGCCTCGCGGCTGCGGGTGCGACGCACCTGGTCCTGGTCGGACGGTCCACGCCTTCGCCCCAGGCCCAAGCCGCACTCGACACGTTGCGTGCTGCGGGCACTCAGGTGGAGGTGGCTGCTGTCGATGTGGCCGACCTCGCGGCCATCCAGCGCGTGGTGGCCATGGCCGAGGCCCGCGCTCCGATCCGCGGCGTCGTTCATGCAGCAGGCGTGCTCGCAGACGGTCCCATCCTCTCGCAGGATCGTGAGCGATTCTTCCGCGTGTTCCCAGCCAAGGTGGAGGGTGCATGGAACCTGCACCTCGCCACACGCAGCCTGCCGCTCGACGCGTTCGTGATCTTCAGCTCAGTGACCTCGATCCTCGGGGCCCCTGGGCAGGTGAACTACGCCGCCGCCAACGCGTTCATGGACGCGCTCGCCGACGTGCGTCGCGCCGAGGGGCTCCCGGCTGTGGCCATTCACTGGGGCCCTTGGGGTGAGATCGGCATGGCAGCGAAGCTCGCGAGCCTGATGGCATCCCGCGGCATGGGCGGGGTGGGCACCGCCGAGGGCGTCGAAGCCATGCTCAACAGCGGCGCCGACCTCGCAGCCCGGGTCCTGTTCATGGACATCCGCTTGGCTACCCTCGCGGCCAACGACCCCGCGTTCGTGCACGCGCCGCTGATGCGACGCCTCACCCGCGGGCTGCGCCCCGCGGCGGCGTCGCCTGCACCGTCACGGACCGTGCACGCTGTGCTCCCCGAGCGCGCCGTGCCGCCCCCCGCCGCCACCATCGGCCGCGACGCGCAGCTCGCCGACTTGGTGCGGTGGACTGAGGAACTCCTCGGCTTCCGACCCGGGGAGATCGATCCACAGCGGCCGCTCGCTTGGCAGGGCTTCGACTCGGTGATGGCCGTGGATCTGCACAAGCGCATCGAGCGTGAGACTGGCGTGCACCTGCCACTCGATCGGGTGCTGCCAGGGCCCCGGCTCGCCGAGCTGGTGGACGACGTGCTGGCCCTGAGGCCCAAGCGCGCGGGGTCATTCGCCGCCCCGGTGAGCACGCAGAGCTCGACGGTCCTTGCGCCCCCGGCCTTCACAGAGGTTCGGGCAGCTGCACCCAGCGTCCCAGCTGCGCAACCAACGCCCCTGACTCCGTCCAGCCAGGTGCCCGTGATCGCCGGGCTGGTCGAGGTCCTCCTCGGCTTTCGTCCAGGCGAGATCGACGTCGACCGCCCGCTCGCGTGGCAGGGCTTCGACTCTGTGATGGCCGTGGATCTCAAGGCCCAGCTCGACGCCCACTACGGCATCGTGCTGCCGCTCGATCGGGTGCTGTCCGGTCCGCGCGTCACGGAGATCGCGCAAGCCGTCGTGGCGCTGGGACCCCAGTCGCTCCGCGCCCCCTCCCCCGTCCTGCCCGCACCCGCGTTGGTCACGCACGCCGCTGAACCGCAGCGCTCCGCACCGGTCCCTGCCGCCCTACCGAGCGTGTCCGCCGAGGGCGGCGAACGCCCCGACGAGGGCCCGGCGCTCCCGCTCCGGCTGGTGGTGGTGGCTGGCCTGCTCGTGTCGGCGTTGTTCTTGGGCTCGATGTGGCTGTGGACAGGCAGCGAAGGTGGTCCCGCGATGGGCAACCCCTCGCGCGACGTGCCAGCGGCCGAGGAGAAGGGCGGACGCGGCCCGAAGCGAAAGCCGTAGCCTCGGGCGGGACGCTGCTCCGACCGCCCTCGACCCGCCCTCAACCGGACAGGATCTACGGCGCGGGGGCCCGCTTGCGCTTCCCGGGCGGCACCGTGGGCCGGTCGGGGCTGTTGCCGGGCTCGCCCAGCTCATCGAGCCACCCTGCAGCCGCCGACGGGAACGCGTCCGCGTAAGGAACATAGGGCTTGAGGTCGAGCACCGGTGTGCCATCGAGAAGGTCCACCCCTCGCACGACCAGCGTGTGGCCTTCCACCCGCACCACCTGAGACGCCGTGAGCCCGATGGCGTTGGGGCGATGGGGCGACCTTGTGGCAAAGAGCCCGCGCCGCACGCGGGGGCCCCGGTTCGGGATCACCGTGGGTCGCCAGCCCTGGTTGCGGTCGAGCCACGCAATGATCCACACGTAGCCAAAGCCTTCGAGGTCGCGAAGCGCTTCAGCCGGCACGCGATCGGGGAACAGCTCGATGCGTGCTTCCTGCGGCCCGTCACCCAAGACCCCCACGGTCACCGTGCCCTGGCGGGGCGTGCCAAAGCGCTCCAGGTACGGCGATCGCACCACGCCGATGGGCTCGGCATGCACGATGGCGCGCGGATCTGAGGAGGGCGTGGTAGGCACAGGGCCTGACTATCGTGTCGCGCACCGTCGACAGCCCCCCAACCGCTTGGCTGGAGCTCACCTTGGCCCGATTTTCGCTGATCGCTGCGCTCGTCGCCGGCGCGTGTTCCACCCCGGCCACCACCACCGACGAGACGGACGAGACCGACGTGATCGTGGTCGACTCCGGCGAGGACACCGGGGACAGCGCCACCCCCGTGGACTCCGACACGGACACCGACACGGACGTGGCCGTCGAGACCGACGACACCGATCCGCCGCGCCAGCAGATCACCTGCAACCTGGTTCCCACCATCGGCTTTGCCGACGCCTGCGACCTCTCGGTCAACAACGCCACCGCCACGAGCGGCGCTGTGTCGGCCGCTCCGATTGTGCTCGACGTTCGGGTGTCCACCAACACCCCCACCCTTGGTGGCTTCAACGGCAACGGGCGCGGTAACCGCGCGATCGTCGGCTTCCACAACTACAACCGCCTCCGCCTGGACGCGCTCAGCTCGGTGACCTTCGACGCCGAGAAGATGACGGGCAGCTTCCCCCTGGAGCTGTTCCTGCAGGTCGATCTGGCGTGTGACGGGGCGGAGTTCGTGCTGCTCACGGTGGGCGGCGACGACTGGCCCACACCGGTGCCCGTCACCGGCAACGTCGAGCGGCGCACAGCCGACCCCACGGCGCAGATCTGGTCGGCCGTGAGCGGGCTGCTGGATCCCGCCGACCCGTTCAACGTCGACAAGCTGCTCTACGATGCTGGCGACCCCGCTGGCGAGCCCCGCACGCTGGGCGGGCTGCTCGGAACCTACCCGGACGCGTGCATTCGCAACTTTGCTTCCGGCTTCCGCGACCTACCTGCCAACCCCACCGCGTCGAGCGGCGTGCTGCTGGCGATGGGATCATCGGCCACGTGGAACCTTCGGGGCCAGTGGAAGGTGTGGCGGGTCACCGTCAACGACGATGTGCACCTGCCGGTTCCCTGACGGGAGGCTCGCGTCAGAAGACCGCGCAGACCGCGGGTCCGGGACGATCGCTTGCGTCGAGCTGGGCCACACAGATCACGTCGCCCGCGACCGCCGGAAGCACGACGTCGAGGTCGCCCGCGTCCACGAGACGCACTGCGCCAGACGTGCTGTTGTACGCCAAGTAGGGCGCAGCTACGCCGTTCACCTGCCCGTCGCCCACCTGCACGCCATCCCCCGCAGGGGCGAGCGCGCCCGCCATGTCGTCCTCAGCGAGGTCTTGATCGGCGGCGCCAGGCGCTTCCACCGCCGAGAGGTCGTAGCTGAGGTTGAGGGTGCCGAGGGACACGTCGCCGTTGAGGAGCTGGGCCACGTCGCCAAGGGCGGCCTGAACCGTCACGACAAAACCTCCCTCCACCGTGTCGACGCCTGCCTGATCGCCGCCGATGACCCGGACCGTGACCCGATCAATGCCTGGAAAGGTGCCCGGCACAGCGAGCAGCGTGACCGGAAGGCGCTCGTCAGCGGCCAGCTCGCGAAGCGCGGTGTAGAACACGCGCCCCTCAAGATCTTCAGGGTCGAAGCTCGGGGCGTCGCTGCCCGCGGCTGAGCCATCGTCGACCTCGGCGTCGTTCGCCGTGTCGTCGGGGTCGCCGTAGCCGGTCTCATCCGGCGTGCAGGCACCCAGCCAAAGGGCCGCCCAGACCCAGCCCAACGTGATCATCGGTCCTCCTCGATGGGCGTGACCGCCAAGGTGACCGCGAAGCGATCCTGCCCCCCATGCGCCAGCGCCTCGTCTTCCAAGGCGATGGCCTCATTACGAAGGGTGTGCACCATGCGGTCCATCGCCTCTTGCACTCGCTCTGGCGTTCCCACGAAGCTCCACGAGCGCCCCGTGGCCGTTGCGCTGTTGCTGCGCACGAACCTCGACCAGACACTGTCGGCGATGATCGAGAGCTGGTGGTTCACGCCGTCGACGCGGCGCTGGAGGTCGTCTTGCACGTGGTTGCGCAGGGTGCTGGAGAGCGTGAACACCTCCGCCGACACCTCCACCCACCCGACCTCTTGGAGCTGCGCGAGCGCGCGGCGCACATCGGGAGCGTCCAGCCCCGTCTCTTCCATCAGCGTCTGCACGGTGGAGGGGCGACCCAACAGCGCCGTGGTGACACGTCGCACGGGCTCGACGGCGGTCTCTGGCGTGTAGAACGGACCCTTGAGCTCCCGGTTCAGTGTGCCCGCCGTGCGAATCGACACACCCAACTTCTCGGCCACCGTGCCGAGATCACGCGGGTGGCGCCGGCGATACTCCAAGAAATACGCGGTGCGCAGCAGATCGGTGAGCTGACCCAGCGGCATCTCGACGCGTGCTGCCAGTCGCGCGGCGGCCTGCAACAGGGAGAACACCAACCGGGAAGGCAGTGCGACGGCCGTCTCGGGCGACGAGGTCGCTTCGTGGTCACGGCGCGCCAAACGCACCTCCGTCGTTACCCTACCCTAGCCGGTTGGGTCGGGCGCAGTCCACGGATCGTCGGCAAAATGTTGCAGCTTTTCCGAGGTCGACAGCCGCGCGCCGCCACGTCATACGCCCACCCGCAGGAGGACTCATGCCAGCTGTTGCAATCGTCTCGGGCGCCGCGTCCGGACTCGGCCTCGCCACCGCCACACGATTCGCCGCAGAGGGCTGGGCTGTCGTGGGCATCGACCTGAATGCTGAACGTGGTCAGGAGGCATTCGCCGCGCTCGGGCCCGGGGCGCGCTTCGTGCGCGGCAGCGTCACCTCCGAAGACGATGTGGGTGCCGCGGTCGAAGTGGCCAAGGGCCTCGGCGAGCTGCGCGCGAGCGTGGCCTGCGCCGGCGTCCCGGATGCCGCACGCGTGGTCGGTCGTGATGGCAAGGCGCACGATCTCGCTGTGTTCCGCAAGGTGGTCGAGGTCAACCTCATCGGCACCTTCAACCTGCACCGTCTCGCGGCCGCCGCGATGGCATCGAACGCCCCCGACGCTCAAGGTCAGCGCGGCGTTCTCATTGGCACGGCCTCGGTCGCCGCCTTTGAGGGACAGATCGGGCAGGTCGCGTACAGCGCGTCCAAGGGGGGGGTGCACGCGATGACGCTCCCGATTGCTCGCGACCTCGCGAACCTCGGCATCCGCTGTCTCACGATTGCGCCGGGCCTGTTCGACACGCCGATGATGGCCGGCCTGCGCGACGACATCCGCGCCGCGCTCGCCGCCACGGTGCCGCAACCCTCCCGACTGGGCGACCCGGCGGAGTACGCCGCTCTGGCATGGACCATCGTGCAGTCGCCTTACCTCAACGGCGAGACGATTCGCCTCGACGGCGCGATCCGGCTCGCTCCGCGGTAGACTCGGGGGCGCCCACCAGCAGCTGGAGGCCCCCATCCCACCCCATCCCGTCCCGCCTCGTGGGGTCTGGCTGCGGAGCTGCAGCCTCCTCACCGTCTTGGGAGGCGTAGGCGGGTGTCGCGTTGCGCCCGGAGTCCCGGATGTTGAAGTCGACTTCGACGTCGACGGGCCCTCCACCTACGTCTCCGCCGACGACGCAGACGGCGATGGCCTCGTCGCCGATGCGGACTGCGACGACCTAGATGTCCATGCGACAGCGCGCGCCGACGACGCGGACTGCGACGGGGTGACCACCCGGTGGGACTGTGACGACGCCGACCCCGAGTCACCTGTCGTCGCGACCGACATGGACTGTGACGGCGAGGACGGGATCGCAGGCGAGACGATCCCCGCGGGATCCTTTCGAATGGGGTGCATCCCGGGCGTCACCGTCTGCGACGAAGGCGAGCTGCCGGCTCACGATGTCACGCTCACCCGCGACTTCTGGATGGGCCGCACGGAGGTCACCCAGGCCGTCTTCGCGGCGGTGATGGGCTACAACCCGTCGCACAACGTCGCGTGCGGTGGCGCCTGTCCGGCCGAGTCGATGAGCTGGCACGAGGCCGCCGCGTTCGCCAACGCGGTCTCCCACCTGGAGGGCCGTACACCCTGCTACCGATGCGAAGGTCGTGCCCCCTGGGTGGGCTGCACGCCTATTTCGGACGTCACCCGCTGCGACGGCTACCGTCTGCCCACCGAGGCCGAGTGGGAGTTCTCCGCGCGCTGCAACACCTTCCATCCCCACGCTGGCGGGTCCGATCCCGACCGTGTTGCTTGGTACCTAGACAACTCGGGCGGAGCGACCCAGCCCGTCGCCAGCCTGCGGCCGAACGCTTGCGGACTGTTCGATCTGAGCGGCAATGTCTACGAGATGACGGGTGACTGGTTTGCGCCGTACCCCAGCGAGGCGGAAGTGGACCCCGAGGGCCCACCCGAAGGTTCCCGGCGGGTGGGACGGGGCGGTTCCGTGGGCTGCTCTCCCGTGCTCACACAGGTGACCCAGCGATTCTGGGGCGATCCTGCGGCCACATCTAGCCTTGTGGGACTGCGGCTGGTGCGCACCCTGAGCCCATGAGAGGGGGGGAAGGAGGTGCCGCCTGCACCGCTGGCCATGGTAAGATGACCGTGCGGAGCGTGGGCATGTCGTTCGGTCGAGAACACGAGTACGAGGCGCTCACGGCCGCTCTGGTAGCGACCCGTCTCCCGGATCGGGTGCGCGAACCTCTGCGTGCCGCGCTCGAGGCGCTCCACACTGAGCGCCCCAACGCGTTCGACAAGCTCACGGCCCCGTTGGGACGCGCGCTTCGTAACCCCGCGTTCCCGGACATCTGGGAGAAGGCCGTCTCCGACGTGCCCACCAGCGCCGTCTACGCGCCCGTGAGGGACGCAGCCCTCAACATCGCGGCGTTTGTTCGAGGGGCGGCATGAGGTCCCCCGCGGCCTGGAGCGTGCTGCTCGCCTCGTGCGCCCTCGCGTGCGCCGTCCAGTCCCCCCCGTCCGATCTCGACACCGACGACGTGGCCTCCACCGACGACACCGACCCAGACACCGAGTCCGACACCGAGGCGGTCGACACGCCCGACGATGACGTCGACGACGACGGCACCCCTGCCCCGCTCGACTGCGACGACGACGACGCGCTCTCCACCGTGCGATCCTCTGACGCCGACTGCGACGGCACGATCACGGCCGAGGACTGCGACGACGAGAACCCGGCTGCAGCGCTCACCTCAGACGATGCCGACTGCGACGGGGTGGCCACGCGCTACGACTGCAACGACCTGCTCGCCACATCCCCCACCGCAGACTCCGATCCCGACTGTGACGGCACGCCGGGGTTCACGATGCAGCGCATCCCCGCATCCACCTTCGAGATGGGCTGCATCCCCGACGTCACCACCTGCGAACCCAAGGAGGTGCCGGCTCACACCGTCACGGTCTCGTACGACGTCATGATGATGACCACGGAGGTCACGCAGTCGCACTTTCTCGCCGTCATGGGCTACAACCCCACCGCGTTTCCTGCCTGTGGCCCACGCTGTCCGGTCGAGACCGTGAGCTGGCATGAGGCCGTGGCCTTCGCCAATGCGCTGTCCACCGCTGAGGGACTGGAGAGCTGCTACACCTGCACCGGCCGCGACCTGTGGATCGGGTGCGTCGAGGCCGTGTCTCCCACCACCTGCATGGGCTACCGCCTCCCCACGGAAGCCGAGTGGGAGAACGCGGCGCGCTGCGGCACCAACACCGCCTACGCAGGCAGCGACTTCGAGAACTTGGTGTCGTGGTACCGCGCGAACAGCGGAGACCGAACCCGCATGGTCGCCCAGAAGCCCGCCAACACCTGCGGCCTCCACGACATGAGCGGCAACGTGTTCGAGTGGATGAACGACTGGTACGCCCCTTACACTGAGGCTGCGCAGGTCGATCCCACGGGTCCGATCGACGGAGCCACGAAGGTGGGGCGCAGCGGGGGCTACGACTGCTCCCACCTGCTCACGCAGGTGACGGCACGCGATGGCCAAGCCGCACCAGCCGACAGGTATCCAGTGCTTGGCTTCCGCCTGGTGAAGCGCGCGCCCTCACCCTAGCGCACGCCCTGATTCAAGGTCCCCATCCCGAGAAGCGCTTCAAGCTCGCGAGATGCTCACCAGGAAGTGTCGCTGATCGGTCCCACGAGGAAGAACGTGTCGCCGCCGGAGCCGGTGCCAAACCCGCCGGTGTCGAGGCCGCCACCGCCGTTATTGGTTCCGAGTCCGGTGTCGCCAATGGGCGGCAGTCCAGTGTCGAGCCCGCCGCCGCTGTTGTTGCTGCCACCGGAGCTGGTGGTGCCGCCGAGACCGGTGTCGATGCCGCCGCCGCTGTTGTTGCTGCCGCCGGAGCTGGTCGTGCCGCCAGAGCTGGTCGTGCCGCCAGAGCTCGTCGTGCCGCCAGAGCTCGTCGTGCCGCCAGAGCTCGTGGTGCCGCCAGAGCTCGTCGTACCGCCGGAGCTGGTCGTGCCGCCGGAGCTGGTGGTACCACCCGAGCTGTTGGTGCCGCCGGAGCTGTTGGTGCCGCCTGACGAGCCCCCCGAACCCTCGTCACTGTCCTCAGCCGTGTCCCACACAACCTCGGTGTCTTCGACTTCGTCCGTCTCGTCCGGCGTGTCGGAGTCTACGGTGCCGTCGGGATCGTCGGCGGCCTTGTCGAGGTTGGTGAACGCCGACAGGGAGGTGCACCCCGTCACGAACACCGCTGCCACGATCTGAATCCGAAGGCCCACGCTTTCCTCCACCACGCGGGCGCATGTAAGCACACGCGGACGTGCGGCGCAATGGAAACGAACGTGCAACTGCGCGGATCTTCCGAAGCGCGCTGCGGATCAGCCCACGATCTTGCGCGCGCCACGCTGAGTGAGCCACGGCACCAAGCGTTCGCGGAGGTCGCCCTGAACCACCACGGCACCGTCTTCCACACGGGCACCGCTGCCCATCGCCTTCTTGAGCTGCTTGCACAGGTCGTCGAGGTCACCTTCGGATGCACCGGCGAGGCCCTCAACCGCGGTCACGGTCTTGCCACCGTGTCCCTTTCGCTGCACCCGGACCACCACCTTCGCGGGCGTGGCCAGCGACCAACCGGGCGGAGCCGACCTCGCGGGCTCGGGCGCTGCCTGGTTCGACGCCGTAAAGCCGCGCGCAGCGAGGAGCGCACCCAAGCCTGCGGGCGGCGCGTCCGACGACTTCACGAGTCGTCCCCCGTGTCGGACGGCGGATCGGGGATCACCGAGCCTTGATCATCGAACCACGAGCAAGCTTCGGCGGTGACGTAGCGCGTGGGACTCACCACCCACTCCAGAGGCTCATTGTAGCCAGGGAGGTACTCGAACGCCCAAGCGAGGTCTTCGTCCCCGGTGCACCGTTCATTGCCATCCAGATCCATCCAGGCCGCGATCCCGTGCGTGAATGGCACCTCGATCGCATCTCGCAGGGTGAAGTCCACGCTATCGGCGAGCACCAAGGATCGGCGCTCCAGCAGCGAGCCTTGGCGCACCAGATCTACCACGAGTGTGCCATCGGGACGGCCTTCGGCCACCTGGGTGGCGTCGACCACGAAGTCGACGCGGGCGTCACACGCCGCGAGCGTGCTCACCGCGGCCACAGCGAGGCGCATCAGGGAAGCACGGGCCGGGCATGGCCCGACATCTGGTTGAGCAACCGCATCGCCTGGCAAGAGTAGCCCCACTCGTTGTCGTACCAAACATACAGCACGACCTGGCGACCTGCTGCGATGGTGGCCTCTCCATCCACGACACCGCCGTGGGTGTCGCCCACCATGTCGCTCGACACCGTGTCGGTCATCGCGGTCCAGCCCAGCTGATCTTGGAGCTCCGAGCCGTGGGCCATCTCGTAGAGGTAGGCGTTGACCTCCTCTCGGGTGACCTCGCGACCCACCTGGAGGGCCATGATCGCCATCGACACGTTCGGCGTGGGAACCCGAATCGCGTTGGCGGTGAGCTTACCCTTGAGCACGGGCAGGGCCTTCACGGCGGCGCTCGCGGCACCGGTCTCGGTGAGCACCATGTTCATGGCAGCACCACGACCTCGGCGGGTCTTCTTGTGGTAGTTGTCGATGAGGTTCTGGTCGTTCGTGTAGGCGTGCACCGTCTCCAGGTGGCCCGACACAATGCCGTAACGATCTTCGATCGCCTTCAGCGCGGGCACGATGGCGTTCGTGGTGCAGCTCGCTGCGGACACGATGGTCTCGGCCGGATCCAGCGTGGCGTGGTTCACGCCGTACACGATGTTCGGGATGTCGCCCTTACCCGGTGCGGTGAGCAGCACCTTCGCGGCGCCCTTCGACGTGAGGTGGCGCGACAGTCCCGCGCGGTCGCGCCAAGCCCCCGTGTTGTCGACGATGATCGCGTTGTGGATGCCATAGGCGGTGTAGTCGATCGACTCGGGCTTGTCGGCGGTGATCATCAGCACCTTGGAGCCGTTGATCAGCAGCGCGTCCTCGTCGGGCAACGTGACCACCGTGCCTTCGAACGCGCCGTGGACCGAGTCGTTGCGCAGGAGGTTCGCCCGTCGCTCGAGATCGCCCTCGGAGCGTCCACGCACGACAAAGGCCCGCAGGTTGTACTTCTCTCCACCCCCAGCGCGCGCGATCAGCAGGCGCGCGAGGATGCGCCCGATGCGCCCGAAACCGTAGAGCACCACGTCGCGGCCGCCCGGAACCGGTGCCCCCGTGCGGACCAGCGGTCCGGCACGCTGGACGATGTGCGTGGCGACATCAGCGCCTGGCGCCTCGGCGAGGAGCTTGCCGACATCGATCTCGGAGGCACCCACATCGAGCGCGATCAGGGCCTCAAGGGCGGCGCGGGTGTCGACCAGCGGCACATCGTGTCCGCCCACCTCATGTCCACGCCGATGGGCTCGGATGATCTGAGTGGGACTGGCGTGCACCAAGCGCTCGCCGTGCATGCGCACCACGACGCCGTGATCACGGTAGAGCCGGCCGATCAGCGGAAGGATGCCCTCTGCGGCCTCTTCGGCCTCTTTCCAGTCGAGGAAGCGGGAGTCGATGGTCATGGGTCCTCCGGGGGGCCCCGGCTAACCCGACCTGCCCCCTCAGATCGAGATCGATCCCTCGCGGAAGGCGGTCTTGCCGATCCACGCGTTGATCACCACGGGATGACCCTCGGACGCCAGCCGCTTCGCTTCGGCGAGCACCTTTCCAATGTCCTGCGGGCGCTTGAGCAGCAGGCCCTTCGCGCCGTAGCCCTTCGCCACCGTGTGGTAGTCGCTGCGAACGAGGTTGCAGGCGGTGTCGGCGCCGAGGAGCACCACCTGGTCGCGCGCGATCTGCGCCCAGCAGCCGTCGTTGCCGATCACCGCAATGACGGGCAGACCCTGGCGCGCGAGGGAGTCCATCTCGGCGAGGCTGTAGCCGCTGGCGCCGTCGCCATAGAACATCCAGATCTCGCGACCCGGAGCTGCGCATGCAGCGCCCACGGCAAAGCCCCCTCCCACGCCCAGGGTACCGAACACGCCCGGATCCAGCCACGACAGCGGCTTGCGGGGGCGCACGATGTAGGACGCCGTGGCCACGAAGTCGCCGCCGTCCACCACGAGGATCGCGTCGTCGGCCATCACCTCCTCGATGCGACGGCACAGATCCAGCGGATTGACGAACTCGTTCGGCTCTTCGGCCATCGCCGCGATCTCGGCGTCCCGCTTGGCCTCGTTGGTCCGCAGCTTCTCAAACCAGGGGCCCCACTTCTCGGACTTCGCAGGCGGTGACCTGCGGGCGAGCTCCTGCACAAAGCGGCCGCCGTCCGCGTGCACGGCGAGGGTAGGCAAGCGGTTCTTGCGCAGCGCGCTGCGCTCGCGGTTGACCTGCACGATCTTCGCACCTGGGGCGATCTTCCAGCCGTAGCCCATGCGGAAGTCGAAGGGAAAACCTGCCACGATCACCAGATCGCACTTGGCGAGTGCGTAGCCCCGCTTGTGGCGGAACTGAATGGGATCGGACGCACCCATCAGTCCGCGCGCCGATCCACCGAGGAACACTGGGATGCCCAGCTTCCGCACCGCCTCGGCCAGCGCGAGCGCCTCCCGCGGACGCGCGAGCGCCTGGGCGCCCAACACGAGCACGGGCCTCTCGGCACGCGCCAGCAGCTCCAGCGTGGCCTTGATCTGCAGGGGGTTGGGGTCCATCGGATCGGCGGGCAGCCGCGGACCCGGCGCGAAGCCGTCCTTGTCGAAGAACACGCGAAACAGGTGCTGGGCCGCAAAGGCCGACAGCGCCTTGCCTAGAAGGCTCTCGCCGCCCACGAGCTCCTTCTTCACCATGTCGCGAACGGCGTCTTCGTCGTACAGGAGGTCGACAGGAAGCTCCACGAACACCGGGCCGGGCACGCCCTCCTGGGCGATCTTGAACGCTCGCTCCATCGCCGGGCCCACGTGACGCACCCGCTTCACCTGGATGCAGTCCTTCACCGCCGGACCCATCAGCGCCATCTGGTCGATGTCCTGCAGCGCACCACGACCGCGCAGAAAGGTGGCCGTGGCACCTCCGATCACGATCAGCGGCGTCTGCGCAAGCTTAGCGTTCTCGACCGCCGTGAGCGTGTTGGTGAGGCCGGGGCCCGCGGTGACCGCCGCCACGCCGGGGATGCCCGTCATGCGCGCCATAGCATCGGCCGCGAACACCGCCGATGCCTCGTCGCGCACGTCCACCACCCGAATGCCCGAGCGCTGAGACGACACGAGGATCGGCGAGATGTGTCCGCCGACCAGCGTGAAGAGGTGGGTGACGCCCTGCGCGCGCAGGACCCCCGCGACGATGTCTCCGCCGTTCATGCCGTTCTCCCTGCGAGCACGTGCTCTTTGAGCACGAAGGTGGTGAGCGTGCCGGTGAGCACGACCTGATCTCCGACACGGGCTTCCACGTCGATGAGGTGCTTACGACCCACCTGTTCGCGGCGCGTGGCAGTAGCGATCACGAGGTCGCCCACCTTCACCGGGGCCAGGAAGCGCGTCTCGGCGGACCCCAACACGACCAGCGGGTCGTTGACGGCCAGCATCGCAGCGTGGTCGACCAGCCCAAACACAAAACCGCCGTGCACCAAGCCCCGATCATCGACGCCCATCTCGGGCGTGGTGAGCAGCTCGACCCGAGCGTGGCCTTTGCTCATCGCCACGGGCACGCCGCACAGGCCTAGGTGGATCTTGGGGTGCGTCTGGATGTCCATCTCGGTCTCACGCGACGAGGGCGGCCGGCCGTATCCGACCCGCGCGTCGGCGTCGCGCGGCCAGGGCGGGGCCACGCCGCGGGGTTAGGGCCAGCCGAGCCAGACCGAGCGAGGGAGACCATGGAAGTCGACGAGATGGGCAACTGCTGGGCCAAGGACGACCTCGAGCACAAGGAGCCCATCATGGCGCACCCAGAGCTCGACGAAGCGGACGCTCGGTGCCCGGTGTGCAACCGCTACATCTTTCGGGTGAAGCTCGGCGGCATGCTCGGGAACGAACGCTTCGAGTGGCGCTGCAGCTGCGGCGAGACGTTCCCGGGCTTCCACCACTAGCGTCCCCGCTAGGTGCCGATCAGCACGTCGAGGACCCACAGAGCGAGCGGAACCGTCACGCCCGCCAGGAGCGTGCCCACCACGATCGCTTGCGCCACCCTGGCCTCATCGCCCCCCAGCTCACGCGTGATGGAGAACGTGGTCACGGCCGGCGGCATCGCGGCGAGCACCACGGCCACGCGCACCAGCTCGTCGGACGCGCCCGCCCACTGCCGCAGCGCCAGCATCACGCCGAGCGACACCGCCGGCGCCCACACGCCCTTCGCCAAGACGTGAACCCAGGCCGCCACGTCCACTCGAACGAGCCGACTGCGCTCTCCGAAGAGGTACAGCCCGAGCACGAACAGGGCGACAGGACCCGCAGCCCGTCCGAGCGGCGCGAGCACCGCGGCCACCGACTGGCCCGCTGGTCCCAACGCCCGAAGCGCCAAGCCCACCAGGGGCGACCACAGCAGCGGCTGGCGCAGCAGGCGCGTCAGACCGTTCCCACCCTCGTTCCGAGTCCCCGACGCGAGCAGCCAAGGCCCAAGGGTCATCGACAGCGCGATGTGCAGGCCCACGAACAGGGAGGCGGTGCCCATCACCTCGGCGCCAAACACCGCCTCCACCACCGGGAGACCCAGGTAGGCCACATTACCGAACACCAACACGAGACCCACGGTGCCCACCTGAACCCCCAGCCGCCGCACCAGCGGAAGCGGCAGCAACGACAGCCCGACGGACACAGGCACCGCGAGCCACGCCGCGGGCCCCGTGGGTAGTTCCCCTGACGCGAGCGCCACCACCACCAGCGCGGGAAACGCCACAGTGAGCGCGAAGCGGTTCAGCGCATCGAGGGCCACAGCGGGATCGGCAAACCAGCCCCTTCGCCCCGCAAGCAGCCCCAAGCCCAGCGGAAGCAGGAGGCCAAGCACCGCGATCGGCACCGGCTACACCGAGGTCGGGGGCACGTCGCCACCCAGGTGCCCCACGCCGTTGAACCGCCACAGCGAGGCGCGGCTGCGTCCCACCTTCACCACCGTGACGCTGGTGTTCTCGACAGCAAACGCGAGGTCCATCACGGTCGTCACATCTTCGACGCCGAGCAGCACGGCCACCGCCATTCCGATGAAGCCGCCCGAGGTGAAGGCCACGATGGGGCCCTCGCCCTCGCCGGCCGACATCTTGGGCAGCGTGTGCACCACGCGGGCGCGAAACGCCGCCCAGGTCTCGGTGCCGGGCACCTCCAGCTCACCCTCCGCCCAGGCCGCCATCACGACGCGGAAGCCGGCCATCACGGCACCGGCGTCGCCTCGTGCCAGGCGGGCGGCGGCACGATCCCGCACAGCCTGCGGACCCACCGTCTCGGTCAGCACGGCCTGGAGCACCCGAATGCCGTCGTGCTCATCAAGTCCGGGCTCCAGACGAGCCTCGGGCCACGCGGGCTGCCGCGCCGCGTCGAGGGTCTGCGCATGCCGAGGCTGCGGCCCCACCCACACCTGACTCGGCACCACGCTCTGCAACGCGGCACCCAGGCGCTGCGCT
Source organism: uncultured Enterobacteriaceae bacterium (assembly GCA_964396405.1). Taxonomy (GTDB): domain Bacteria; phylum Myxococcota_A; class UBA796; order UBA796; genus JACKEO01. The sequence goes on from CAYNFK010000001.1 coordinate 86,784, forward strand.
TGCCGAAGCCCCAGCGGCGTGAGGTCGACATAGCCGTCCACATGGAGTGGCTGCGTCTGTCCGTGCCGCACCAACCACAGCTCCCGCACGGCGCCTCCGAGGGCGCGCTCCTATGCCGACCGAACGCCATCCGCGACGAGCGGGCCGCAAGGCGCTACCCAGACGCCCCGGAGAGACGCGTGAAGCACGGCGGCGAGTCGCAGACCTGTGAACAAGGAGCCCCCCGGCTCGACCAGTGGCTCGCGACCTGGGCCTCAGTGGGCTCCCGGCGGCGCGCACGCGAGGCCATCGACAGCGGCAAGGTGGTGATCGACGGCGCGCCTGTGCCCAGCAACGGCCACGGACAGTCGCTCGCACAAGGCGCGGTGGTCACCGTGGTGTGGAACCAGCCGGGCTCCTCGGCCCGCGCCACCCGCGCGGAGCAGCGCCTCAACGAGCTCGGCCTCGTGGTGCGCTACGAAGACGGTGATGTCGTTGTGATCGACAAGCCCCCGGGAATGCTCACCGACACCGCCCCCGGCCAAGACGAGCTCGACAGCGTGAAGAAGCGGCTCGACGAGCGCCTTCGTGTCCGCAACGAGACCGCCTTCGTCTGCCACCGCATCGACCGTGACACCTCAGGGCTGGTGGTGTTCGCGAGGAACCCCACGGCGCACGCCCACCTGCGCGAGCAGTTCGCCACCCACACGCCTGAGCGTGTCTACCTCGCGATCATCCAAGGTCGGCTGCTGCCGCCCGAAGGCACGTTCTCAGACTGGATGCGCTGGGACCGCGACCGCATGCGCCAAGTGGCCTCCCAACCGGGCGGTGCCGCCGTGCTCGCGTCTTCGACCTACAGGACGGTGGCGAGCTTCGTCGACACCAGCCTGCTCGCCGTGCACCTCAACACCGGACGTCGCAACCAGATCCGGGTGCACCTCCAGCTCCGCGGCGTGCCGCTCGTGGGTGAGCGCATCTACCTGCCTCCGGCGCTCTCCAAGCTCCCAGCAGGGTTTGCGCGCCAGGCCCTGCACGCGTGGAAGGTCAGCTTCACCCAGCCGACGACGGGTGCGCGCGTCAGTGTGGAGAGCCCGCTCCCTCCCGACCTGGTGAACCTGCGCAAGCGCCTGGAGCGCTCAGCGTTCAGGCCGCCTCCAGCAGCGCCTTGAGCCGGCCGAGATCGCCCTCCATCTGCTGCTGAAACACCTTGGCCACCGCCATGCCCACCAGCCCAAGCATCGCGCGGGTGGTGATCTCTCCCTGGTAGGTCAGCTTGGTGCCCGTGCCCGCCGGTGCGAGGTCGTAGCCGCCCGCGTAGGTGAACAGGCTGTTGTCGGACCGAACCCGGAGCTTACGATCCGGGACCAGCTCGGCGATCTGCGCGGTCGTCTCGATCTCCCGCCCCAGCGCCTTGCGCACGTAGCGGAGCTTGGCGCCCACGTGGGGCTCGCCCGGAGACACCTGTTCGGAGACCAGCACCCCCTCCTGCCACTTCGTGTTCCACGCATAGTGTGAGAGCCACAAGTAGACCTCGGACACAGGGCGATGGATGGTCAGCTCGACGGTGGCACGGGTGGTCGGCATCCGGTCTCCAGGGTCCAGCGCACGACGCGCGCCGGGCGTGTATGCTAGCTGTTCTCGCGGGGACGATCATGCGCTCGCTGTCCATCGCGCTCTTCGCAACAGCCTGCGTCGAGGTCGGCGGGTTTGACATCCTCGACCCCGACGGGCTCAACACGCCCGATCCGAACGACACCGCGCCCCCCATCGTCGACACGAAGCCCGACGTGCCCGACGAGACCGACGAGACCGACACCCCCGACTCCGGCCAGCCCTACGCGTGCGGCCTCGAGCTGTTCCCACCCGACGCGTTCTTGGGGGCCAACTCCCGCGTGTTTCTCGGCACCGCCCGGGTTCGTCGCGGGTCCGGCGTGGGCTCGTGGAACTGGACCGGCTGCGAGGTGGAGCGGCACTTCGACTCCGATGGCGCATGGATCTGCGATGTGGTGCGCACGGCGAAGGGGTCCGGGTCCGATGAGCTGTTCACCTCACCCGGCGTGCAGCTGGTGGTGAAGCTCACCGTCGATCCGGTCGCAACGACCTGCGTGCGCCCAGCGATCAACCTCGACGTGGGCTACGGCCTCGACGTAGCGATCCCGTTCAACCGCAAGGTGGTGCTGTTTCGAAAGCAGGGCGCGAACGACTGGTCCAACCTGGGCACGTTCGCAGCCACGGGCACCGGCGCCGACGTGCGCTTCTCGTATGGGACCCCGTTCGCGCGCTGAGCCCCCTTGACGCGCGTGCTGCGGCGTCTAACCCTCGGGCACCTGCATCCGGCCCCCTCGTGCGGGCGGCCCCGTGGACTGGATGGACGCATGATCACGATCGACAACCTCACCCGACGCTACGGGTCCACCGTGGCCGTCGACCACCTCTCCACCACCATCGCGCCGGGCGAGATCGTGGGTCTGCTGGGCCACAACGGTGCCGGCAAGACCACGGTGATGAAGATCCTCACGGGCTTCCTGGAGGCCTCCGAGGGCACCGTCACCATCAACGGGCACGATGTGCAGCGCGAGCGCGAGCAGGTGCAGCGCGCCATCGGCTACCTGCCCGAGAACGCCCCGCTCTACGACGAGATGCTGGTGCAAGAGTACCTGCTCACGATGGCCGAGCTTCGGGGGGTGCCGGTCGAGCACCTCGCTCGCCGGGTGGCCCATGTCGCCCAGGCCACGGGCCTCACCGATCGCTTGCTCTCCCCGATCCACACGTTGTCGAAGGGCCTGCGCCAGCGGGTGGGCATCGCACAGGCGATCGTTCATGAGCCTGCGGTCTTGATCCTCGACGAGCCCACCAACGGCCTCGATCCCATGCAGATCGAGAGCATTCGCCGCCTCGTCAAGGAGCTCGGCAAGAAGACCACGGTGTTGCTCTCCACCCACATCTTGCAGGAGGTGGAAGCGGTCTGCGACCGCGTCCTGGTGATGATCGGCGGACGGCTGGTGGCCGATGCGCGCCTGTCGGAGCTGCTCGACACGAGGCGAATCCAGTTGGTGCTGGGAGACGATGCGCAGGGCGTCCCGTCGGCGCTTGCCGGCGTCGAGGGCATCACGGCCGTCACGCGCGGGGTTGCTGCCGGGGGCACGGTGGCCTGGCACCTCGAGTGGAGCGGCGCCGCCGCCCCGGTGCCTGGCATTGTCGAGGCTGCCAGCAAGGCACAGTGGCGCGTCCACGCTGTGGGCCCTGAGCAGCGCACCCTCGAGATGGTGTTCAAAGATCTGCAAGCCGAGCACGCCCGTGGAGGTGCGGCATGAACCACGTCTTCATCGTCGCCCGCAAGGAGCTGCGGGCCCTGTTCCAGTCGCCGGTCGCCCTGCTCTTCCTGGGCGTGTTCGAGATCTTCGTGCTGGTCACGTTCTTCTGGGGCTCGCGGTTCTTCGCGCGCAACATCGCGGACGTGCGACCGCTGTTCGAGTGGCTCCCGCTGCTCCTGGTGTTCCTCACCGCAGCCGTGACCATGCGCGCGTGGGCTGAGGAGCGCAAGCTGGGCACGTTGGAGCTGCTGCTCACCCTGCCGGTGCGCACGCCAGCGCTCGTGCTCGGCAAGTTCCTGGCGTCGGTCGGTCTGGTCGGCGTGGCCCTGGCGCTCACGCTCCCCCTCCCGATGATGGTGGGCATGCTGGGTCCCCTCGATCTGGGCCCCGTGGTCGGCGGCTACGTCGGAGCGCTGCTGCTCGGTGCCCTCTACGTGAGCATCGGCCTGTGCGTGAGCGCTCGCACCGACAACCAGGTCGTGAGCCTCATGGTCACGCTCGTCGTGGGCGGTGCGCTTTGGGTCGTGGGCACCCCCGCCGTCGCCGACCTCTTCGACACCCGTGGTGCCGAGCTGCTTCGTGCCATCGGAACGCCGAGCCGGTTCGCCAGCATCGAGCGCGGCGTGCTGGATCTGCGCGACTTCGCCTACTACGGCGCCCTCACGGCCTTCTTCCTCGTGCTCAACGCCGCGTTCCTGGAGGGCGATCGCGCCGACCCCGACAGCATCGGCGGTCGAGAGCGGGTGGTGCGGCTGTGGTCGCTCACCGCGCTGTCCGGTGCCAACGCCGCCCTGCTCTGCGTGTGGCTGGCACCCGTCACGGCACTGCGCGCCGACCTCACCGAGCTTGGCGAGTACAGCATCAGCCCGGTCACCCGCGACCTGCTGGGTGGCCTCTCGGAGCCCCTGTACATCGAGGGCTACTTCAGCGAGCGCACGCATCCCAAGCTGGCCCCGCTGGTCCCGCAGATCCACGACCTCCTCGCCGAGTACGAGGTGGCGGGTCGCGGCAATGTGGTGGTCACGTTTGCCGATCCCAACGCCGACGCCACCGTGGAGGCCGAGATCGCCGAGCAGTACGGCATTCGCTCGGTGCCCTTCCAGGTCGACGATGCCCACCAGGTCAGCGTCGTCAACAGCTTCTTCCACCTCGTGGTCCGCTACGGCGATGAGTACGAGACCCTGTCCTTCGACCAGCTCGTCGAGATCAACGCGGACGCCTCAGGCCTCGACGTGCGCTTGCGCAACCTCGAGTACGACCTCACGCGCGCCGTGAAGCGGGTCAGCCAGGACTTTCAGACCCTGGCGAGCGTGCTCTCGTCGCTGCCCGAGCCCGCCACCCTCACCTTCTACGTCAGCCCGCGAACGCTGCCGACGACCTACCAGGGGCTGCTTGGCACCGTGCGCAAGGTGGCCGAGGAGACCGCAGCCAAGAGCGGCGGCAAGCTGGAGCACACCGAGGTGGACCCCACCACGGATCCTGCGCTCCCGGCCCAGCTGATGGAGCGCTACGGCCTGCGTCCACTGGCCGTCGACCTTTTCGCACAAGACACGTTCTACTTCGAGCTCGTGCTCACGATGGGCGACAAGGTGGAGCGGCTGCAGCCCCGGGGAGATGTGGCAGAGGCCGACCTGGAGACCGCGATCGAGGCCGCTGTGGGCCGCATGACGCCCGGCCAGCTCACCACGGTGGGCCTGCTCACCCTCATCCCCGAGGTGCCTCCCCCGAACCCGCAGATCCCGCCCCAGTTTCAGCCCCCGCCGCCGCGCCCCGACTACCAGGCGCTGGGTCAGATCCTCGGCGAGACCTACACCGTCCAGCCGATCCAGCTCGACCCCAACGACCCCGTCATCCCCGACACCGTCGACGTCCTCGTGGTGGCCAAGCCCGGGCCGCTCAACGCACGCCAGCGCTACGCGATCGACCAGTACGTGATGCGCGGCGGCAGGCTGGTGGCCTTCGTGGCGTCGCAGCAGATCGCGCTGGAGCGCAATGGCATCAGCGCAGAAGCAGCACCCTCCGACCTCGCCGACCTCGTCGCGGCCTGGGGCGTCAGCGTCGGGAGTGGCTTTGTGCTCGACGAGCAGAACGCGGCCTTCCCTCGCCCCAAGCAGGTGCAGGCCGGCGGCATGACGCTCCAGCGCATCGAGCTGCAGCCCTACCCGTTCTTCATCGACGTGCGGCAGAGTGGCTTTGCCCGTAGCCATCCAGGTGTGGCGGGCCTCTCGAACGCCACCTTCCCGTGGGCCTCGGCGCTGACGGTGAAGCCCGTCGGTGGGGTCGAGTCCACCGTGCTCGCGCACACCACGCCGGAGGCCTGGACCTACACCGGCACCGAGCTGGACCCGCCCGCCCCGACCGAGCCGCGCGCGGAGTCGGTGCTTGCTGTTGCGCTCACGGGCGCGCTGCCGTCGTCGTTTGCCGACGCGCCCAACCCCACCCTCGCGGGCAGCGCACCGGCAGGCGGCGACGCCACGGTCGGCACCGTGAAGCGCTCGCTGCCTGACGCGCGGGTGGCGGTGGTGGGTGCTCCCGAGATGGTCAGCGACCTGTTGGTCCAGCTCGCGTCGGGTCCAGGCGGTGAGGTGCACCGGGGCAACCTGCAGCTGCTGCAGAACCTCATCGACTGGTCGGTGGAAGACACCGATCTGCTCCAGATTCGCGGCGCCGGCGCATTCTCCCGCACCCTCACACCGCTCACCGAGGAGGACCGAAACGTGCTGGAGCTGCTGCAGTTCGCGCTGGCCGGTGCGCTCCTGCTGGCGGTGGCGCTGGTGCCTGCAGCGCGTCGCCGCGCCATGGTCGCCCTTCCCCTTCCTCCCAAGGAGGCCTGATGTCGACCCAGAACTTGTTGCTCGGCACCCTGGTGGTGCAGCTGGGTCTTGCGGCCCTCACCTGGTGGCCCCACACGCCCGCGTCCATCGACGCCATCGACCTCGTGGCGTCGGGCAACGCGATCACGGCGATCACCGTGCTGGGAAAGGGCGACGCGAAGGTGCCGGTGGAGCTGGCGTCCGTGGATGGTGTGTGGGAGGTGGTGTCCGCCAGCCAGTTCCCCGCAGACCCCGACAAGGTCGCTGAGCTCGTGTCCGCGCTCGCCGACCTCAGCCTGCGCGCGCCCGTGGCGACCCACGCCTCCGCGCACGAAGGGCTCGGCGTCACCGACGCTGGCTTTGAGCGCAAGATCACGTTCACCGCGGACGGTACGACCCACACCCTGCTCGTGGGTCCTGCGGCAGGGCGGGCCATGCACGTGCGCTTGGCTGGGGAGGACGCCGTCTACAAGGTGAAGGGCATCAGCGCCTACGGCCTCAAAGACGAAGCCCGCAGCTACCTGCCCTCCTACATCCTCGACCTCGATGCGGCGGCGCTGACGCGGCTCGAGGTGCGCAACGCGCTGGGCACCCTCACGCTCCGGCGCGACGACGCTGGATGGCAGGTGGACGGCCCCAACCCCGGCCCTGCGGAAGCTGAGGCGGTCAGCGATCTGCTCGCAACCTTTGCCAAAGTGCGGCTGTCGGAGGTGGTGGGGGCCGAGGTGCTGCCCGAGCACGGCCTCACGGACGCTGCCGTGCGCGTCACGTGGACGCAGGGGATCGGCGAGGCGGCTTCGGAGGGCGGAATGGTGCTGGGGGCCGAGGTCGATGGCAAGGCGTACCTGCGCGTCGACGACCACCCGCAGGTGGTCCGAACGCCCGCAGCTCGCCTCGGCGACCTCGCTACGCTGGAGCCATCGATGTTCTTGGCCGTGCCCGCGGGCCCTGTCGCGCCCTGATCGCAGGGCGCGCTCCTCGCTCGCACCCGACGTGCTAGGGTCCTATGCGCTGCCCTCCTCCCCTCCCGCCCTCCCCCGCAGTCCATGATCACCGATCGTCTGGCGCTCACGAGCATCGTGGTCTCGTCGGTGCTGTCGGGCTTCAGCGCCTACAACGTACAGCGGGCCCGCTTCGCGCGGACCTTCGCAGGCGTGTCCGTGGCCGAGCACACGGCCACGCTCGACAGTGGACAGGTGCACTACTGGCTCGGCGGTTCGCCGGGTCACACGCCGCTGCTGCTGATCCACGGCTTCGGGGGCGACGCGCTGTTCGGCTGGGCGCCCAACGCGCCCCTCGCCCGCGACCGGCTGATCCTCGCACCCGACCTGCAGTGGTTTGGCCAGAGCCACACCCACGTGGCCGACTACACGCCAGCCTTCCAGGCCAAGGTCATCCTCGAGCTGCTCGACCACCTGGCGCTCGACCAGGTCGACGTGGTGGGCATCTCGTACGGCGGCTTCGTGCTGCTGGAGCTCGCATCACGCTGGCCAGAGCGGTTTCGGCGCATCGTCGTGGTCGACAGTCCCGGACACGTCTACTCGCTGGTCGACTACCACAAGGCCTGCGACGCCGTCGGCATCGACAGCCTCGCGAGCCTCGTCGTGCCGGCCACCTCAGCGGGCGTGCGTCGCCTGCTGCAGATCGCCTACTACTGGCCCCCCCCTGTGCCCGCTTTCGTCGCGCGCGACGTGTTCGCCCACATGTTCAGCCAGACACGGCGGGAGAAGATTCGGTTGATCGACGCCCTTCTGGAGCAAGCGGGCGACCCGTCGCTGGCGGACCGCGTCGTGGAGCAGCCTGCGCTGATCGTGTGGGGAGAGCACGACGCACTGTTCCCGCTGCCGTTGGCGTACCGCCTCGCGGCTGCGCTCCCCGGCACCTGCGGTGTGGAGGTGCTTCCGGGCACGGCGCACGCACCCAACATGGAGTCACCGCGACGCTTTGAGCGCGCCGTACGCCGCTTTCTCGACACGCCATGAGCCCGCACTAAGCAGGCCCTTGCACGCATCGCAAGAACGGGGCATAAGCGCCCGTCCCCACGCGCGGGTGGCGGAATTGGTAGACGCGCCAGCTTGAGGTGCTGGTGGTGAGAACTGTGGGGGTTCGAGTCCCCCCTCGCGCATAGAACGGGAGTCGGTCATGCCGGCTCCCGTTCGTCGTTTCGGGGTCACGCATCGTGCAGAAACGATGACGGCATCCATCCAGCGAGGCTACCTTGCGGCGGCTGGAGTCCACATGCGCCCCGTCCTCGTTGCCCTCGCTCTTTCCGCGTGCACCACGCCCACCGGAGAGGACCCCGACGTCTTGGGTCCGCACGCGCCGTGCGCTGCACCCGAAGGCACAGGTGGCTCTGCGGTGGTCGGGGCCCACACCCTGGCCAACCCGATCGTGCCGCAGCTCCCGCTCTTCCCGTGGCCAAGCGACCAGTACCTCGTCGCCGACGCCTCGCTGCCCAGCGGTCGCCGGGTCGAGCTGCCCGCGAACCTCCTCCCGGACGGCATGACGCCCGAGATGTTCACGGCCGACGATGGCTTCTCTCGGGTGGTGCCCGTGCTCACCTTCTTCCCAGGCGGCATCGACCCCACCAGCCTGCCCGACTGGCGCGACGAAGAGGCGACCACCCTGGTGAGCAGCCCCGTGTTGCTCGTGGAGAGCGGCACCTGCCGGCTGATCCCGCTCCTCGTCGAGCCCGACGCCGGGGCGCAGCTCGCCGATCAGGAAGCCCTGATCTTGCGCCCCCACGTCGTGCTGAAGCCCGCCACCCAGTACACCGTGGTGATCCGCACCAGCCTCCGCAACCGCGCGGGGGACGCCGTCGAGGCGAGCGAGGCGTTCGCGGCCCTTCGCGACCGCACACCGAGCGACGATCCCGCCGTGGAAGCCTGGCGAGGTGCCTTCCACACCGTGCGAGCCACCCTGGAGGACCTCGAGATCCCAGCCTTGGAGGTGGCGCAGGCCTGGACCTTCACGACCCGCTCGGAAGCGAACGTGGTCACGTCGGCGCTCCAGATGCAAGACATCGCCGCCGCAGCGCCGCTCGACCGCTTCACCCTCGAAGCCGTACGCTACGAGCCCGAGCCCAACCCCGAGCCCGACTACGATCGCGCCTTGATCTACGGCACCTTTGGGGCGCCGTGGTTCCTCGACGCCAACCGTCGCATGGTGCGTGATGCCGAAGGTCGGCCCGTGGTGCAAGAGGTCCGCGACATCCCGTTCCTGATCACCATCCCCAGCACGGTCTCGGGTCCGCGTGAGGGGGTGCTGGTGGGTCACGGGTTCTTCAGCTCTCTGGATGAGCCCACCTACGGCAACATGTTCTCCTCGCTGGAGCTGTGGCAGCGACCCGCGTTCAGCACGAAGTTCTATGGCTTCGCCGAGGAGGATCTGCTCGTCACCGCCGGTGTGCTGGGCGGCCTCGCCGACGCCGACACCATCGTGCACCAGCAGCTGCAGTCGCACGTGAACTTCACCGTGCTCCATCGCCTCGCCACGGAGGTGTTCCCCGACCTGGTGCGCGTCGACTTCGGTGCAGGCGAGATCGCACCGCTGGACGGCGGCTTCCTGCCCTACATTGGGGCGAGCAACGGCGGAACGCAGGGCCTCGTGATGATGACCACGTCGCCGGTGATCACGCGCGGTGCCCTCGTGGTGCCCGGGGGCGGGTGGTCGCACATGCTCACGCGAGCGGTGCAGTGGCAGGAGTTCGGCCCGCTGTTCGAGTCACGCTTCCCGGACCCGCGGGAGCTTCAGCTCGTCATGGGCCTCGTGCAGAACGTTCTCGATCCGGTCGACTCCCTCAACTACGTCGCCCACCTCACGAACGATCGTTTTGAAGGCCGCGGCACCGACGTGCAGGTGCTCGCGGTGGAGGCCAAGGAAGACAGCCAGGTGGCCAACCTCGTCACCCACTGGGTGGCGCGGGAAGCGGGCCTACCGTTGCTCACGCCGTCGCCGATCCCCGTTTGGGGCCTGGAGTCCGTCGAGCGACCGGATCCCGGGGTCGAGAACGCGCTCGTCATCTACGACCTGGGCGTGCCGTCCAACCCCGAAGGCAACGTGCCGCCCGACGAGAACGGCGTGCACGGGGCCGTACGCACGCTCCTCCCCTACAAGGAGCAGGTGGGCACCTTCTTGTCCACGGGCCTGATCACCCACCCCTGTGACGGTGCCTGCGACCCCGACTGAGGCCCGACTACGGCACCACGGGCCAAGCGGTGGTGGGCTTTCCGCCCTCCACCACCGCCACGTCCACCAGCAGGCGCGTCATCAGCTCCAGGCCCTTGCCGAGCACGTCGCGGTGGATGCGCTCGTTGTGCCCGTGCATGCCGCGAAGCTCCTCGACAGGGAGCATGAACGGCCCGAAGCCGTAGCAGTGCACGCCCAGGGGTCGGAGCACCTGGCTGTCGGTGGTGCCGGCCATGATGTAGGGGCCCACCGCCGCCTGGGGAAACTCAAGCTGCACCCGGCGCACAACGGCTTGGTAGAGGCTGTCGTCCAGCGGCGACTCCACGGCCGGCAGGTCCTGCAACACCTCCAACGAGATGCCCGGCACATCGGCGACCTTCGCTTTGAGCTCCGCCAGCACCTCAGCGGACCGCTCGCCCGGAAGCAACCGAAGGTCGAGCTGAGCGAACACCTTGCTCGGCACCACGTTGGGCGCGTCGTGACCCCCAAAGCCGGTGACGTTGAGCGTGTTGGTGAGCGCCGCACGGCCCAAGGGGTGGCCGAGGAGCTTCCCGGCTGCAAGGGAGCGCGTGAGCCCAGGCGACTTCAGCACGAGGCCCGTGACGCCTCCGGCCTTCTCGCCGATCGCGCGCAGCAACATGTGCATCTCGGGACGCCACTGCGGCTCATCCTCCCAGGTGCGGATGCGATCGAGAGCCTGCATCAGCCGCACCGGCGCGCTGTCGGGCAGGGGCGTGGAGCCGTGTCCGGGGGGGCCCTCGGCCCACATCTTCAGCCAGAGGCTTCCCTTCTCGGTGTACGAGACCGCGAACGTGTCGACGCCATCCACCAAGGCACCCTGCACCCCGATGCCGCCCTCGTTGAGGAGCTGCGAGCAGCCGATGTCGGCCCAGCGCTCCGCTACGGCCTGGGCACCGAGGTTGTCGACCTCCTCGTCGCCCACCACCAGCAACACCACGTCGCGTCGAAGCGGCATGCCGAGGCGCTTGAGCCACACCATGGACAGCAGCTGGGTGACGCCCACGCCCTTCATGTCCAGCGCGCCGCGGCCCCACAGGTAGCCTTCCGCGTCCACCACACCGCCAAACGGCTCTTGCGCCCACGCCTCGCGCTCCACGTTCACGACGTCGACGTGGGACAACAAACAGAGCGGCGGCTCGGTGGGGTTTGCGGCCTTCAGGCGCGCCATCAGGTTGGGCCGGCCGGGCAGGAAGTCCCACACCTCCGACCGGATTCCTTCCGCTGTCAGACGGTCGGCGAGATAGGCGATGCCTGCTGCTTCGCGCCCCGGAGGGTTCGTCGTGTCGATGGCCAAGTACCCAGCCAGCACCGCCACCGCTTCGTCACGCGCCGCCGTCGGATCGATGGGGAGCGGGTCGTCCGCCGGCGGTGCCGCGAAGCTGGGCCGGTCGGTGCACCCGGGCCAGCCCAAGCCCACCAGCGCGAGCGAAAGCACTGCACCCGCCCGCACCCTCGCGCCCCGTCCCCAACCGCGCACCGGACCTCCCACGCGCCCCGGAACGTCCATGTCCCGCCTGCCCGCCGCCCCTATCCTCGCCCTGCTCGCGGGCACGGCCTGCAAGCCGGTCGTGCCCGAAGACGACATGGACACCAACCTGGAGGTGCCGGACTCCGTCTCCGATGTGCTCGAGGCCTTCTGGCTCGACTGGGCCGACGGAAGCCCCGAGCGCCTGGGCGACCTGGCCGCCATCGCCATGGAGCTCGTCGACGAGGAGGCGCTCTCGAACGACGCCGTGTTCGGCAGCCAGCGTCGGCTGTCCACCCAGCACATGGCGGTGGTCGAACGCTACGCGCCGCCCGGCGACGACGGATCCTGGGCACCCCCCAATCCGCAGGACGCGGCGGCCGTGTACCTGCTCAACCGCTTCGCGTGCTCCGAGGCCCAGCTGGAGCGGGTGCTCTACCACCTCGACCAGAACGACCTCTACGAGGCCTACGTCTCCTACGAGCGAAACTACACCACCCCGTTTGCGGACTACACGGGCCGCGAGGTCGACCGCCTCGACTGGACCGCCACGCTCACCGCCAGCAACTTGGCCTATGGCGAGTATGAGGAGACCCTGCTCGGCGGGATGCGCCGGCTCCCGATTCCCGCCGACGCGCCCGGGGACTGGGCGTCCGACCACTTCCTCATCTCTCGCACCTGGCTGCCCTACCCTGCGATCAGCAACAGCCTGGAGTTCGAACAAGACTACCAGCTCGAGATCTACCTCCCGTGGGGTGACGACGAGATCGTGCACCTCTATGGCGTGTGGCGCGAGCTGCGGTCGGGCCTGGTCGACTTCGAGAACGAAGGCATCCAGTCGATCATGCTGAGCAACCTCGCCGGGTGGGACGACACCACCGAGCGCCTGTGCGCCGAGCCGCGCCCGTAGCCGACCGCTTCCCGGCGCACGCCACGCGCCACGGTTCTCGTTCAGCAGGTCGGTGGTTGGCCCGATCCCCCGCCTACGCTATCCTCTGGCGCGCGGGAGATGACGGATGCTGTGGGCCGGGACGCTTTGGCTGGCGCTGACGATCGGATGGGCCCACGCGGCGCCGCCCACGCTCGTTCCCACCACGGAGTCCGTCGTCACGGTGGCCGTTCCCGAGGGCTGGAAGCTGCTCACCAGCGTGGAGCAGCACAACATCACGATGTCCGCCGACATCACCACCACCCTCACGCTGTACTGGTTGCCCTACCGCTGGGTCCCGCCCGACGCCGTGCTGAACGTGCTCGTCAAGACCGTCAACGAGCAGCTCCCTGTGGGTGAGCTGGAAGAGACGAAGCGCGAGCCGCTGCCTGGGTTTGAGGAGCGCTTCGCCCTCCAGCGCGGACGTCTGCTGCACGGCGAGGTGAACGCGCTCGGCTACACGATGAAGGTGGCGTCGGCTGCGCTCGTGGACGAAGCCCACCAGCGCGTGGTGGCGGCCTTCTTGCTCGCACCGCCCGAGACCTACGCCCAGCTCGATGGTGCGAACCTGCTCGCTGACGTGGTGGGCAGCTTCCACCTAGCATCCGACCCGCTACTTCCCGTGCCCGGCTGGTGGTGGGGGCGCGAAGTTCCTGCCGCCCTGCGCGCGCCTGCGACCGCGGCACCGTGAGCGCCGTGGTCGCGTCGGCGCGAGGCCTGTGCATCACGGCCTCAGGACGCTCGGTGCTGGATGCTGTCGACCTCGACCTCGTAGCCGGGGAGGTGCTCGCCCTGATCGGCCCCAACGGCGGCGGGAAGACCACGCTGCTGCTCGCCCTTGCAGGCCTTGTTCGGCCGTCCGCGGGGAGCGTCACCATTCAAGGCACGCCGGCCGGGAAGGTGGCCGTCGCCGCCACAGGCAGCGTGGGCCTGATCACAGCGAGCCCTGGTCTCTACCCGCTCCTCTCGGGGTGGGAGAACCTCGTGTACTTCGGCGGGCTCTACGGGCTGAAGGCCGCCGAGGTTCGTGCACGGGTGGCGCCTTTCGCTGAGCGCCTGGGCATCGAGCCCCACCTCGATCGTCCCGTGGGCCAGGGGTCCAGCGGCATGCAGCAGAAGATCTCGCTCGCGCGCGCCCTCTTGATGAGTCCGGTGCTGCTGTTGCTCGACGAGCCCACAGCCAACCTCGATCCGCTCTCCGCCCACCAGATCCACGTCACGATTCGCGAGCTGGCCGACCGCGGACATGCGGTCGCGTGGGTCACCCACGACCTCGCCGCGGCGGAAGCCCTGTGCGATCGCGCCTGCCTGATCGCCGGTCGGCTGGTGTGGACCCGCTCCCTCGAAGGCGAGCGGAAGGCTCCGCCTCTCACGAAGCTGGCGGAGGCGTGGGCCGCGTCACTCGGGGGTCCAGCATGAGGCGGATCTTCTTGGTGGCCGAGCGGGAGTTCGTGGAGGGCTTCCGGCAGCGGTGGCTGGTCGCCAACCTGATGCTCGTGCTGGGGGTGATCGCGGCCGGCGCGCTGGGCTGCCTAAGTCTCACCGACTGGCTGGGTGCCAGCGAAGGCAACCAGCGCGCGCTCGCTTACTGGACCGACGTGCTCGGGTTTGGCGCCGACCTTCAGGCCGCGACGCTGGCCAAGGGCGCCGTGTTCATGCTTCAGGCCCTGGTGTTCAACCAGCTCATGAGCATGACCGCGGTGATGGCGGGACACGCAGGCATCCACGATCGCGTCACCGGCACCCTGCCCTTCTTGCTGCTCGCTCCCGTGCGCCGCTTCGAGCTGCTCGCGGGCAAAGTGATCGGCAGCCTCTCGGTGCCCATGCTCGTGTACGTGATCGTCGGCGGGCTCGCTTCCCACCTGGCCACCACGCACCCAAGCGCAGCGGAGTCCGCCGCGTACCTTCCCCCCTCGGCGGGGTGGGGTGTCACGTTCTTCATCGCCGCCCCGATCTGGTCCACCTTCACGGCCACGATCTGCGTGCTGGTGTCGGCCGCCGCCCGTGACGTGCGCACTGCGCAGCAGGCTGCGTGGGGGGTGGTGTTCTTCGCCACGTTCGTGCTCTCCCCCCTGCTCGTGGGCCTGCTCCCCATGGGGGCTTGGCCGCAGCTGGCTCTCGCGGGCGTTGGACTCTTAGCCGAGCTGGGTCTCCTCGCTCTGGGCGCGTGGCGTTTCGGTCGCGAGCTGTCGCGTTGACCGAGGGGACTACAGCCTTCCGTCGATGTGGTTAGCTTGGGCCTCTCCACGCCCCGAGGCCAACCCCATGATCGCCCAGACCCAGGTGCTCCTCCCCGACGCGAAGGACGCCCGCGCCTTCGACCTCGACAGCCTCCTGCTTCAGCACCGCCTCGTCTTCTTCAGCAGCGCGGTCGACAGCGACACCGCGATGACGGCCATCAAGCAGCTGCTGTGGCTGGAGAAGGCCGATCCGATCGCGCCCATCACCCTGCACATCAACAGCCCAGGCGGCAGCGTCGTCGATGGCATGGCGCTCTACGACACGATCCGTCGGCTCTCGTGCCCCGTGCACGGCGTGGTCACGGGCATGGCCGCGAGCATGGGGGCCGTGATCCTCTCGGGCTGCACGAAGGGCGAGCGCGCTGTGCTGCCCCACGCCGAGGTCATGATCCACCAGCCCCTCGGCGGTGCCCAAGGCCAGGCCACCGACATCGAGATCCGCACCCGCCACATGCTGAAGACCAAGCGCATCCTGCTCGAGCTGCTCGCCGCCAACACCGGCCACACCTACGAGAAGATCGCCGCCGACTGCGATCGCGACTACTGGATGGACGCCGAGGAGGCTCTGGCCTACGGCATCGTCGACAAGATCCTTCCCGCACCCTGAGGAGGCCGAGATGCGCTGGTGGATGGTTCTTGGGATGAGCGCCGCATGCAGCCAAGCTGCGGATCCTACGGATGACACCGACACCGACGGGGCGGATGGCGTTCCGGTGGTGGGCCTGTACGAGACCACTGCGCAGAGTGAGTCCACGGCCTGCGGCACGCTGGAAGATGTGGCGCTTCCCATCCCCTACCAGCGTGTGGTGTCGCTGGGGGAAGGCACCGTGGAGGTGCATCGCTGCCGCGCCGTCGACGACTGCGACGACTTCAGCGTCGATGGCTACGTGTACGGGCCGGAAGGCCAGAAGTACAAGGCCTTGCTCACGTGGTCCACCCCCAACGAGACCGACGGCCAGTTCAGCTGCACCCTCAACGCCCGCCGGGAGACCCTCGAAGCGCGCCCCAACGAGAAGCTGCGAATCGACGGCGAGGCCACGCTCACGGCCATCGAAGGCGCCGCTGGTCAGTCCGATGAGGCCTGCCTGGAGGAGCTCGACGGCTGGGAGCCCGACTGGTCTGGCGACCTCCTGAACTGCGCCCGCTGGGAAGGCCGCCTCGTCGAAGAGTGAGGCTGGCACGCTCCTTGACTGAGGGGGGCACTGCGCTATCCCCGCGCCCCCCAAGCGGAGCCCTCCGTTGACCACCTTCCTGCCGGCGCTCGGGCTCTACTTGGCTGCCTGCCAGGTGCCGTATGGCACCCCTAGGCAGGCGCTCGTCGGCGACCGGGTCGCTGCGATCACGCTGCACGCGGAGAGCGATGGCTGGCGTCCTGCCGCGTGGCAGATCGAGAACGGCCACGGTTGGACCGACGAGCCGCCCGACCTTGCGTGGAGCTGGGTCGGCCCAAGCGACGACGTGGACGCGCTCACCCAGGCTGACGCCGTGGCCACCGGTCCCTGGCCCCTGCTGAACGCGCCCGACACCAACCCTCCCCTGCGCCTGGCCCTGGTCGCGCGGTTTCCCAGCGGCTTCGAGGAGCGGGCTGTGCTGGATGTTCCCGGTGCAGCGGCGGATGAGCTGGGCGCCATCACGTTGGCGGTCCTCCCAGAGCGGCCGCTGGAGGATGCCACCGAAGAGCAGCTCAACCTGGAGGCCCGCGTCGCCGAGGTCGCCCAGGACGGCGCGTTCGTGCCTGAGCAGACGTGGGCGCGCCTCTCGGTGGACACCTCGGTGCACCCTGCGCCCCACCGCCTGCGGTGGATGGCCACCGCAGGCACCTTCCTGGAGCTGAACGCCACTCAGACCGACTGGGCCCCGTCCACCCTCGTCCTCGACGATCTCGACGTGGAAGAGAGCGCTCCGCTGGCACCCGGAACGGTCACGGTGCTCGCGCTCGGCCTCGACGGCACCGGTGCCAACGCGGCACGCGCCCTCGACCTGTGGGTGGGTCCACCCGGCACCGGCGTGCGGCTGGAGGGCCGGTTCCTTCCCACCGACGCCCCTGTGGAACCGGGCCTCGCGAGCGGTCGCCTAGAGCCGGACGACGACTCACCCACCGGACTTCGGTGGGTCGACGTCACCCCCGCTGTGCTCGACACCAGCGACGATCCGTATGGCACCCGTGCGCTGTCGTGTGCGGGTCCTACCGACGGGCCCTTCGATCCGAGCTGGCTGTTCGACGGACGCTGCACCCGCAACGATGTGGCAGGGGCGGTGGTCGTGGGGGTGGTGCCGTGATGTTCGGGTTGCTGCTGTGGGCGGCTCCGGCGTGGGCTGTCCCCGTCGACGGGCAGATCCGGCAGCGCGGTGACGGCGCCCCGATCGCCGCGCCTGAGCTTCGGGTCGGCGAGACCCTGGTGCCTGTGGACGCCGACGGTCGGTTCACCGTCGACCTCCCGGACGGCGTCGAGTCCACGCTGGTCGCGGAGAGTCCCGATCACCTGCCGCTGACCATCCTGGTCACGCCACCGCTCGCAAAACCCCTGAAGATCTACCTGAGGGCCTCACCCGCGCCGATGGAGATCGTGGTCGAGGCCTTCCGGCCCAGCTCCGACATGACGCGCCACCACGTCGACGCGGAGATGGCCTACGAGACGCCCGGAACCTTCGACGATCCCGTGCGCCTCGTGCAGG
The DNA here is from genome assembly GCA_964396405.1 of uncultured Enterobacteriaceae bacterium. Lineage (GTDB taxonomy): Bacteria > Myxococcota_A > UBA796 > UBA796 > JACKEO01. The sequence goes on from CAYNFK010000001.1 coordinate 104,408, forward strand.
CCTTGCCGGGCGTGGTGGTGCAGCGAGAGTTCGCGCCGTCGTCGGGCGATGTCTCTGTTCGTGGCTCGCTTCCCGGCGACAGCCGCACCTACCTCGACGGCATCGAGGTCCCCTACCTCTACCACTTCAACCAGTACGCGAGCGTGTACCCAGCGAGCCAGCTCTCGGGCATCGACTTCTTCCCGTCGTCGTTTGGCTCACGGTACGGAGACGCCACGGGCGCCGTCATCGAGGCCACCTCCGATGAGCGCGCACCCACCGACTTCACCGGCCACGCCAGCCTCTCCACCGTGTCCATCGGGCTCGATGCGAAGGGCCCTACGGGAAAGGGGTGGTGGTTCGGTGGGTCGGTTCGACGGTCGTTCCACGATCTCGCAGGGCGCACGAGCGCACAGTTCCCGCTCTGGCCCGTGTTCTACGACTTCAACGTGCGCGCCACGCACACCAAGGGAGCGAGGGCGTTCACGGTGTTTGGGATGGGCGCAGGCGACCGCTACATCCGCCGCGTGGGCGAGCTGGACGTGCTGGATCCGGTCGAGCAACAGTCCGCCCCCACCCTCGACTACGCCCGCAACTACCAGATCGCGGGCGTTCGCTGGAGCGCACCTGGCCTTCGAGCCACCACCGCGTTTCTCCACGACGTGATCGACAGCCGCGTCGATGCGGGCGGCCACCTCCTGCAGCGCACGTTCGGATTGCCCACCCGCGTGGACGCCAGCGGCACCGTGAACGACCGCCTCGGCTGGGAGGCCGGCGGCGAGCTGAAGCCCGAGGTGATGATCGCCGAGATCGAAGATGCCGGTCCGTATGGGGCCCTTGTGGTCACTGAAGCCGCGCCCCTGGCCTGGGGCGTCAACGCCAGCCAGACCCTCACGCGCGCCAGAGGGGCTGCGTACGCCGAGCTGTCCGCTCGCTTGGGTGCGGTCCGTCTGATGCCCGGTCTGCGGGTCGGACTCGACACGGCCGGGTGGTCGCCCACGGTGGAGCCTCGGTTGGCGATGCGCTTTCGCGTGGCCGAGCAGACCGAGCTGCGCCTGGGTGGAGGTCGCTACCAGCAGCGTCCCGAGACCGTGCAGCTCCTGGCCGACCCCAACCTCCCCACCACGTCGGGGTGGGCCGCCACCGCGGGCATCGAGCAGACCATCGCAGGCCGGGTGGAGGTGCTCTTCGATGCGCACCTCAAGAACCTCGACGATGTGGTGTGGCAGCCGGCGTATGGCGGACCGGCCGTGGCCGACCGGGCGCTCTCTTACGGTGCCGAGCTCACGCTGCGCTACCGCCTACGCGAGGTGTTCTTCTTGTGGGCCTGGGCGGCTTATGGCCGCTCTTACCTCTACGACGACGCTGAGATCTTCCCGAGCCGCGCCGACCAGCCCTTCGCTGGGGGTGTGGTGGCCAGCTGGAACATCAAGCCCCAGCTCAACGTCGCCGTGCGTTACCGCGCCGCATCGGGCCTGCCCTACGACGGCATCGACGGCTCGGTGTACGACGGCACGGCCGACACCTGGCTTCCGCGCTTCGGCGCGCCGAACGACCGTCGGCTGCCGTTCTACCACAAGGTCGATCTACACGTCGGCTACACGTTTGTGTTCCGAAAGTGGTCCCTCGACACGGCGCTGGAGCTGTGGATTGTGCCGCCGGGTGCCGCCGCGCTCTACCCCACCTGGAACCACGACTACACGGAAGAAGGCTTCGTGGGCGGCCCTGTAGCGCTCCCCTTGTTCAGCCTTCGCGCCTCGTGGTGAGCGCGACCTCCGCGTGAACATCGGCCCTTCGTTCACGCGGGGGGCTTGCGCGCAGTCAGGAAACGTCGGATGGTGAGCCGTCGCAGGAGCGCTCCATGTCGAACCCGTTCGAGACCCCCATGACCTTTGGCAGCGCCCCTACGGGCGGCCGTCGCGGTGACTTCGACATCGGCGTCGCGTTCGCCGATGGCTGGGCCGCCACTCAGCGCAACTGGCTGAGCTTCATCGGGATGTGGTTGGTGGTGGGCTTCGCCGCGATGCTCGCCGTCATCGCGTGCGTGCTGCCCGTCTTCGTCGTGATCCCGGCGTTGGTCTGGGGAGTGGCGCAGTTCACGCTGCATGCGCTCGATGGCGAAGCGCGGGTGGGCACCGTCACCGAGCCCTTCGGTCGCTTGGGCGAGGTGGTGCTGCCCATGATTGTGGTCCTGTTGCTCAGCTTGGCCGTGTCGCTGCCCGGCATGCTGGCCTCTTGGGCGCTGCAGTTCGGCGCACTCGCTGCCGCAGACTGGGACTCCACGTCCCTCACGGCCATCGCGGGCCAAGCCTTTGGCTCCGTGGTGTCCATGGTGTGGTCGCTGGTGGTGACCGTGCGCTTCTCGCCGATGACCTACCTGGTGGTGGAGGGCGGCCTCAAGCCTCTCGACGCGTTCAGCGAGAGCTGGACGCTCACCTCCACCTGCTGGCTCAAGCTCATCGGGGCGAACATCCTGTTCATCATCACCGTCGTCGTCGGCATGCTGGCCTGCTGCGTGGGCATCATTCCAGCCAGTATGACCGCAACGGCGGCCCAGGCCTCCATCTACCGCCAGCTCATCGGCCGCCGCTGAGCGGACCCTACTTGAGCTCCTTGTTGCGCGCGAACAGCGCCCGCAGCGTGGTGATCGTGGCACCGAGGCCGCCCACGCGATGGCGGCCGACCACGGCCCGCATCAGGCCGGTCATGGCGTCGGTGTAGGGGTACCACCAAGGCTCCGCAGCCTTCGCCTTGTCGAGCACGACCACGCGCGGCCGGGTGAGGTGCTCGAGCGCCTCGGGAGATGAGGTGATGCCGGTGCCCGAGGCGCCGCGGCCCACCCACGGCAGATCCGGTACGGCACCGGTGAACGCGTGGTTGTTGACCCACACCATGCCCGTGCGGAGCCGCCGCGCGACCGCTTCCGCGCGCCGGATGTCCCCGCCCCACACGCTGCCGCCGAGCCCGTAGATGCTGGCGTTGGCCGCCTCGACGAGCGCGTCGTCGGAGCTGTGGATCTCGACAGCGGCCACAGGGCCGAACGACTCCTCCGCCCACAGCTTCGCCGTGCGAGGAAGCCCCTTCACGAGCGTGGGCGGGATGGGTCCGTTCCCTTCGGGCAGGCCACCACACAGGAACGTGCCGCCCAGCGCCTTCGCCTCTTCCAGCTGCTCGATCACGATCGCGCGCTGCGCCGGCGTGACCAGGTGCGGCACCTGCCCCTTCACCTTGTCCATCGCGGCCGCGAGCTGAGGTAAGAACCGGTCGGCCACGGCATTGTGCACCACGACGCGCTCGACGCTCGCGCAGTCCTGGCCGGCGTTGTGCACCACACCCCAAGCAATGCCCGCCACAGCACGCGCGACCGCGACGTCGTCGAGCACGACGGCCGCGTCCTTGCCGCCCAGCTCGGTCTCGCACGGGATCCCAAGCCCCGCGCACTGCACCGCCACCTTCCGACCTGTGCGGGTGCTGCCCGTGAAGTGCACGAGGTCGGGCTGCGCGTCGATCAGCGCCACGCCAGCCTCACCAGCTCCTTCCACACACGCCACCAGCGGGCCCAGCTCCGCACGGAGCGCCTCCACCAGCCAGCGACCCGTGCGCGTGGTGAACTCGGAAGGCTTGAGCACCACCCCGTTGCCCGCGAGCAGCGCCGGCACGATGACCCGCATCGGCAGGGCTGCCGGGTAGTTCCACGGGCTGATGATCGCGATCACACCGCGCGCCTCTCGCTCAATCCAGCCCGACTTCCCAGGCATGTCGAGCGCCGGAATCCGTGCCTTGCGCGGGGCCAGGAACGTGGGGCCGTGCGCGCACCAGTAGGTGAACAGGTCCCCGATGCCGACAACGTCCGACGCGTAGGCCTCCGGAAGCGGCTTTCCGGTCTCTTCGTGCACGATGAGGGCGAGGTCTTCCGCACCCGCCAGCAAGCGCTTTCCCACGCCCTGGAGCACCCGAGCACGCTGCGCAACGGGCTGCGCCGACCACGCCTCGGCCGCCACCCGCGCCGCCTCGACCTTAGCTCGGGTGTCCGCAACGAGATCGGAGGAGGACGTGGGACTCATGGACACCTCGGGCGCGTCAGAACGCCAACGCCGCGATACCCACCCTTCGAAGCCCTCGCAACCGA
>CAYNFK010000002.1:0-15276 GCA_964396405.1 uncultured Enterobacteriaceae bacterium
CCGAGCCCGACATCTGCCGCGTGCCGATCGTGGTGGACTCGTCCAAGTGGGAGGTGATCGAGGCTGGGCTGCAGTGCCTGCAGGGCAAGGCCATCGTGAACTCGATCTCGCTGAAAGAAGGCGAGGCAGCCTTCGTGGCCCAGGCGCAGCTCTGCCGTCGTTATGGCGCTGCCGTGATCGTGATGGCGTTTGATGAGCAAGGCCAGGCGGACACCGCCGATCGTAAGGTCGCGATCTGCACGCGCGCCTACAAGATCCTCGTCGAGCAGGTGGGCTTTCCGCCCAACGACATCGTGTTCGACCCCAACGTGTTCGCCGTGGCCACGGGCATTGAGGAGCACGACCGGTACGCGCTCGACTTCCTCGACGCCACCGCACGGATCAAGGCCACCCTCCCCGGCGCGCGCATCTCGGGCGGTGTGTCGAACCTCTCGTTCAGCTTCCGCGGCAACGAGCCCGTCCGTGAGGCGATGCACGCCGTGTTCCTGTACCACGCCACCCGCGCGGGCATGGACATGGGCATCGTCAACGCTGGCGCTCTCGGTGTGGTCGACGACCTGGCCCCCGACGTCCGCGAGGCCGTCGAAGACGTGATCCTCGCCCGTCGACCCGACGCCACCGAGCGGCTCGTGGCGCTCGCAAGCCAGGTGAAGGGGCAGGCGCGGTCTTCGACCGTGGACGACACCTGGCGTCAGGGCACGCTCGAAGAGCGCATCAGCCACGCGCTCGTGCATGGCATCACCGACCACATCGAGGCCGACACTGAGGAGGCGCTGGCGAAGCTGGGGCGCCCGATCTTCGTCATCGAAGGCCCGCTGATGGCCGGCATGAACCGGGTCGGCGATCTCTTTGGGGCCGGCAAGATGTTCTTGCCGCAGGTGGTGAAGTCGGCGCGCGTGATGAAGCGCTCGGTGGCGTGGCTCACGCCCTACTTGGAGGCCGAGAAGGTGGCCTTGGGCGATGTGCGTGCCAAGGGCAAGGTGCTGATGGCCACGGTGAAAGGCGATGTGCACGACATCGGCAAGAACATCGTCGGCGTCGTGCTCCAGTGCAACGGCTACGATGTGGTCGACCTCGGCGTCATGGTGCCCGCCCAGCGAATCCTCGACGAAGCACGCGCCCACCAGGTCAATCTCATCGGCCTCTCGGGCCTGATCACGCCTTCGTTGGATGAGATGGTCCACGTGGCACGCGAGCTCAAACGGCAGGGCTTCACCACGCCGTTGCTGATCGGTGGCGCCACCACCAGCCGCGTCCACACCGCCGTGCGGATCGACCCGGCCTACGATCACGCTGTCGTCTACGTCCCCGATGCTTCCCGCGCCGTCGGCGTGGCCTCCACGCTGCTCTCGGACACCGGCGCCGAGGCCTACAAGGCCGAGATCGCAGCCTCCTACGCGGAGATCCGCAGCCAGCGGGCCGCCCAAGACTCCGGCAGTCGCCACGTCAGCCTCGCGACCGCCCGGCACAACGCCCTGAAGATCGACTTCGACGCCGAGCCCACGTCGCCGCCTACCACCCTCGGCACGCAGCGCGCCGTGCAGATCCCGCTCGATGAGCTGGTGCCTTTCATCGACTGGACCCCGTTCTTCCAGACGTGGGAGCTCGCAGGGTCCTACCCGCGCATCCTCACCGACGCAGTGGTTGGCGAGCATGCCACCGCACTGTTCCAGGATGCCCAGCGCTTGCTGCGCCGCATCATCGATGGGCGCTTGCTGGAGGCCCGCGCTGTGTGGGAGATCCTCCCCGCAAACCGCCGCGGCGACGATCTGGTGGTGTGGACCGACGCCCGCCGAGAGGTCGAGCGCGCGGTGGTTCACACGCTCCGCCAGCAGAACGACAAGCGCGGCACCAGCCCAAACTACGCACTCGCCGACTTCGTCGCGCCCGAGGGCCGAGCCGACTGGATGGGGGCGTTCTGCGTCTCGGCCGGCTTCGGCACGCCCGAGCTGGTGGCCGCCGCCGACGCCGCACACGACCCCTACGAGTCCATCCTCGTGAAGGCCGTGGCCGATCGGCTCGCGGAAGCGGGTGCCGAGTGGCTCCACGCCAAGGTGCGGCGCGAGACCTGGGGCTACGCGGCGGGCGAGGAGCTCGACACCGAGAGCCTCGTCGCCGAGCGTTACCAAGGCATCCGTCCAGCTCCGGGCTACCCCGCCTGCCCCGACCACACCGAGAAGCGTACGCTGTGGTCGCTGCTCGATGTGGAGTCTGCGATCGGCGTGGAGCTCACCGAGTCGTGCGCGATGTGGCCCGCCGCAAGCGTGTCGGGCTGGTACTTCGCCCACCCGCAGGCGCGGTACTTTGGGGTGGGTAAGCTCTCCCAGGATCAGGTCATCGACTACGTCGCGCGCAAGGGCTGGACGATGGACGACGGCGAGCGCTGGCTGGGTTCCAACCTCGGCTACGAGCCCACGCGAACGCCAGGAGGCGATTGATTGGAGGTGTTCTGACGGAACGTGCCGTCCGGGCTATGCTGATCGCATCCCCAGACACGTCGAAGGAGCCCGCGCATGCTCTGGCCACTGGCCGCGCTCCTCTCCGTCGCCACCGCGTCGGCCCAAGAGCTCACCTTCCATGACAGCTGGTTGATCGAGCCCAAGCCGGGCTCGTTCTACCAGACCGGCGTGGGCTCCCCCACTGTGGCCTACGACCGCGCGAACGACCTGTGGGTGATGTACTTCGAGACCCGGTTCCTCGAAGCCACCGACGACTGCCGCACGGGTTCCTGGGGCATCGGCCGCGCCACGTCACCCGACGGTCTCACCTGGGAGGTCGACGAGAACCTCCTGATCGCGCCCGCGCCCGACACCTACTACAGCTGTCAGGTGGCCCACCCCACCGTGATGTACGACGGCACCCGCTGGCGCATGTGGTTCAAGGCCGAGCAGGGCGTCGAGGCCTGTGTCGACACGGTGCGTCCGTGGGGCTGCCGGGTGGTCACCGGCGTTGGCTACGCGGAGTCCGCCGATGGCGTGAACTTCACGATCGAACCCACCCCGTCGCTCAACCTCTCGGCCTTTGGCTACCCCACCGTGGTGGAGGTCGACGGCATCCTCCGCATGCTGCTGGCCTACTCCAACGCGGCCAACAGCGTCTACGAGCTGTGGGAATCGGTCTCCACGGACGATGGCATCACCTGGTCCATCCCCGAGGTGGTGGTGGTTCCCGGGTTCGCCACCTGGGTGGAAGACGAGATCTACAACCCCTCGCTCGTGTGCACGAACGACGCGCCCCTCCGGTACGTGCTGTGGGCCGGTGGTCGCAACACCGAGCAAGAGGTGGGCGGTGCGCCCGAGATCCAGACGGCAGCGCTGGGCTTGGCGTACTCCAGCGATGGCGTCTCGTTCCCATGGGATGCGAGCAACCCGCGCATCGAGTGGAACCTCCAGCCCGAGCCCCCCACCGAGCCCGACCGCGACTGGCGTCACTGGGATGTGGTGCGCATCGGCAACGAGTTCCTGCTGTTCTTCTCCCAGTTCGACGACCTCGAGCGCAACCGAATCGGTCTGGCCTACACCTACACCGACCCCCAGACCCGCTTCGCCGAGAAGAAGATCTCCGACCGCGTCTGCAGCAATCCCATCGAGCAAGACACCGGCCTGATCGACACCGACGAGCTCGACACCGACGACACCGACGACACCGACGACACCGATCCAGAGACGGACGTCGTCGACTCCGACACGGACGACTCGGACGACACCGACGTCACCGACGACACGAAGCCCGAGGGCTGCGCCTGCTCCGCGGCCCCAGGCCCGGCCTCGCTCACGCCCTTGGCCCTCTTGTTGTGGATCGGGCGTCGCCGGCGTCGCGCCTGAGCGCGTCCCGCCTCCTGCTCTCGATGGGCCTGCGGCCCGAGGGCGATCCGTCCCGCCCTCTCCAGCCTGTGCTCCGCTGGCTCGACCCCTCCACGGGTGCGGTCCAGGATGCGCTCGTGCGCGCCCCACCCCTCGGCCTTCATCCTGTCGGCGACGACGCCGAGTTCACGGGCGCCCACCGGGTGGGGAACCGCCTGTGGCAGGCCACGCGCACCGAGGTGCTCGTGCTGCGCCTCCCCGACCTCACGGAGCTCGCCACGTGGACGCACCCGCTGTTCCACGATGTGCACGACGGCCTCCCGCTGGCCGATGGGGGCGTTGCGGTCACCGCCACGGGTCTGGATGCTGTCGTGATCCTTCGCGCCGACGGGAGCCTGCTCCAGGTGCACCGCCTAGGCAGCATCGACCCCGACCAGCGCTCTGACTGGCGGCAGGTGCCGTTTCGATCCACCAAGCCGCACACCGTGCACCCCAACCACCTGGTGCAGCTCGGCGACGACCTATGGGCCAGCAGCCTCGAGCGACCCGGACTCCACCGCTTGCGCGATGGACATCATGTGGAGATCTCCGAAGGAGGCACCCACGATGGTCGCTTGATGGACGGGGAGCTGTGGCTCACCACGATCACCGGAGTGGTGGTGGCGCTGGATCCGACAACGTTGGAGCGCACACGCACCCTCGATCTGCGAGTCCTCGATCCACGACCCGGCGTGCGGGGCTGGTGCCGCGGGATCGAGAAGATCGGCAGCCGGCTGTTCGTTGGGTTCAGCACGCTCAGGGCGTCCGCAGCGCGCGAGCAGCTCGCCGCCTGGGTGCGGGGACCGAAGGGTCCCACCTGCGTGGTCGAGGTCGACCTGGAGACGCGTCGTGTGGTGGCCACGCACGATGTCGGCAACGCCGCCGGCGGAACGCTCTACGCGATCCACGCGTGGCCGTCGGATGCTTGACGGGAGCAGGCTGTCCCCATAGATGCCCCGGGTTTCCCCGCATCGAGGCATCGCCATGAAGCTCTCCAACTCTCTGTCTACGCTGAAGAAGCGCCACAAGGCATGCCAGGTCGTGCGCCGCCGTGGTCGCGTCTACGTGATCAACAAGGTCGACCCCCGGTTCAAGGCCCGCCAGGGCGGCAAGCGCAAGAAGCGCTACTGATCCGTCCCCTAGGTCGCTTGGGCCCCCAACTTGATTAGGGGTACGACCTCAACGGACTGATCTTGGTCATCCTCGGCATCTCAGGGTTCTACCATGACGCGGCCGCCGCCCTCCTCATCGATGGGCGGCTGGCCGCTGCCGCTCAGGAGGAGCGCTTCTCGCGCCTCAAGCACGATCCTGGCTTCCCGAGCTTGGCGATCGATGCCTGCCTGCGCACGGCGGGTGTGAGCGCGTCCGATGTGGAGCTGGTGGCCTTCTACGAGAAGCCGCTCCTCAAGCTCGACCGCGTGCTTGAGACCTCGATGGCCGTGGCACCGCGAGGCATCAAGCGGTGGGCCGAGAGCCTTCCTTCGTGGTTCATCGACAAGCTCCGCGCCCGCGACCGCGTGCGGGAGCAGCTCAACTTCCAGGGCCGGTTCATCTACGCCGGACACCACGAGTCGCACGCCGCCAGCGCGTTCTTCCTCTCGCCGTTCGAAGAGGCCGCCACGCTCACCACAGATGGCGTGGGCGAGTGGACCACGAACGCGATTGGGGTGGGACGTGGCAACCGCCTGGAGCTCACCCACGAGATCCGGTTCCCGCACAGCCTCGGCCTGCTCTACTCGGCGTTCACCCAGTACCTGGGCTTCGAGGTCAACGAGGGCGAGTACAAGGTGATGGGCCTTGCGCCGTATGGCGAGCCCCGGTTCGTGCAGACGATCCTCGACCACATGATCGCGCTGGAGGCCGACGGCTCGTACCGCCTCGACATGCGCTGGTTCGACTACCTGCACGGCGACTCCACCATCAGCGCCTGCTTCGGCGAGCTGTTCGGTCGGGGGGCTCGCGAACCGAGCGCGCCGATCGAAGCGTTCCACATGGACGTGGCGCGCTCGATCCAGGCCGTGTGCGAGCTGGTGGTGATGCGTCAGGCCGAGCACACCCGCAGCCTCACGGGCATGCGTCACCTGTGCTTGGCCGGCGGCGTCGCCCTCAACAGCGTCGCGAACGGAAAGCTCATCGCATCGGGCCTGTTTGAGGACGTGTGGATCCAGCCCGCAGCCGGGGATGCGGGGGGAAGTGTGGGGGCCGCGCTCGTGGCCTGGCACCACGTGCTGGGTCAGCCCCGCACCCCGCCCATCGGTGATGGCATGTCGGGTGCCTACTTGGGGCCGAAGGCCACCGAGGCCGAGATCCACACGGCGCTTGCCGAGACCGCACTGACCTCCGAGGAGCTCGACGACGACACGCTGGTCGACCGTGTCGCTACCCTGCTCGCCGAGGGTGCTGTGGTGGGCTGGCTGCACGGACGCATGGAGTTCGGACCCCGCGCGCTCGGTGCCCGCAGCATCCTCGCCGACCCGCGCGGCGTGGAGGTCCAGCCGCGCGTGAATGCGAAGATCAAGTTCCGTGAGGGCTTCCGTCCTTTCGCCCCGGCCGTGCCGCTGGCCCATGCGAAGGACTGGTTTGAGTTGAGCGGCACCAGCCCCTACATGCTGCTCGTGGTGCCGGTGGCGGATGCCCAGCTGCGGCCGCTGAGCGAGGCCGACGCGGCGATGTCCGGGCTCGATCGCCTGTGGGTCGACCGCAGCAGCGTGCAGGCCGTCACCCACGTCGACAACTCGGCCCGCGTGCAGACGGTCGACGGTGTGCACAACCCCCGCTTCCACGCACTGCTGGAGCGATTCGGCGCCAAGACCGGCTGCCCTGTGTTGCTCAACACCAGCTTCAACCTCAAGGGCGAGCCGATCGTGTCGTCGCCTTTGGATGCCGCACGCACCTTCATCGCGAGCGGCATGGACGCGCTGGTGCTCGAGAACCACCTGGTGCTTCGCCCTCCCGACCGTCCGCCCACGGGCGTGTTGCCCCCCCGCCCCGTGGTGGAGAAGATCACGCCCGCGCGCACCCTGCGGGTGTTCGGACTCGGTGGCGGCGCGCTGATGGGCCTGCTGGCGGCGCTGCAGCTTCGGCTCGACCACCAGGGGGCGGCCATCGGCTTCGGCCTGTTCGCGGCAGCGCTGGCGATCCCGGGCGCGCTCGCACCTGAGTCCCTGAGGCCCGTCGAGCGCACCCTCGCTCGGCTCACGCGCCCGATCGGAAAGTTCCAGGTGAAGCTGCTGCTCAGCCTCGTCTACTTGGTCGTGCTCACGCCCACAGCGCTGGTCCGCCGCGCGATCGGTGGAAGGCCCCTCGAGAGTGCGTCGTCGCCCACCTCGGGGCAGTGGCTGCCGGTGTCGAACCATCCCGACGAGCCCGCGCGCTACGACCGGATGTTCTAGCGGATCACCGGTCGAGGAATATCGCGGGCTGGCGCTCCTCGTGTCGACATGACTGGGAACCGCTGTACAATGGCTGAAGGGAGGTCCGATGGAACTGGCCAAGGAGTTCGCGCTGTTCGTCTGGGAGGGCAAGCGCTTCTGGCTGCTGCCGATCCTGGCCGCGATCCTCCTCGTCGGGGTGCTGGCGGCGTTCTCGGAGTCGAGCACGCTGTCGCCGTTTATCTATCCGTTCTTCTGATCGGGTAGACCCACCGGAGGCTCCCCTCCCTCGCCCAGGATGCACCGCTTGCCGATCGGTCCGACGGGCCACGCGTCGCCAACGACCGCCGACCGTCCGGCTCCGGCGCGCTGGGAGGCGGTGCTCGGTCTGGTGGTGGTGATCGTGGCGATCGCAGCGGTCTTGTCGCGCAGTTCGCCCGGTTCGTATGGCTACAACCTGTTCACCGACCGCGACTTCGCCCGCGCGCTGCGGTGGCGAGACGAGCTGCCGGTGTCGGGCGCGGAGCTCACGGGCTCGTTCGGCGCTCGGGTTCCGGGTGCCGCGCTGGGCGTCGCCTTCTGGGCGGGATCGTGGCTTGGGCCGGACACCGAAGGCCCGTTTCGCTTGGTCCTGGCGGGCCTCGCCGCCTCGGCGCTGGTGGTGTACGGCGGCGTCCTACGCATGTTGGGTCCGTGGGGAGCCGCCACCGCTGCGGTCCTCTGGGTGTCGCATCCGCTGTTCGCGAGCGTGCTCGCCGACCTGTGGAACCCCTCCTTCTTGCCCTTGCCGCTGGCGATGGCGGTCGCAGGCGTCGCCCACGCGGTGCGGTCGGACCGCCCGCAAGGACTTGTGGTGGCGGCCGGTGCCGCCGCGATCGCGGCTCAGTTCCACCTCGGGGTTGCGGTGTGGGTCGGGGCTTTCGTTCCCGGCCTCGCGCTCTTGCGCCCGGCGCTTGTGCGCGCCGCCGCCGTACCGGGCATCTGCACCATGCTAGCCGCCTACGGCCCCTTCCTGGTCGTCGACCTGGCCCGCGGAGCGCCCGACCTCATCGCCCTCGGGAATCAACTGGCGGCAACGGTGTCTGGCGTGGGCAGCAGCACCGGCGACCATGCCGCCGCTCGTGGCTTCGACGTCCCTCAGCTCTTCGGCGGGCTGGCTCCTGGACCGTGGAGCACCCCGTTCACGCTCGTCGCGTGTGCGCTCCCCCTGCTCGGCTTGAGGTGGCGCCGCCCCCTCCCACGCGACGTCTTCGTCTTGCTCTTCGTCGTGCAGCTCGCGCTGGGCATCGCGATCCACACGTGGGGCAGCCGCTACGCGATCCAGACCCGGTACCTGGTGGGAGGCATCGGCGCGACCGTGCTCCTGCCCGGGCTCGGCGTGAGCCTGCTCACGGGATGGTCAACGCGGGCACGGTGGGTTCACGCGCTCTGGGTGCCTGCCGTCCTCACCATGGCGTGGGAAGCACGCCGGCCCGTCTGGCGCTCCGCGTGGCCCGGTGTCAGCGATCCGATGTCCGCGGCGGCCCTCACTGAGGTCCTCGACAACCTGCAGCAGAAGCTGGGCAAGCCCATCAGCGAGCTGGCGCGGCGCTCGGCGTGGATAGTGGTGCCGGGGTCGCAGAACCCTGCCGAGTGGCCGAGCTACCCGGCGCTCGACCACACGCTGGCGCTGGAAGGACGCGTCTGGCAGGGGTCCGGCGAGTCCCCGTGCGTCCTGGTGTTTCGCCCCCAGCACGGAGACACCCAGCTGGACGTGACGCCAGCCACAGTTCAGCGGTGGATGGGGTCGAGCACGCCGGTGGAGCTGCTGAGCGCGCCATGGCAGCCCCACCCAGGTTGGACCGCCGTGCTGTACCGAGAGGGCGATGCCGCATGCCGCACGACCACCGGTCAGCGGTACGTTCCGACCGCCTTCGAGCGCGAGACGCGCGAGGTCTGGGAAGCTCTGCCTCCGGCGTCTGCGGCACCGCTGCTAGGCGGGAGCGGACGGTTTGGCGCTCACCTCGTCCGCAGCAGCGACGGGCAGCAGAGCACCTGGGTCGCCGTGGAGCTCGTCGACGACGGCACGCAGCTCACCGTCACGCTGCACAGCAACCAGCTGCGCGGCATGGCTGAGGGCGACGGGTGGTTCGAAACTCGCTCGCTGTGGCGACCCACGCTCACCCTCACTCAGGGCGACCAACGGGTCGAGGTGGTCATCGAGCCCGGCTTGGTTGGCGGTCGGGGTGCGAACACACCCCTGTCTGCTCTGGCACCCTCGCCCTCGCCCGGACCGTGGACGGTGCACCTGAGCGCCACGCTCGTGGACGCCCGACCCGACGCGCCCGACATCGCGCGACCCGAAGACGCGGTCAGCATCCTGTTGGGGACGGTCCAGCTCCCCATCCGCTGACCGAGAGGGCAGCACGGCGTCGAACATCCGACGGACGAGCGTCGAAGGATCGTCGAACGTCCGACGGATCTCCGACGATCCGTCGATCGGCACACGGTGAGACGCGGGATCTCGCTGGCACGTCCACGGCCCCTGGGCACGGCGGAGGTGCCCGATGCCCATCGCCGTTCGCTGCCGAATCACCCATGGCTCGTCCCACATCGCCCGTGCCAACGACCGCTACGCGCTCATCGGGCGCATCGCTGCATGCTGCCACCGGCGAGACGTGCAGCTCCTCGCTTTCGGAGTGGGGGATCACGAGATCCGAGTGGTGCTCGATGGAGACCTGCACGAGGCCGAGCTGGCCGTGCTCGCCGTCCGCTCGGGCACCAGCCGCGCCGTCACGGCGCGGGGGGCCACCATCCTCTGGGGTGACACCGACACCCACGACGTCGAGGAAGGGAAGCTGCCCGACGCGATCGCATGGGCCCACACCGTCGTGGAGGGTGCTGATCCGCTCACGGCCCCGTGGACGTCGCATCGCGATCTGCTGGGGTTCCGCCACGCCCCCTTCTTCAACGCCGCCCCTGTGCGTGCGCGGGTGCGGCCCGAAGACGTCCATCGGCTCGCGGGCGGCGGTCCGCTCCCCGGTCGTCCGGCAGGCCTGTCCGAGGCAGGCCTCGACCGCATCCTGCGGGTGTCGGCCGCGGTGCTGGGCGTGCCAGCTTCCGATCGGGTGTGCTTCCGCCTGTTTGTGCACCTCGCGCGTGCCCAAGGATGGCGCAGCCCCGATCTTGAGCGTGCACTGCAGCTCACGGGTCGGCGCATTCGCCAGCTCGCTGCGGCACCTGAGCCGCTCCTTCAGCTGGCGGAGCGTCACCTGGCCGACGAGCGGCTCGCCGTTGTCCCTTAGCGGTCGCCGACCCACGCCCCGTTGATCAGCACGATCTTCGTCGGAAGCCCGTGCCGTGCTGGCTCGGGATGGCGGAGATGGCCTGGCAGCAAGATGCCAGGCCTCCCCTCCGTGGCGTCGAGGACGGGCAGAATGGGGCGGAGGTCACGGCTCGGTGCATCCGCGAGAAGCCTGGCCAACGTCGGACGCTCAGCGAGCTCTTGGAGCATCCACCAAGTTGGCGGTGCCACCACCATCTCAGCGAGAGAGAGGCGGGCCACGTCGAGCGGTCGCACCCACTGAGAGGCCACCGTCTCATGCCCGTCGTGCGCGGCCACGGCGCCCTTCGCCATCGCCAGCAGAAACACGGTGTCGAACCTCCTGCGCTCGCTTTCAGGCGTCACCCATCGGCTCCACGCCACGAACCGATCCAGATCGAGCATCCCGCCGCTCGCTTCCATGGCGGCGTCGAGCTTCCGACGCCCGCTGGCCACTTCGCGCCGTTCGAGGTCGGAGGGCGCTCGGTCGCCGAGCCACACCCCCGCCTCCTCGAAGGTCTCCCTCGCGGCTCCCACAAGGAATCCTACGCCGCCCTCACCGAGCTTCTGGGCCCAAGCGCCTCCGCGCACCCGCTGCGCAGGCAGCGCAGCGTCTTCCGGCTCAACGCGACCACCGGGAAACACCCACGCGTCGGGCAGAAACGCAGAGCCTCGGTGACGCTTCACCAACAGCACGGTGTAGCCGTCTCCGGCGTCATCCGGCCGCAGTAGCACCACCGTGGCGGCGGGCGCGACCTGTGCGTGCGTCACCCGCGTCGACGCCTCAGCCCGACCAGGAGGATGCTGCCGAGACCCCATCCTGGAAGCCCGCCCTGTGCGCATCCACACGCCGCGTAGTCGTCGGGGCTCGGGGGCACTGCCCCGGTCTGCGCACCGTCGACCGGCCGATCATCGACCTCGGGCCGGTCGAACGCCGTGTCGCAGAACCCGTCGTCGTCGACCGAGTCGACGAAGTTCAGCACACCATCGCAGTCGTCGTCGCCCACGCCTTCGTCGGCATCGAGCCGGGTGTCCCCGTCACTGTCGTCGTCAACGTGGTTCGCCCGCTCGTCGCCGTCGATGTCGTCGACGCCCTCGACACCGTCGGCGAGCCCGTCGTCGTCGGCATCGGCATCGAGCAACGCAGGAGAGGTGTCCTCGTCGGGATCCTCGAGGCCCTCCAACCCATCGGCAAGGCCATCACCATCGGTGTCGGGATTCGACGCATCCGATCCCCAGACCTGCTCGGTGGGCGTGGGGAGACCGTCCTGATCCCCGTCGAGGGTGTGCGCGTCGCTGAGCGCGGCTGCGAGCGTTCCGCAGTCTTCTTCCCCGACACAGCCCGCCACATCACTCGGGTCGCCTACCCCTTCCCCAGGCACGCCGAGCGCCACAAACCGAAGCTCGGTGGCGGCTTCGATGCCAAACTCCGACGCGAGGTCGGCCAGCGGGAGCGTGATCACCAAGCCCGTGCCTGCCCACGGCAGCTCGTCTTCCGTGGGCTCAGCGAACCACGCGACCGTCCCCAGTGCGGCGGTCTCTTCCTCGCCGACCAGCGTGAACAGACCATCCGCCTGGGCAGCTGCGCGCCAGGATGGAACCGAGGCCTCGGGCGAGACGACGAAGGCTCCATCGAGTCGGCTGGTGCCACCCAGCGTGAACGCCACGATCCAGGTGTGCGCCGACGCCTCCTGGACCGTTCCGCGCACCCGCAGCACCAGCACGAGGTGCTCGGCGTCGACACCCCATCCCGCCGGCGTCGGGCCCAGGAAGTCTGCGTCGGCAGCAAGGTCGGACGCATCTTCCAGCGCCACGGCAGCGCGTAACCACGGCGCGACCACGAGGGCCTCGTGGCCCTCCGGGGCGGCACCCCAACCCATCGGTGCAAATAGCCAGACCATCAGCATGCTTGCCGACTACCCTGGGCGCGTCGCGGTGTCCGGTCGCGCGGCACGATAGTCACCGGTTGTCGAGGAGCCCCGATGCTGTCTCTGTTCGCTCTGCTCGCCCTGCTCTCGCCTGCGCACGCCGACACGCCCATCGAGGGTCTGCCGGCCGAGCTGCAGGCGCGCTTTCTTGCAGCAGAGACCGCCTGGGAGACCGGCGACCTCGGTGCGGCAGAAGCGGGGTTCGTGGAGATCACCCGCGCCGCTCCCACCTTCGACCGCGCGTGGCGACGCCTGTGTGGCGTGGTCCTCGCCGCCGACCGGCCCGACGACGCGCTGCCGTTCTGCCAGGAAGCGGTGAACCTGGTCGCGAGCTTGGAGAACCGCACGGCGCTGGCGATCGCCTACATCGAGACCGACGCGCTGGAGAAGGGCGGGGAGTTGGCCGAGGCCGCTGCATCGGAAGCCCCCGACTTTGTTCCCGCTCAGGTCGCCCTGTGCGCGTGGGCCCGCTCATCGGGCGAAGATGCCATGCTGAAGCGATGCTCCACCCGACTCGATGAGCTGGCACCGAACACTGCGGGCACGCTCTACTACCAGAGCCTCCGCCTCGCCTCTGAGGGCGCGTTCGAAGATGCCCGTTTCGCACTGGAAGTTGCGAGCTCCAAGGGCCTCACCGACGACCTGGTGCGCGACGCCCTTCAAGAGCTCGCTCGGCGGAAAGGTGCCGAGCCCAAGTCTCCACGCCCAGGCGGCGACAACGCGCGGCGTAGCGACAGCTCCTGGACGCTCGGCGACCTGCTCCCGTTGGGCCTCGGCGCTGCGCTGGTGCTCGCCATCGGGGTGCTCGCATTCGGCAAAGAAGATGACCCCACCGGCAACCCTCCGTCGTCGACGGAACCGCCTGCGGCTTGAACCCGGATCCTTGCGTTGCTATCGTAGGCTTGGAGGCCATCATGCAGCCCTACTCTTTCCCTGCCCGCTTGCTAGGCCTCGCCCTCCTTGTTGGAGCCCTGCCCGCCTGCGGATGGCTCTCGGGTGCAATGGACCCCGAGGCCACCGAGGGTGCCCCCGTCGCTGGAGCCGAGGTCGAGGATCCCAGCAAGCCCACGTGCCGCCCCGCCGCGCTCGACGCGCGGGGCGAGTTCCCCTGGAAGGTGGGTGACGCGACACCCGGCGGCTGGGCGGTCACGGCCGTGGATGCCAGCCACGTCGAGTTCTTGCGGGTCACCTTCGAGAAAGAAGGCACTTCCACCAGCGTCGAGCTGGCTTACAACGACAAGGGTGCTTCCGACTGGGCGACCGAGCGCTACCGCCTCATGCCTGCCCCCGATGCCACGCCCCCGCAGGAGCTGCTCGCAGAAGCCATGGTGCACCTCAAGGCGTTCGCTGCGGCCGAGTCTGGCCCCGCCTTCGTGCGTCGTTCGGAGGGCACACAAGACCCCTACGAAGGGCTGCCCCCCTGCCCGTGAGGCCGCCTGTCATGATCCTCGCCCTGCTGCTCTCCACCCTCGCGCACGCCGAGACGGCGGGACACTACCACCCCGTCGACATCGCAGCGTTGAGCGCGAGGTTCGCCGAGGCCCAAGACGTGGCGGGCAAGGTGTTCCAAGAGCGCCAAGCACAAGCACGGGAGGTAGCCGCCGCGCTCACAGCTTACGAGACGGCGCTTGACCTCCTCGGTGAGCGTGTCCCACCTACCGAGCGGGAGCGTCACGCAGCGCTTCGCACGGCGTTCGGCCGTCAGTCCTACGCGGTCCAGTCGTTTGCACAGGCCCAGCTCGATGCTTTCGATGGGGCGTTCCAGGCGTCACTCGCACGGGCGCTCGGCTCGCGCGCGGCGGTGCAGTGTGAGGCCACACCCCCTCGAGGCCTCCGCATGGGGCCAACCGGCGGTGCGCCCAGGGGAGAGGATTGCCAGGGTCCGTCGCTCAACGCCGAGCTGGCGGCGGCCATGGACCGCGACCCGCAGCTGGCCCGAGCCATCGCCGATCTCGTGCAGGCCTCCTGGCCAGCCTTCACGCCCGACGTCGCGCCCCAGGCACCCGTCGGCACAGGCCATGCCTACCTCATGGTGGAACGCTGGCTGGCGCGTGAGGGCGCGGCCGCGCTGCGTGCCATCGACGCCGCGGACGAAGAAGCCCGCGCCCCCTTCGCGATCGCGATCGAGAACGACGCCCCGCTCGACGAGCGACGGGCCCTTGTAGAAGCAGCACGCACCCTCACGGCACGCACGGCGGCCGCGCGCGCAACATGGGCCCGCCCGGTGCTCCTTGCTGCTGAGACCGCTGCCGCCAAGGCGGGCACACCGCTCTCGTGGTGCGCTCAGCCAGAGGTGTTCGGCGGCTGCACCGGCGAGCCGCTCAGCGAGCCCGAAGCTGCGGAGCTGCTGGCGAACGGAAAGGTTCAGCGTGCGATGCGGGTGGCCGCGGCGGCACGCCCCACACTCGCGCCCTAGTCCAGCGCGTGAAGCACCGGCTGCGGTGCCGTGAGACACCGCAGCCGACGCGAAAAATCAGACCTCGCCGACGTTCTGGCGTTCCTGCACGAAGCGGAAGAACTCCGACGTGATCATCGGAACCGGACGCGCCGAAGGAACGCGGCCGTCGGCCACCATCGCGCGGACCAGCTCGTTGAGGCTCTTGCGGGTGAACTGCTTACGCCCCAGCGCCTCGAAGATCGCCTTGTTGATGCTCTCGCCACGGAAGCGAGGCGTGCCCTTCAAGCGGTAGGTGGCCTTGCTGTTCGCATCGTCGCCCGCCTCGGGGGGCAGGGTGTCGTCCGCTGCGGCGGACGGGGCGGCGGACGGAGCGGCCGCACGACGGGTGCGCGTGACCGGCTTCTCGGGCTTGGCGGGAGCCACGGCTACGGGAGCC
>CAYNFK010000002.1:15376-105387 GCA_964396405.1 uncultured Enterobacteriaceae bacterium
GGAGCGGCCTTCGGAGCCGGAGCGGCCTTCGGAGCCGGAGCGGCCTTCGGAGCCGGAGCGGCCTTCGGAGCCGCAGCAGGCGCGGCGGCGGGAGCGGCCTTCGGGGCGGGAGCGGCCTTGGTGGCGCCGGCTGCCGTGGGACCCGAGCGGGCACCACCGGAGACCATCGCCAGCCGACCGCGCTCCACGCCGCCCTGGCGCAGGAACACCTTGACGAAGCTGTCTTCCGACTGGTCCGTGGTGATCTCGCCACGGGCCTTCATCGCGTCGTAGATCTTCGTGAGGTCTTCGCGGGTGAACGGGTTCGTGCCGAAGGTGGCCACGAGGTAGTTGAACACGGCGAAGTTGTTGCCATCGCTGCGGAAGGGGTTCGTGCCGCTGATGCAGTACCGCGCCCCCGAGAGGTAGCTCCAGCGAGGAGACTTCGAGGGGGCGACGAACACGGGCGCAGGGGCCGGCGCATCGACCGCAGGCTGAGCCGCTACAGCCTGAGGCGCCGCAGGGGTGGGGGCGGCCGCAGCGGGCGCCGCGGGGGCGAACGACGCGTCAAGCTCGACCAGACGGGCTACGGCCGCCAGCTCGGCTTGAAGGAACGCGATTCGTCGAAGGACTTCTTCCCGGTAAGACATGTGAACTCCTGGCGCAGGCCCTCGGATTGAGGACGATTCCCGCGCTCCGAGCCTACTATTATGGGTCGTACGCGGCAACCAAACATCGTATCCAAACAGAGTCGTCTCTCGCCCACCCCGTCAGCAGTTGTCTACATTCCAGCGACACCCGATGAGGAGCCGTCTTGCAACTTTTTTTCGCGACGTCGAACGCCCACAAACTCGCCGAGGTTCGGGCGATACTTCCGAAGGACGCATACCGGGTGGTATCTGGAAATGAGTTGTTCTACCAAAATGATCCTGAAGAAACCGAGAGCACGTTCGAGGGCAACGCGCTCCTGAAAGCGCGTGCGCTCCACGCCGTAGCAGGGGGCGTGGTCGTGGCAGACGACTCGGGCCTTGAGGTGGATGCCCTCGGCGGTGCCCCCGGCGTGCACTCCAAGCGCTTCAGCCCAGAAGGAACCGATGCGGCGAACAACGCTCTGCTCCTCGCTCGGCTCGGCGACACCACCCTGCGCACCGCACGCTTCCGCTGTGTGCTCGCCGTCGTCACCCAGGGGTTTGAAGGCACGGTGTCGGGTGCTTGCGAAGGCACGATCGCGCTCGCACCGCGCGGGGTGAACGGGTTTGGTTACGACCCCGTGTTCGTGCCCAGCGACCTCGACGGGCGCACCCTCGCGGAGGCCGATCCTGAGGAAAAGAACCGGATCAGCCACCGGGCGAAGGCCCTGGCGATGCTGCCCCAGCTCCTCGATCGCGCCGTGCTTGCCCGCCTCTAGGTCGGTCCGACCGGCGAGCCACCGTCGACGGAGGTAGGTCACCGCATGCTGCGCGACGACCTCGCCACTGCTGCCCAAGCCCGCTCGCGACGGGGCGACGCTGCGGGTGCGCTCGCGCTCCTAGAAGGCGCCACCATCGAAGACGACGCCGCGCTGCTCGTGCTGCGGGCCCAGTGTCGTCAGCGCCTTGGAGAGGACGCCGTCCCCGATCTCGTCGCCGCCCAACGCCTGTCCAGCGACCCGCGCGTGCTGGAGCGCGGGGCCCGGGTTCATCTGGAGGCGAACCGACCGGTGGAAGCCCTGGCGATGCTGGACCACGCCTCCCCCACCCTGTCGACGGATTCCGTCGTGGCGTGCACACGCGCCGACGTGCTGCGTGCGCTCGGGCGCAGCGAAGAAGCGTTCGTCACGCTGGAGCGGGCCTCCGCCGAGCATCCCGACGACGCCCGACCCGCGCTCCGCCTCGGGCGGCTGGCGTTGGCCGCCTGGAGCCCCGACCGGGCCGTGTCGGCTCTGCGCCGCGCGGTGGCGCACACTTCAACCGACCCCGCACTCGTCGACCTGTGCTGCGAGGTACTGACCGCCGCAGGTGCCGACGACGCCGTGGACACCCTGGTGGCGACCGCGGCAAACGCCAACGCCTCTCGCTCCGCACGCATCGTGGAGTGGCTGGTCTCCCTGGGCCGTCCAGAGCTTGCGTTGGCCGTCGTGCAGGCTTCAGTGGCGCGGGAACCCAGCGCGGATCTGCTCGCGTTCGTGGGCCACTTTAAGCTCCTCGAGGGCGACCTCGACGCCGCGCTCACGGGGGCGGAGGAGGCACTGTCTCGGGACCCCAAGCATGGGCCAGCTCACATCGTCCGTGCGGCCGTGGCCCTGCGCCGTGATCCAACTTCCGCGCTGTCGGCGCTGGACGAAGCTGTGCGCTGGAGCACCGGAAGCACAAGGGGCGCATGGCTTGGACACGACGTCGCCTTGTGCTGGCGCGCCGAAGCCCACTGGCGAGCGGGCCGTCACACCCAGGCCGTCCAGGATGCCCGCTCCGCACTCTCACGAACCTCGCCCTACCACCTCCCCGCCCACCTCCTGATGATGCTGGCGCCGACGCCATTTCAGGAGGCGACCACGCTGCCCGCAGGGTCGGATGCCGACCGCGTCGCAGCCGCCCGTCAATGCCTCCCTCCAGCGCAGCGCATCTGGTCGAGCTGGGGACACCACCCCTACGACGGCTGCGCCACCCTGCTCGCCACCTTGGGCAACGACCGAACCCAGTGGCCCTCCCTGCGCGGCGAGCACGGCCTGGTGGGATTCACCTGGGAGCCCTACCCGCGTCACCTCACGCGCGGACTGCAGCAGCGCCTGCGCGTGGAGCCGCCAAGCGCTGTCCTGCAGCGGTTCGGCGCGCTTCAGCGCCAGCACCCCGAGGACCCCACGCTCCACACCTACGAGGGCGAGACGCTGCTCTGGCTAGGTCAGTACGAGGCGGCGCGAGAGGCTTTCGAGCGCGCGCGTCAGCGCTTCGAGCGCACCACCTGGGCCTGGATTGGACGCGGCGCCGCCGAGCTCATGCTGGGCGACCCCGACCGCGCCCTCGCCACGTTCGCACACGGGGTCAACCAGTCACAGTCTGAGGGCCCTTCCCTGTTCGTCTACCGCGGTGAGGCCCACCTGCTCCGCGGCGACACCGCACGCGCGCTCCACGACCTCCAGCAGGCCGTGCGCCGACACCCCTCCCGTGCCGCCGCGTGGGTGCTGCTGGCGTCGCTGGAGCTTCAGCGGGGCGATGCCCGGCGCGCTGAGGCGGTCCGCGCCGGGCTCACGCAGACGGCTCCCGGCCTCACGCAAGCGCTGGACCCGGGCGCGCCGCTCGACCGGTGGCTGCTCAACCTCCGGCGTGCGATGCGCGGCAACCGCTCCTCCACGGTCCACACCTGGATGACCGACGAGGATGCGCTCCGCTTCTTCGTGTGGAAGGCCCCCAGCGCTACTTCGCCTTCTTCGCCTTCCGCTCCTTGACCTTCTTGGCCCCGCCGAACTCGTAGCCGATGCGAAAGCGCCCGGTGTAGGTGTGGCCGTAGCGGCTGCCGTCTTCGACATTCACGATGGAAGGGTCGAGCACCGAGTAGCCGCCAGGCGCGCCGTAGAACTCGGCGCCGATGCGGAGGTGGTCCACCAAGAGCACGTCGAGTCCGGCCGAGAAGGCCACGCCCGAGTAAGGGTGCAGGTTGGGCGTAGAAACCGAGGTATCGCCCACGAAAAAGTACGTGGAGGCGTTCAGGTAGCCAGCCGCTACGAAGGGGGTCAGCTGGTGGTTCTTCACCTCAATGGGGAACGAGATCACGCCGTCGATGCCCCAGGTGCTGCCCACGAACACATCCTCCACCACCGGCTGCGTTGTGGTGTCGAACGCCGTGGCGAAGTCTCCGTAGGAGCGCAACATCGTGGTGTGGAAGCGCGCTCCCACATCCACCACGTCATGCGCCAGGATGCCCACGCCGATCTCTCCGGAGATCAGCAGGTTTCGTGTTCCGTTAAACGGGATCGTGGGGAAGAAGCCCACCCCCGCGTACGGCACCACAATCTTCCAGAGCGCAGGAAACGAGAAGCTGCCCACCACCCGAGGCAGGATCGGGCTCTTGTTGACGTCCTCCGTCTTCGACTGGTCGAGCACAAAGCGCTGCTCGCACGACAGCGCCGGCAAGATGGAGAGACCCACGCCGAGCATGCCACGACCGGGCGCGTGAGGCACCGCGCCGTGAACGGGCGAGAAGCTGCTCGTCAGCGCAAAGTGGTTCTGCTGGAAGTCCTGCTGGACCTGCTCGTCGTAGTCCTCCATCTTCGCGATGCCTTCGCAGGCCGGATCGACCTCCGCGCGCGCGACGGTTGAGACAAGACCCACGACGATAGGAAGCAGGCGCATCGATCCTCCGGACGCCCGACCGGAGGTGACCCATGCGCCTACCGCCTCGGGAACACCGCCGCCGTTCGTGCCGGGTCAGTTAGCATGGCGCGTGCCACCTTCCAGTCGGGTGCGGAGTCCTGCGGCCCCATCCGCCGTCGCAAGGTGGGCCTCCGCTTCCAGCAGCAAGGCCTCGGCGCCTGCGGCTTGCGGGCCCGACGTGGCCCAGCCCAGCCGCACGGTGGCCCTGAACGGCCTCCCCTCGCCCGTGTGGTGCACCTGATCCTGCAGGACGCCCGCCAGCTTGGCGAGCACCACCGCCGCACGCGCGCCGCCCACCTCGGGCAACACCCCTGCCAGCGTGGTTCCGCTCCACCGGCCCACCAGGCCGCCGGGGCCCGCCGCGAGGCGCAGCGCATCAGCCGCCCCCCGCAGGGCCACATCCCCTGCAGCGAAGCCCAGCGAGGTGTTGAGCGCGCGGAGGCCTGAGAGCTTCACCAGCACCGCCGTACTGGGGGGTGCTTCGGCCGACGGCGCAGTGAGCTGCGCCTCCGCCGCATCCAGGAAGGCGCGACGACGGAGCACGCCGCACTCATCTCGATCGTGCAGGCGCTTCACGCGCTCGAGCTGCACAAGCACCCTCGCGACCAGCTCATCGCCCACCACGGGCTTGAGCAGGAAGTCGTCGGCACCCGCGGCGTACGTGGCCAGGCGAACCTGGGCAGAGGTCTGTGCCGTGACCACCACGATGGGGAGCGCAGACCACCGCGGACTCGCCCGGAGCTCGCGGGCCGCGTCGTAGCCGCTCACGAACGGCATCAGCAGGTCCAGCAGCACGAGGTCGGGGCGGAGGCGTTCGAGCTGCTCCAGCAGACCCACCGATGACGCGACGTGGGTGACCGTGATGCGGTGGGGCTCCAGCATGGCGGCGACCGCTGCCGCAAAGGTGCTGTCATCGTCGACGAGCACGACGTGGCAAGGCTTCTGGGTGCGCAGGCGACGGAGCGCATCGAGAGCGGCGCGGAAGGTGAGCGCATCTGCGTTGCGGGTCCACACCGGCTCGGGGCCCACTGCAGAGCGGAGCGACCGCGGACTCGCCAACCACGCCACGGGAAGGTCGCGCAGGGCGGGCCGACGACGCAGGGCGTGCAGCACCCGGCGCGCGCCGTCGTCGGGCAGATCGAGGTCGACCACCGCTGCTTCGAGCGCCATCTCCTGGGCGTACGCCTCAGCCTCCCCCGGCGTGCGGGCCACCCACAACGTCAGGTCGTGCCCCTCCATCCGCTGGCCGTAGTGAACCGCCACGGCGTCATCGTCGGTGACGAGGAGCATCGCGGGCCGCGCAGGGGCTGCCGGCAGCGTGTCGGGCTCGCGCGCCGAGCCCTCTTCGGGAAGCCACGCACGCATCACCTCCACGTATGCCCGCAGGCTGCGCCAGGTGTCGCGGTCGTCGACGGGGAGGTCGCGAGAGAGGATGCGGGCGCACAGCGACTCGATGCCACCCGCCGCATCCGACACCACCACAAACCTGTAGGTGCCGGCCGTGCCGTGCAGGGTGTGGGCGAGCCGGTGCAGCTCGGCCACCACCTCCTTGTCGGGAGCACGCGTTCCCTGGCGCACGAGCTTGTCGAGCTTGCTCACCTCGCCGGGGAGGCGACGAAACGCATCCTGACGTACAGCCTGCAGGGGCCCCGACCAGGTGGCTGGCACATCGAGCTCACGACCCCGCGCCGCCGTGCCGTTCGCACCCGCGAGTCCCGAGAGCCGATGGCAGAGCTCGCCGAAGGCCAGCGGCTTGAGGAACACGTAACGAACGCCCAGCATGCGGCTCAGCTCATCCAGCTGCGGGTCCGTGACCCGCTCGGCCACATACAGCGCCTCGCCCTTCCAACCCCTCTCCCGCCAGCGCCCCAGCGCAGCAAGCGCCTCGGTGGGGCGCAGCGTGCCGTCGATCGCGACGAGCGCGTAGTCGCCGACCGGACCCTGACCTTCAGCGTCCAGCAGGGTCTCGGCAGAGCGCACGTCGTACCCCGCACGCTGGAGCGCAACGCGGAGCTGACAGCGGCCGAGCGCATCGGTGTCGATGATCATTGCCGTGGACATGACTCACCCCTGGTTGTGCGCGGGTCGATGCCACACGGTGTGACGGGACCCGGCTCCAACAGCCTACTCGGATCCCTTGAGGAGGATCGACGGGTGTCCACGTTTTTGGACGGGTGCGAGGCGGCTGCTCACCGCGCCCCTTCCCCAATCGAATCGCCTGGAGTACGACAGTGTACGTGGGGGGGACAGACCATGCGCCTTCGGTCGGTGTTGCTGGTGGATGACGACGCAGACATCCGGCAGATCGGCGCCATCGCGCTCGGAGCTGTGGGCGGCCTCGAGGTGCTGGAGGCGCAAGGCGGACTGCAGGCGCTCCAGATGGCCCGCACGCACCATCCCGATGTGATCCTTCTCGACGTGATGATGCCCGACCTCGACGGTCCGATGACCCTCGCCGAGCTGCGGCGCGACCCGATCACGCAAGGGGTTCCCGTGATCTTCCTCACGGCAAAGGTGCAGGCCTCCGACGTGCAGCGCTACATCAACATGGGTGCGATGGGGGCCATCGCCAAGCCCTTCGATCCGATGACCTTGGCGGGTCAGGTACGAGGGATGCTCGGCCAGACCCTCACTTAGGCCGGAGCGTAGTGACGATGGGGAGCTCAAACCAAAAGGTGCTTCCCCCGCCCTCCTTGCTCTCCACGCCGATGGTGCCTCCATGCCGCTCCACGATCTGCTTGCAGATCGCCAGCCCGAGGCCCGTTCCGCCCTTCGAGCGAGTGGACGAGCTGTCGAGCTGAACAAAGCGCTGGAACAGGCGACGCTGGTCTTGCGGGGAGATGCCAGGACCCTGGTCCATCACGCGCGTGAGCACGGTCTGCCGACCTTCCACCGAGACCGCCAGCCCCACCTGGCCGCCCCTCGGCGAGTACTTCACCGCGTTCGACAGCAGGTTGGCCAGCACCTGCAGGAGGCGCTCTCCGTCGGCATGAAGCGTGGCCTCCACGCTGGAGTGCACGATGATCTCCACCCCCTGCATGCCTGCGGATGGCTGGGCCAGCTCCACGGCCTGGCTCACGAGCTGCAGCATCGAGCACGGGGCCATGCGGAAGTCGTCGGCGCGGTTCTTCTCGAGGTGCAGCATGTCGTCGAGCAGCCGCACGAGGCGCTTCGCGTTCGAGTGCGCCAGCCTCACCAGCTCGGCGGCCGCAGGCGGGATCTCGCCGGCCACCCCACCCTCCACAAGTCCCAGGCCCCCGATGATCGCGGTCATCGGGGTGCGAAGCTCGTGCGACACCACCGAGATCAGCTCATCCTTCACGCGCTCGATCTGACGCCGCTCGGTGATGTCGCGGAACACCGCGACAGCGTGCAGGATCTCGCCGTCAGGGCCCCTCACCGGATTCCCGAACACCTCCAGCGGCACCGGATCACGCCCAGGCGCGCGCACCTCCATGTCTTCCACCCGACACGACTCGCCGTTCAGCGCCCTCACGATCGGGAGCCTCTCGGTGGGGTACGGCGTGTCGCTGCCCTCCACGAACACCTGGTACACCTCCGACAGTTCGTGCAGACCCACATCGGGTCGTACACCGCGTCCCAAGAGGTGCTCGGCGGCGGCGTTAGCGAAGTCGGGGCGGCCTGCGGCGTCCACGGCGAACACACCGATGGGCATGGCGTTGAGGTAGCCCGCGACAGCGTCGGCGCGCTGTTGCTCGCCCAGCGCGGACTCAGCGATGCGACGCCGGTCGGCCTCGAGGTTGATCGACACCAAGCTCGCCACGGCCACCGCAAAGTCGACCTGCTCCTGCGCCCACGCGCGCGAGCCGCCGACGTGCTCAAAGCACAGGATGCCCACCACCGTGCCCGCGTGCCAGACCGGCACATCGAGCATCGCGCCCACACCGCTCTCGGCGAGGTAGTTGTCGGAGAACCCGGCGGTAGCGGGGTGCGTGTGGGCGTTCGCCGCCACCACGGGCCGTCGCTTCCAGAGGGCCGCGAAGTAAGCCGGGTTTCGACCGGCGTGCACCGTGAGATCGACCCCGCGCTGGCTCACGCCGCTCACCACCAAGTGCTGGCACCGGATCGCGGTCTCTTCCCACGCCATCGACCAGTATCCGGCACGGGCCACCTCCAAGGTCTCGGCGGCTCGCGTCAACAGGAGAACGAGCGCGTCATCGAGCCCCGTGGGCACGACCTGCCCCAGCTCCAGCAACGCCTGCTGGTGCCGAACGACCAGCTTGTGCCGTTCGAGCACCTCCTGCTCCCTTGCGCGGAGCGGCGTGACGTCGTCATCGATCACGAACAGGTAGGCCACCTGGCCCTTCACATCGCGCACCGACACCCGCCGCGAGACGATCGAGCGCGCGCCCGTGACCTGATCCAGCACCCCTTCCTCACGCCTCACGCCGACGTGAGCCAGGGCCTCACGGTCGGATCGCTCCATCGCCTCCGCCCGGCTCGGCGGGAACAGATCGTGCGCGGTGCGCCCCAGGGCGTCCTCCCGCGCAATGCCGGTGAGCTGCTCGGCCGAGCGATTCCACGCCGTGTACGTGAGCCGCACGGGCTCCTTGATCGAGAAGCCGGAAGGGAGGTGGTCGACCACCTGGTGGAACAGCAACCGCGCGTCGGCCTCGGCATCGCCGTAGCGGATGGCGCGGGACAACAGCCGACGGGCGAGCACCAGGTTCGCGAGGCCCACGAGCGCGGGTGCCACAGCCAGCGCCGGGCCCCCCAGGAGCGATTCCGCCCACACCGCGCCGGCTCCCACGCCAAGGGTGCACAAGAGCAGCAGCAGGAACGTGTAGCGGAGCCAGCGTAGACGTCGCTGACCGTCGGCGCGGAGCTCCAGGTTCATCATGCCCGTCACAGCCTCGGCGCGCAGCGGGTCCGCGCATGTCGAACAGGTAGCTCCCGATGGGTCCTGACGTGCGTCCAAAAAACCGGACATCCCCGGCGGCCGACGTCCGGGTAGTGTGGAGAAGCGGCCGGGACTTCCCGTCCGGCCAAGGACCAGGGGGCTTCGATGAATCCACGCACGGTGCTGATCCTCGATGACGAACCCGATGTGCGCACGGTGGCGGCGCTCGCGTTGGCGCGGGTGGCAGGCTGGGAGGTGGTGATGGCCAGCTGCCCCGATGAGGCGATGCGGCACCTGCGCCACGCCGCGGCCGACCTCGTGCTGCTCGATCCCTGCTCGGCCAGCGGCGAGCGGCTGCGCGCGCTGATGCGCGGAGAAGATCCCACGCAAGATGGCCTGGAGCTGCCGCTCATCCTGCTCACCGGCCGCCTCTCGCCGGCCGACATCGACCGCTACAGCGAGCTCGGGGCGCTCGGCATCATCGCTAAGCCCTTCGACCCCATGACCCTGGCCGCCCGCGTCGATGCGCTCCTCACCGAGGCCGCCTGATCGGTCCCCCGTGGTCGGGCGCGATGCACCGGGCTAGCCAGCGCCGACGGGGTGTGGCGCAGTCTGGTAGCGCGCCTGCTTTGGGAGCAGGAAGTCGTCGGTTCGAATCCGGCCACCCCGATCACTTCCGTGTCGCGGTGGGGCGCTTCGGGCCCCCATCCCAGGAGGTCCGTGTGACCCACGACATCACCGCACTGCGCGGCCCCATCACCGTCACCGCGGTGTACTTCGTGCTGTGGTACGCGCTGCTGTTCGGGCTCCAGACCCGCACGAAGTACCGCCTGCGCCGGGCCTACGCTGCGCGCGGCGAGGTGTTCGACCGCTACCGATCCGTCGCTCCCGAGATGCTCAAGGCCGATCGCGCCGTGCAGAACACGCACGAGCAGATGGGACCGTTTCTGGTGTCGATGTGGATGTACGCGCTCGTGATCTCGCCCGAGGTCGCTGCAGGCCTCGGCGCCGCCTACGTCGTGTTGCGCGCGATCTACCCATTCCTGCTCGGCGCTGGCATCGAGCAGATGCAGCCGCGACGCGTCGCGTTCGTCACCTTCCCCTGCTACGCGATCATCGCCTGGATGCTGGGCAGGTCGGTCGTCCAGGCTTGGACCGGCGCGGGCTGAACGGGGTGCCTCACCACACCGAGACCTCCATCCGCCGCCACCGGGCCTGCGACCAGTCCCCGAAGCGATCGACGTAGTACAGGTGGAACGACCCGCCGAGCACGCTGGGATCTTCGTCGAGCCCCACCAGCATCGGGTAGCCGAAGCGGTTCTCCGGCGTGCCCTGGCCCACCGTTTCGGGCGCCGACCAGGTGAGGCCGTCCGCAGAAGAGCGCATCGCCAGGGTCCAGGCACCGTCGGCTTCGTAGACCACGTGCACCATCACGTCGAGGTCGAGCGCCGCGTTGTGCAGGACCGTCGCGGTGCCCTGGGACTGTGGTGCGCGCCAGTCCTGTGCGATCGGCGTGAACCGACCCGACATCCCAGGCTGGGAGAAGTCGCCTTCGTGGTACTTCTCTACCGTGAGGTCCCCTCCCCCGTCGAGGTCTGCGAGCGCCACACGCGCCACGGCGATCGACGGCCGCTTGATCACCCCGTCAGGATCATGATCCTGGTAGTACAGGTGCACGTGGTCCTCACGAACCACCGCGCTGATCACGCTGCCCACCACCTGCTCGGCCTCACGCGGCAGGCGCACCCTCACGATCTCCCCGCGCTTCTGCCACGTGAGGCCACCGTCCGTGGACACCGCATATCCGTTCGAGCCGTAGAAGTTGAGCGGCACGGCGGCGTCCCAGTGAAACTCCCCGTAGTAGAACGCATGCAGCGCGTCGGGTCGGCGGATCACCGAACCACCCCCTGCGTAGTCGCGGTCGAAGTCGTCGGGACCGGGCGCGTTGGTTCCGGACGTGAGCACCGCAGCCTCCGAAGACGGCACGAGCGCTTCGAACGTGTCGAGGGAGGGCGCGGTGAACCGATGCGTGCCCTGAAGCGGATCGTCGGGTGCTCCACCGTTCGGAAGGAACAGCGTGTAGCCCGCTTCGTCGCGCAGGATACTGCCGGCGCCGTCGGGGAAGTAAGCGAGCCCGGCAACTGCTCGCTGATCGGGGCTCATGAACAGCTCGTCCGACACCACCTCGAACGAGAACCCGAGCGATGCCGGGGGCGCCGTGCAGGCCTGCTCCGCCAGCACACCCCACCACACACCCCGACGAACGATCCACATCGCGTCACCCCCGCCTCGGGTTCGACTACCCCGACAGCCGGCAGCTGCGCCCTTCCTCGGCCTCGTGCGCGGACATCCTCCGCGTGGCGTTCGGCGTGGTACGTCCGCCGCTTACGACCTGATCGCAGCACAAGGCGGCGCGCCATGAACCATCCCACCCACCGCTTCCCCACGGTCGTCCCGAGCGCTCGGGTACTGGTGATCGTGGCCCACCCCTCGCTGCACCTCTCGCGCGCGAATCGCCTGCTCCTGAAGACGGCACGGGGCGTGGCCGGCGTCACCACGCACGACCTCTACGCGGCCTACCCCGACCTCCACATCGACGTGGCGCGGGAGAAGGCCCTGCTGCTCGCGCACGACGCCATCGTCTGGCAGTTCCCCATGTACTGGTACAGCTCCCCGGCCATTCTCAAGGAGTGGCAGGACCTGGTGCTGGAGCTGGGCTGGGCCTACGGACGCGGAGGCGACGCGCTGCGGGGCAAGCGGCTGATGGTGGCCATCACCACCGGCGGTCCACAGGCAGCGTACGCCGATGCCAACCCGGCCCGCGCCAGCCTCGATCAGCTCCTCCTCCCGTTCAGCCAGACCGCGGCCCTGTGTGGGATGCAGTGGGTCGCGCCGCTGGCGCTGCATGGTGCGACCAGCGCCAGCGAGCCGACCCTTCACGCGCACGCGCGTGGGTACGCGGACGCCTTGGCTGCCCTGCGCGACGCCTCCCCTCCGGCTCGGAGCTGACCATGGATCCGCTGCTGTTCCAGACCTTCATCTACCTGGCCGCCGCGCTCACCCTGGTGCCGGTGGCCCGTGCCATCGGGCTCGGCTCGGTGCTGGGCTACCTCCTCGCGGGTCTGATCATCGGACCCTCCTTGCTGGGACTCGTGGGAGCCGACGAGCAGGTCATGCACTTCGCCGAGCTCGGCGTGGTGATGATGCTGTTCCTCGTGGGGCTCGAGCTGGAGCCCGCCCGGCTGTGGCGTCTGCGGGTGCCGATCGTCGGCATGGGCGGCATTCAGATGGGCGCGACCGCGCTGCTCACGGGGGCGGCGTCGGTGGGGTTGGGCCTCCCATGGCGGGAGGCTGTGGCGGTCGGACTCATCGTGGCGATGTCGTCCACCGCGATCGCGCTCCAGTCCCTGACGGAGCGGGGCCTGCTACGCAGCGAGGGCGGTCAGCGAGCCTTCTCGGTGCTGCTGTTCCAAGACATCGCGATCATCCCGATCCTGGCGGGGCTGCCGCTGCTCGCGTCCCTCGCCGTGGAGCACGGCGACGCCGGCCACGGGGCCGACCTGCTGGAGGGCCTCTCTCCGATCGCGCGCACGGGCACGGTGCTCGGCGCCATCCTGGCCGTGATCTTCGCCGGCCGCGTGCTGGTGCGACCGATTCTGCGGGTGGTCGCCCGCACGCACCTGCGCGAGCTGTTCACCGCGGCCGCGCTGGCCCTGGTGATCGGCGTCACGCTCCTGATGGCTGCTGTCGGGCTCAGCCCTGCGCTGGGCACCTTCCTCGCCGGCGTCGTGCTCGCGAGCAGTGAGTACCGCCACGAGCTCGAGAGCGACCTCGAGCCCATCAAAGGCCTGCTGCTCGGCCTCTTCTTCATGGCGGTGGGTGCCTCCCTCGATCTCGGGCTGGTCGCCGCCAACCCCTTGGGTATCCTCGCCCTCACCGCCGGCATCATCGGACTCAAGATCGCTGTGCTTTACCCGCTGGCGCGGGGTTTCGGGCTGCGTCCCGAGCAGGCCGTGATGTTCGGGCTGTCGCTGGGCCAGGTGGGCGAGTTCGCGTTTGTGCTGCTGGCGTTTGCGGCAGGCAACGGCGTGCTCCCCGAGGAGCTCACCCGCACGCTCACCACGGTCACGGCCCTGTCGATGGCGGCCAGTCCGGTGTGGCTGGCGCTTGGCGAGCGGGTGATCGTGCCCCGATTGACGCCCGTGGTCGCGAGCGGTCGCGAGGCCGACGTGCAGGACGATGAGAGCGCCGTGATCATCGCTGGATTTGGCCGCTTCGGGCAGATCGCGGGGCGCTTCCTGCGCGCCAACGGCGTCGGCGTCACGGTGCTCGATGTCGACAGCGACCAGGTGGACATCGTGCGGCGCTTTGGGCAGCACGTCTACTTTGGCGACGCGTCGCGCGTCGGCCTGCTTCATGCGGCCGGCGCAGAGCGCGCCAAGATCCTGATCCTCGCTGTCGACAAGCACGAGAAGGTGCTGGAGATCGCCCGGGTCGCCCGCGAGCACTTCCCTCACCTGCACATCGTGGCCAGGGCCCGGGGCCGCACCGAGGCTTACGAACTCATCGATCTGGGCATCACCGATGTCTACCGCGAGACCTTCGACACCTCGCTGCGCCTCGGCTCCGATGTGCTCACGATGCTCGGCGCCCACCCCTACAGGGCTCACCGCGCCGCACGCACGTTCCGCGACCATGACGAAGCCACCGTTGTGGAGTTCGCAGCCGCCCGCAACAACCGCGACCAGCTCGTGCGCACCTCGCGCGAGCGCATCCGCGAGCTGGAGCGCACGCTACAAGCCGACGCCGAAGACGCCGGCGAGCTGGCGAACGATGCGTGGGATGAGGCGCCGGAGCGGCACAGGGACACCGTGCGCGACAGCTGACCTCGTGTAGAATGATGCTCCTAGGGGTGGCGCATGTCGGACGAGTTCGAGATGTTCATGCTGCGCGCCCCGATTCGCTTGCACGCCAAGCCCCGAAACATCGCAGACGTGGGGACCATCGCGCTCGAGTACTTCAAGGGTCCCATCGCCAATGGCGAGCTGACGTCGCTGGTCCTGCTGGCTTTTCACGGGGCGGAGATGCGTCACTGGGTGCTGAAGGGCAGTCCGCCCGCCCCCATCGACGACATCGTGCGCGCCCTCACCGCGCAGGTCGGATGCGACGCGCTAGCGTTTGCGTACGAGGCCCCGATCCCCCGCAATGTGGTCGCGGACCGCGCGTTCAACATCGCCATCGAAGGTGCGGAGGGTGCCTTCGATGTGATGATCGTGCTTCGCGGCGCGTTCGGCGCGCCGGATGCCACCTTTCAGATCGGCCA
Organism: uncultured Enterobacteriaceae bacterium; assembly: GCA_964396405.1. Classification (GTDB taxonomy): domain Bacteria; phylum Myxococcota_A; class UBA796; order UBA796; genus JACKEO01. The sequence continues at coordinate 29,886 of CAYNFK010000002.1, forward strand.
ACTCGGTCAGATGCGGCCCACACGGAAGTGGCTCGGCGTACCCACCGACTGGGCGCTGCAGATGTACCGCAAAGGCGGTGGCGGGTTCGGGGGGCCGACGGAAGGCGAGGCCTGACCGCCTCACCCGCAGGGCACCTTTCCGTCCTGACTGCACTCGCCGGCCGTATAGGACGACACCCTCGGGTCGCTCTCGTAGTCCGCCGCCGAGAACCACTGGCTGCGGGTGACGCAGCGACCGTCCACTTCGGTCACCATCGTGGTCATGTCGTCCCCTTCACCGTCGGGCCACCACGCTGCGCAGCGCGCCTCGGTGACCTGCTCGTAGCAGGTGGCATCCACCACCTGGTAGGTCAGCTCCACCACGCCGCCTGGCGGGCAGATCTGCCCAAACGTGTCCACAGCGCATCCGCTCAACACGACCCCGACACCCAGCACCAGGGCTAGCTCCCACCGCATCGCCACCTCCGGGGCAAGCTTAGCGAGCGTCTCGGCCACCTGCTGGTCGACGTGCTGGAGCGCGTGCTACCCCTCCCCTAGACGGCAAGGGCACGGGCCGTCCCAGGTGCGCCATGCGATCCCCCTTCGACCAACGCCTCACCGCCTTGCTGGCGGGGTTGGCTGCGTGCGATGTGCCCATCGACCCCAGCTTGGACCCCGACGATGTGCGGTCCATGGAAAACGGCGACCTTGTCGATGGGTGCGTGCTCGAACCCGTGTCGTTCGCGCGGGAGAAGTTCGACAACGAGCTCCACGCGAGCAACTGGCTCCTGGAGGTCCGCCCTACCGAGCCCTGCCGGCCCGCCATCCTCGTGCAAGCCGAATGGACCGACACGCCCCACTCCAATGAGTGCGGCAAGCTGGGTCGCTACCTGTGCCTCACTCAGGGTCCAGTGGTTCGATCGGAATACGGGCCGCAGGGCCCGCCCATCTCCCCGTCGGACACCGACGCCGAGGTCTCCCGCGCGATCTGTACGTACCCTGCGTTGTTCATCGACAACGGCACGGTGTGTGGACGCCCCCTGCGCGATCCGCGGGGACACGCCCTGTTGGCATCACCACGGTCGCGCAGCGACTGGGCGGAGTCCGCAGGGCTGGGTCCACTCCCGCCCCGTGTGCGGCGTGCGCTGACCACACGGTGGCTGCGCGACGCGCAGGCCGAGCACGCCTCCATCGCGTCGTTCGCAAAGCTCACGCTGGACCTCATCGCCCATGGCGCACCCGCCGACCTCATCGCACGCGCCGCGAAGGCCCAGGCCGACGAGGTGAAGCACGCGCGCACGGCGTACGGGATCGTGTCGGCGCTGCTGGGTCGCTCGGTGGGCCCGGGTCCGTTGCCGATGCCGGCGCAGAGCACGCCGACGCTGGCCGAGCTGGCCGCGAGCACCGTGCGCGATGGCTGTGTCAACGAGTCCGTGGCGGCTGCCGAAGCGATGGTGCGCCTCGCTGGAACGCGGACGGCGGTGCTGCGCAGCGCCCTCGCCGCCGTGGCCACCGACGAAGCGGAGCACGCTGTGCTGGCCCGCGACATCGTCGCGTGGGCAGAGACCGCAGGAGGTGAGGAGGTGCGTCGCGCCGTCCAGCGGGCCTGGGCCGAAGCTCAGGACGCTGACTTTCAGCCAATGGCCGAAGTTCGAGCCGCCCACGTGGGCCTGTGCGGCAGCGAAGCCCTAGCGGAAGTTCGTCGCCAGGTCCTCGAGCACCTGGTGGCACCTGAGCGTGAGCTCACGGCAGCGTGAGCCATGAGCCGTGAGCCGTGAGCCGTGAGCGACACGGCCGCTTGGGGTGTGCGATCCGGCTCATCCCGGCGCGAACACGAAGGGGTAGCGCACGTCCACGACCCCACCGCCCTTGGGCTCGGGGAACTGGAGTGTGAAGAACACCGCGCGCAGGCAGGAGCGCACGGCCGGCGCAGCGAGTCCGTCCTCGGCGAGCGAAGCGGCCGAGACGGTCCCGTCCCGCGCGATCGTGAACGCCACCACCACCTTGCCGCCAAGATCGGGGGTGGACTGCAAGGCGCGCTGGTAGCAGTGACGAATGCTCGGCAGCCGACGCTTCACCACGGCGTCGATGAGCGAAGCTTCCAGGCTGCCCTCGACGATCGGCTCGGAGGCGCTGGCCGACGCTGTGCCGAGCGGCTTGGTCGAGAATCCTGTGGGCTGCCCGTAGCGGGCGTCGCCTTCGCCTCCCGGTCCCCCGGGTCCCCACGCGCCGAGGTGGTCCGGCCCCCCGCCACCACGGAAGGCGCCGCGCTGGCCGAGACCGCCGCCCTTCTGCACGCCCTTCGGCCCCGACAGGCTGCCGAGCCCGGCGGCCAGGCCACCGTCGAGGCCACCGTCCAGCGCAGCGAAGGCGCTGGGCTCACCGAAGATGCCGGCGTCCATCGCGACGAGGCGATCGCTCGCCCCACGGCGGGCCGGCGCGCCGCGGGCACGGGCAAGCTGGCCGTCCTCCGCCCCCGCCCTCCCTTCGGGACCCGGTGCCTTGGGCGCGGCGGCGGCCGGAGCCCGCAGCCCAGGCGGCGGCTCCGGAGGGCTCGGCTGCAACATCAGGGTCACGGCAGGTCGGGGAAGCTCGAGCGCGGCGACGGTCGACGGGCCTCCCGTGGAGGCTCCCAACAACGCGATCAGCCCGGCGGCCGCAGCGCACAGGAGGAACGAGAGACCGAAGACTGCATCCGACCCGTCCGGACGACGCATCGGCACACGGGTGCCTGCCGTGGTCCGGCGGAGGAGGAACACATGCTCGCCCAGACCCACGCCAGCGCGGGTGCCCTCCGAGAGCGGCACCACCACGATCTCCCCCTCCTTCCATGCCCGACCCGCCTGCAGAAGGTCGTGCACCGTCCGCCGGTGGTCGCCCTCGTCGAAGAAGGCCTCTGCGCCCGGCGGGAGACACACACACGGGCCGTCCGCACCCTCACGAACCAGGGTGTGGGTGCGCCCGCCGGGGAGTAGCTCGGAGGGTACGTGCAGATCGGTGCGCCAGTGCGCGCGCACGTCGGCGAGCAGAGGCGGCGTGAGGCGCAACGGTCCAGCCCACGCCGCGCTCACCCACCCGAGCGGCACGCCCAGCACGCTCCACTCCCACCCCATGGCGTCGCCCACCGTCACCGCGGCGTCGAGCGGCAGGTGGCACGAGTCCACCAGCAGGTTGCCCCACACATGGTGGACCTCCATCACCGCCGGACCTTGGGCGGAGCCGGGCTCCACGGGGTCGCGCAGCAGCAAGGTCAGCACATCTTCGGCTACCACAGACTCGGGCATGGACTCGCGCATCGCACCCTCCCAGGGGACGCTGGTGGGGTGACGATGCGTGGAACGATGCGAACGCCGCTCGGGTCAACGCCGTGTGAGCCGGTTTCGACCTGTAGGATCGCTCACCAACCCGCGCCGCGAGCCCGCTCACGCAGGGGCACCTCCGACGTGAGCGGCGAGCGCGTCCAGCGTCTGACCCCAGCCCATCTCCATCGACGAGAACATGGCCACAAACGAGGCAACCTCCTCGTCACTCGCTCCAAGCGGCGTGGACGTGAGCGTGAGCACGGTGCCCCGGCCGATGCCCGCATGCGGCTCGAAGGTGACGGTGGTGGCGAGCCGAGCCGGCCATGGCCCCCCGAATGGCGACGCGGTGACACGGCGCTCGGGGTCCGCGAACGAGAGCTCAAACGCCAACCGACGGGGCGCCTCCAGCGCGGTGAACCGCCACAGGGCCCACGTGAGCGGCATCTGGGGGCCCTCCATGCCGTAGAAGAAGCTGCCCCCCACCCGCAGATCGAGCTCACACGAGGTGATCTTCCACGACTCGGGATGAAACCACCGCTGCAGGTGCTCGGCCTGAGTCCACACCTCCCAGAGCTTCTCGGGCGCGACCGGGAGCACCCGACGGAGCACGAACGAGGACGCCGATGCGGGGGTGCCGTGGGTGCCCTCCAAGAAGGTGGCCAAGCGGCCCAGGGTCTGCCGGCCGCCCTCCACGGCGCCGTACTGATCCACAGCGACCGCCCGGGCCTCGGCTGTGGGGAAGCGCATCGCCAGCGTGAGCCGGGTGCGACCCGGCGACAGCTCCGTGAGCGTGATCGTGGTGTTGTGCATCGCACGCTCGCCGCCCTCGGCGTCGACGTAGCGGAGCACCAACCGGTGCGGCGCCTCCACCTCCTCGAAGATGGCATGGTTGAGGTAGGGGCGGCCATCCGGACCGTGCATCGTCATGTGCCACGCGCCGCCAGGGACGAGGTCGTAGCTGTGGGTCTCGGTGATGAACCCCGTGGGGCCCCACCAGTTGGCGAGGTGGCTGGGATCCGTGAGCGCCGCCCACACGAGCACGCGCGGCGCGTCGAGATCGCGGTGGAGCACCAGGTCGCGCTCGCTGCTCGACCCAACAGGTTCATTCGTGGCCATGACGGGGGGTTCCTCGGGTGGGGTGGGTTGGAGATGCGGACGCAGCTTCCGCTGCCTGAAGGTCGGCGAGGTAGGTCTCCAGTCGGTCGAGGCGCTGCTCCCACGCCTGCTGAAGCTCGCTGACGAAGCTGCCGACCTCTCGCAGGCCCTCGGGGCGCAGTCGGCATGGACGAAACTGAGCATCCCGACCCCGCTCCACGAGCCCTGCGCGCTCCAGCACCTTGAGGTGCCGCGACACCGCTGGCATCGAGATCGCGAGCGGTGCCGTGAGCTCAGAGACCGTGGCCTCACCGCGGGTGAGCTGCTGCACGATCGCGCGGCGGGTGGGGTCGGCCAGCGCGGCAAGCGCGGGGCTGAGCGTGTCGAAGGTCATCCCACGTCCTTATTTAACTCATTGGTTAAATACACCACGCCCGGACGCGTGTCCAGCCCGACGTGCACGCCGAAGGCACACGGGGTGGAGAACGCAGACACCACGGACGTCAGCGGCAGATGGTCTCGGCGACACCCTGTCGTTTCAGGTGCGACCTCAGCCGCTGAGCCGCACGCGGCCCGTCCCCCCCCCACCGAACCAGCCGCTCGGCCGCTTCTTCGGCAGCACCATGGCGCGCCATCGCGCGCGCGACCGTTTCGGCCAGATCCTCGTGCTTGCGAACCGCTGGATCCAGCTCATCGAAGAGCATCCGAAGCGGCGACACCAGCTCGGCCGACCACCGCGTCTCGGCACGACAGACGCCGCGCAGCCGCGCGTCGAGCAGGTCGGGGTCGACAGCGAGCGTGAGCGGCGTGAGCCACGGCGTGGGATCCCGACCCAAGCGGCCCGCCAGCACCAGCACCTCCCACGACCCGGCATGGGCGTCGACGAGCGCTGCCAGCGCATCACGGTGAGGAACCAGGAGGGAGGGGTCCACCCTGCCCAGCCCGTACAGCGCTTGCACCCATGGGGTGTGCAACGTCAGGCCCTCGGCTCCGATGCGCTCGATCACCAGGGGCAGCACGGCCTCGACCACCACCGGGTTGCGCTCCACCACCTGGTCGAGCGCCCACGCACTCCGCACGCGCCCATCCCCGACGATCCGTCGCAGCACATCCAGCCGCCCAGCGGTCCAGTCGCCGGGACCCGACCAAGCCCGCGCCGCCACCACCCACTGCACCACCACCTGGTTCTGCGCGTCGGAGAACGCGGTCTCGGGGGGCAGGTCGAGGATCGAGACCACCTGGCGCGTGGACTCGCTGAACGGCGCGTCACGCCAGTCCTTTCGTGCCGGCCGCGCCTGTTCGGTGTCCAAGCGCGCGAGGCTGTAGCCCAGCTTGTGCAGCAGCTCGGGAAACGACAGGTCCGCGTGGCGCTGCTCGCTGCGGGCCCAGGCGAAGCCTCCCGAGCTCATGCCACGCAGCTCCACGTACGGGATCGCGGGCAAGAACACGGTGTCGAGGCTCAGCGACGTGTGGCGCAGCAGCACGGGTGCGTCGGCGGCCTCACCGGCTCGAACCGTGACCCGACGGTAGCCCATCGGACTCGCCCATCCGGCACCTGGGTAGGGCGGGTCCACGGACCGAGACCCCTCCTCCACCCGCAGCGCGAGCTCGGCAGGCACAGCGTCGTCGGGGGTGAACACCACGCAGACCGCCTCAGCGACCGCGTCGCCTTCGGGCTCGGCACAGTCGGCGCCCTGCGCCGCAACGAGGCGCACGCGATCCCGCTCGACCAGCGCCTGCCCCGGACGATCCGCGTGCAGCGTCACCACCCGCAACCAGTCCACCTCCCCGCCGAGCAGCAGGGCACGACACGCGTCGTCGCAGACCTCATCTCCGAAGAAGGAGCCCGCGCGGTCGTACGACTCGTTTGCCGGGCGCTCCACCTGCAGCGAGCGTGGCGCCACAGACCCTTCCACGTGGGTGTCGAGCGCGGTGGCCCGCCGGACCTCTGCGGCGGCCTCCCGCTGCGACAGCGCTCCCGGCACCAGCGCCAGCGCCAGCACCGCCATGACCGACCCCAGACCACCCACCACCCGAGACCGTGCCGCCATCGCGGGAGCGAGGCACGCCAGGTAGGCCGCGAGCGCCGGCGTGAGGAAGAACGGCATGCCCAGGCCGCAGGTCACGAACAACAGGGCGATGGCCAGATCGGGCAGGGAGAGCAAGCCTGCACACGCAGACGTGCCGCCCAACATCATCAACCAGAGCGCGAGCCAGGGTCGCTTCATGCGGCCGGGCTCACGCCGCGCCGCCGAAGTGAACGCCCGTGATCTTCGCACCCATCAGCGCCCCCTCGAAGGCGATGCTCGCGGCGTCGGTACCGGCTGCTCCCGCGACCACCATCAGCGGCAGGAGGTGCTCCTCCCGCGGATGCGCCGCACGCGCCGACGGTGCGTCCGTCCAGTGCTCCAGCCGCCGGTCTCGCTCGGCAGGGTCCGACAACACGGCGGCGTGGAGCCAGCCGTCGAAGGCCGCGGCGGCCGTGAGCGCCTCGGCGCGCCCGATCGTGCGCAGGTTGTGGAACGACATGCCGCTGCCCACAATCAGCACGCCTTCATCCCGCAGCGGCGCGAGCGCTCGACCGAGCGCGAGGTGGGCACCCGGACTCAGGCCCTCGATCAGCGAGAGCTGCGTGGTGGGCACGTCGGCCGATGGGAACGAGAGCTTGAGCGGCACGAACGTGCCATGGTCGAAGCCTCGGTGCGGATCGGTGGCCGAAGGGATGCCCGCGCGTGCCAGGAGGTCGACCACCCGCGAGGCTAAGCCTGCGGCACCCGGTGCGGCCCAGGTGACGCGGTAGGCGGCTTCCGGGAACCCGAAGTAGTCGTAGAGCATCGGCGGACGCAGCGCCGTCATCACCGTGGGCACCGAGGCCTCCCAGTGGGCCGACACCACCAGCAGCGCCGTGGGCGGTGCCGGGAGCTTGCCGGGCAGCGCCTTCAGGTAAGCGGCAAGGGCGTCGAGCTCGGACTGCGGGAAGCCGAGCGGCACGAAGGGCCAGGGCCCGCCACCGTGGGGCAAGTACACGACAGGCTGACGGACGGGCTTCGACATGGCGACCCTCACCTCACGCGCTGACGCGGGACCTGAGCCTTCTTGACCATCGACAGCGCGAGCGCCGGAGCGGCCATCACCGCCTGAGCGCAAACCTCGGCGTCGGAGAGCGGATCGTGGTGTCGGAGCGGGACGCCGAGGTGGCGCGCAACATCCGGGAGGCGAGCGGGTCGAAGGCTCCACGCAGCCCGCGCGAGCGACACCGTGCACACGAACGGCAGGCTGGGCGCAGAGAGTCCGGCCCCCTGGCAGCTGGCGACCAGCACGCCACGGTCAAACTGAGCGTTGTGGGCAGCGAGGAAGTCGACCCCATCCAGCATGTGGACCAGATCGAGCCACACGGGGCCGAAGCGCGGTTGATCCTTCACATCGCGCCAGGTGATGCCATGGATGAACGAGAACATCACCTCGTCTTGCGGAGGCCGGATCAGGCGGTGGGCGCGGGCGACGATCTCGCCATTCTCCACGCGCACCACTCCGATGGCACAGGCGCTGTCGCGCACCTTGTGCCCGGTCTCGAAGTCGATGGCGACGAAGGACACCACGGGGCCCCTCTAGCCCGCGGCCCGAACGCGCCAAGGCTCCGCGCGGCTTCCGGACAGATTCTCGTCGCGGGCCCAGCTAGGAGGGGGTGCAAGGAGGATCGGATGACCGTTGAGGCTTGTTTCCCCTACCTGCGCGTGCACGATGGCGCGGCCGCGATCGCGTTCTACGTGCAGGTCTTCGGGGCCACTGAGCGCTTCCGCTTGCTCGACCCCGAGAACGGCCGGGTGGGCCATGCCGAGCTGGTGCTGGCCCCGGGCGTCGAGCTGATGCTGTCGGATGCGTACCCCGAGATGGGCCTCAACCCGCCGGCGGGTCCCCAGGGGTCCTCGCTGCACCTGCACGTCACGAACTGCGATGCGGTGATCGAGCGCGCGCTGGCTGCTGGGGCCACGCTGGTGCGCGCCGCAGGGGATCAGTTCTACGGCGAGCGCACGGGCTCGTTTCGCGATCCGTTTGGCCACACCTGGATGGTAGGGCACGAGCTGGAGGCCATGGAGCCGGCCGAGATGCAGCGTCGCTGGAACGCGATGATGGCGGGCTGAGGCGTGAGCGCGTCACCGCTCGCCGTCCATCCTTCCCCGCTCCACACTGCGATCCGCTGGGCAACCGCCCCGTGCGCTCTCGGTCATGTGCTGTTGGCGGCCACCCCGATCGGCGTGCGCAGCGTGCTGCTGGGCGATGAGGTGCCAGCCCTTGAGGCCGAGCTGGCCGAGCGGTTTCCCCAGGCCCTGCGCTCCTGCAATGACGAGGCGATGGCGTCGGTGGTGGCCGCGGTGCTGCACAGCGTGAGCCACCCGCGTGAGCCTCACGGCCTCATGCTCGATCCTCACGGCACGCCCTTTCAGCTGAAGGTGTGGCAGGCGCTGCTGGCGATTCCGGCGGGATCCACCACCACCTACGGCACGCTCGCGCGTACGCTCGCCTCCGCGCAGAGCACGCGTGCCGTGGCCACAGCCGTTGGCGCCAACCCCATCGCTGTGCTCATCCCGTGCCACCGGGTGGTGGCGGCCGACGGTCAGCTCACGGGCTTCCGGTGGGGGCTGGAGCGGAAGCGGCGCCTTCTGGATGGGGAGAGCGGTCAGACGGGCCTGGGCCTGGGCCTGGGCTGAGTCGGGCATCCAGCCACGCCAGAAACGCGGGGGCGTTTACCTCCTCGCAGAGCTGGGCGGGCCATCCCGCGCCGTCGTCGATCGCCACCAGGTAGGGCTTGGTCTTCACGTCGTCCCCCTGCATCGCGGCCTCGGTCACATCGTCGGGACCCTCGATCACCTGCACCCGCACGCTCGGGCAGGTGAGCAGCTCCGGCACCACGAGCACGCCCACAGCGAGGGTGTCGAAGGGGTTGAACGCGGCCACACCAAACACCCGCTCCCACAGACCCATCCACACCCGCGAAGCGGGCACGAACAGGGCGGCGTGCGGGTCGGTCTCCCAGCGGTCGAGCCGCTCGGCGTCCACCCACACGTGACGGGACACCGGGAAGCCGGCGAGCACCACGGGAGCGCCCGCCTCGAACAGCGCCGCCATCGAGGCCGGGTCCTGCTCAAAGTTGAAGTCGCGGTGCCCGCGTGGGTTCGTGGTGCCCGTGGTGAAGCGCTGCCCAGGACGGCGTCCCGCCACCACCACCACCCGTCGCACGCTTCCCGCGAGGTCGGGCCGCCGCTGCAGCGCAGCGCCAACGTTCGTGGCAGGACCCAGCACGAGCAGGTCCAGCGGTCCGGCCTCCAAGGCCTCGATGATCGCGTCGACGGCGGGCGTCGCCACATCTCCAGGCGCCGCCGCCCCCCGCGCCACCAAGAGACCAGGCGCCCAGGCCTGCGTCAGCTCGCGCGCGATGCGGTCGGCGTCCGCAAGGGGCGCGTTGCCGAACACCGTGGACACGCCCACCACGTCGAGGCTCGGGCTGCGCAGGGCGGCGAGCAGCGCGACGCCGTCGTCGACGTCACGCTCGTGCACCCCCACGGCCATGTCGGCGTCCACCCACACCCGCAGGCGCTCGGGCGTGGGCGTGGGCGTGGGCGTGGGCGTGGGCGTGGGCGTGGGCGTGGGCGTGGGCGGTGCAACCGGAGCGTGCGCGCAGGCCAGGACGCCGCACATCAGGATCAGCCGCCGGTGAGCCACGCGACCCCCTGCACCGCTTGGGCCTCGCGGGTGGCGAGCGAGGTGGTGAGCGGAAGCTGCGCCACGCCGAACAGTCGACGCAGGATCTCCACGCCCGCAAAAGCCCGCACGCGCTCGCCGCCACGCCGGAGCACACGCTGGACCAGCGCTGGGTCGTGCTCGGAGAGCACGAGGTGACCGGCCAGCACGCCGAGGTCGAGGTCCGGGTCGCCGAAGAACCCGAACTCGGCGTCGAGCACGGCCCAGCCCGAACCCGTGCTGATCCAGCTCCCCGGGTACAGATCGCCGTGCACGAGCGCGGCTCCGTCGGTGAGGTAGTGCGCACCGAGCTCGGCGGCGGCGGCCTGCACGTCGGGCACAGCGACCTGCTCGCGGCGCAGCGCCTCCAGACCCGGGAGCACCTCGTCGAGCGGACGCGGAGCCTCGGCAGCGAACGGCAGCACGAAGATGTGAGCATGGTTGAGCTCACGCATCAACCGGTTGGCCAGCACGGCCGCGTCGGCGGGTGCCACGTGCTGCGGCGTCACGGCGTGCAGCGCATCGGCCCAGTCTACAAGGGCATCCACAAACTCGACCGTCAGACGGCCGCCCGCGTACACGGCTGCGCCGTCCCCACCCGCTCCCAGGGGATCGAGGTCTTCCCACACCAACCGATGCGCCTGCGGATCGTGCGCGAGCAGCCTCGGCATCCGCCCAGCCACCGCCGGCACCGATCCGACGGCGCGAGCAAAAGCGGCCTCCACCTCGGCCCGCTCGACCGGCGCCGGGAACTGCGGGTACCGCTCCACGAACGGCCTCGCCTGCTTCACCACCAACGTGCGACCATCGTCGCATCGCACCCGCTCGACGAGGTTCATGTTGCCCCCGGCGAGTCGCTCCACCGCCTCCACGTCGGCGCCGTGGAGCAGGTCCAGCGCGCCGAGGATGGTGCGCAGCTCCTCGGCCCGCGCCCGATCTTGGGTGAACATGGAACCTCCGGTGCCCGCGAATACGTCTGGCGTGTCCAACCGGCTACCTGGGCCTCTCGCTTCGGCGCCAGGGTACGCTATAAACGTCCCCCCTCCTAGGGTCTCCGCATGCTGGCTCGCCTCACGCCCCTGCCGCTCGTGCTCCTCCTCGGAGGCTGCCCGTGGATCTCCGATGCCTTGCTGGCCGAGAGACTCCTCCCCTCGGATGACGTGATCGAGACCGACGACGTCGACGACACGGACACCGATCCGGGGGAGACGGACACGGTGGAGACCGACGAGACTGAGACGGACACGGTGGAGACCGACGAGACCGAGACGGACACGGTGGAGACCGACCACACCGACGAGACGGATGAGACCGACAGCACCGACGACACCGACAGTACCGACGAGACCGACAGCACCGACGACACCGACAGCACCGACGACACCGATCCGGTCGACACCGGCCCATTCGACGACGACCTCGACGGCCTCTCGAACCACGAGGAGGGTCAACTCGGTACGGATCCGAACCTGCCCGACACTGACGGCGATGGCCTGAACGACGGCGTCGAGGTCACCTGGGGCTCCAACCCGCTCGAGGCCGACTCAGACGGTGACGGCTACACCGACCTCGAAGAGGCCCGAAACGGCACCGACGCCAACGGACGGCGCTCGCCGGATGTGGTGGCCCAGGTGCCGCGGTGGGGCATGCAGGCTGGCGTGATTCACACCTGTGCGCTTCGGGTGGACGGCACGGTGCTGTGCTGGGGCGGCAACAACTTCGGCCAGCTCGGCCTGTCCACCACCGAGACCTACCTCGACATCGGACTCGGGGGTGGGTTCTCCTGCGCGACGCGACCCGGAGGGCAGGTCGACTGCGTGGGCGACAACATGGGCCAGCAGCTCACGGTGCCCGCAGGCAACTTCATCGATGTGGAAGGCGGGGGCGGCCACGCCTGCGGGATTACGACCAACGACCGGGTCACGTGCTGGGGCAACAACGGCCGAGGCCAGGGCAACCTCTCCACCACCACGGCCACGCGAGCGATCACGCTGGGTGCCGACCACTCCTGCGCCCTTCGCCCATCGGGCGAGCTGAACTGCGTAGGCCTCAACACGAGCGGTCAGCTCAATGTGCCCGGCGGCGAGACCTTCAGCGAGGCAGAAGCTGGCGACGCCTTTACCTGTGGCATCACGGTAGGAGGCAGCTTGAGGTGCTGGGGGAGCCTGGCCACGCCGCCCTCCAGCGGTGCCCCCTTCCACGGGCTAGCCGCTGGCCGCGGGCACGCCTGCGCCATCGACGACAACGGCACCACCCGATGCTGGGGCAACGGCCCCCTCGGACAGACGACCCCACCGGCCGGCACCGAGTTCGTGCTCCTCGCTGCCGGCGAACACCACACCTGCGGCCTCCTGGCGGACGGCAGCGCCGAGTGCTGGGGTGACAACAACGTCACCCAACTCGGCGTGCCGGTCACCACCGTCCCCTTCGCCACCCCTCCGATCGACACCGATCGGGACGGCCTCGCCGACGCCTACGAGGTCACCCTGGGCACCGATCCCGCGCTCGCCGACTCCGATGGCGACGGCCTGACCGACGGTCGTGAGGTGCTCTCCGAAAGCACCGACCCCAACGAAACCGACTCGGACGGCGACAGCACCTCGGACCTCGACGAGGTCCTTGACGCGGGCGGCTTCGTTCCATGACGCTGTGGCCGGGCAGACCGCAAGATGAGCCAAGGTTACCCGCCACGACGAGGGGATCACGCGTGCGGATCGTGGGGATGATCGTCGCGATCGGGTTGGGTACGTCGAGCGCGGCGCAGGCCGAGTCGTGTCCTACGCTCGCCACGCCAGCGCAGGTCGACGCGCTGGCGAGTGACGCGCTCCACGCTTGGGCCGTGATGGATGTCCCTGCGTTCGAGGACAGCACCGACGAGCTCGTGCTGGTCCTGCCGTGCTTGGGTCGGGTCGTGGACGAAGGCCTCGCCGCCCGCATCCACACCGTGTTGGCGCTCCGACGGTACCGCACAGGGGGTGTCGAGTCGGCACTGCCGATGCTCCGGGCAGCCTGGATCCTCGACCCCAACCACGAAGCGGCCCCGACGCCGCTCTCGGAAGGGCACGAGCTGCTCACCCGCACCGCGACAGCGGTGGCGGAAGGCGACCCCTCGACCGCTGTACCCCGCCCCGCACAAGGTCAGACCTTGTGGTTCGACGGCCTCGCACAGCTCCGTCGACCCACCGATCGGGCGGCCCTGCTGCAGCTCAGCGGCGGCGCGGACGCCGTCAGCAGCACGGTGTACCTGCTGCCTGGCGATCCGATGCCGGCGTACCTTCGGCAGCCCAGGCTTCGCACCGGGCTCGCGATCGCGGCGGGCGTCCTCGCCGCCGCAGCTGGGGGAGCCTTCGGCGGGGCCTGGGCCGAGCGCGCTCGCTTCGACGGTCTGCCGGCCTCGGATGCGGACGGACTTCGGGGTGCGCAAGCCTCCACCAACGCCCTCACGGGTGCATCGGCTGGGCTCGCCGCAGGGGCGCTCAGCACGGCCATCGCCGCTGCCGTCATCGGTCGGCGCTAGCCTGTATGGAGCGCATCAAGCCTGGGTCCAAGGTCGACCGATTCGTGGTGGAGGCGGTGCTCGGACGCGGTGGGATGGCGGCCGTCTACCTCGTGCGCCACGCGCTGCTGGGCACTGAGCACGCGCTCAAGCTCCTCCACCCGCACTCGGCCCACCTGCACCAGCGGCTGTTGTTGGAGGGCCGCACCCAGGCGCAGCTTCGTCACCCCAACGTCGTGGCCGTCACCGACGTGGTGGAGCTGGGCGACGCCGTCGGCCTCGTGCTGGAGCTGGTGCGCGGGCCCAACCTCCGGCGTCTGCTCGATCTGGGTCGCCCCACGCTGGACCAGGCCGACGACCTCGCCCGTGGAATCCTGGCCGGAACCCTCACCGCACACGAAGCGGGTGTGGTCCACCGCGACCTCAAGCCTCCGAACATCCTGCTGGAGCTGCGACCCGACCGCGTGGTGCCGAAGATCGGCGACTTCGGCGTGGCCAAGGTGCTGCGCGAAGGCCTGGAGTCCACAGGCGGAACGCGCACCGGCGAGACCATGGGCACACCGGGCTACATGGCACCGGAGCAGGTCCGGGACGCCTCCAACACGGACCACCGCGCCGATGTGTTCGCGCTGGGTGCGATCCTCTACGAGCTGGCCACCGGCGAGCGTGCGTTCGTGGGAACCGACGCGTTCGACGTGATGACCAAGATCACCGAAGGCAACTTCCGACCCGTCGACCAGGTTCGACCCGACCTGCCCCCGCGCATGGTCCATGCGATCCACGCGGCGCTCGTGGTCGACCGGGCGACCCGCACCCAGAGCGTGCGCGATGTCGCCGCCGACTGGTTCGACGTGCCGCCGAAGGCTGTCGCGGACGTGCTGGCACGGCCCGCCACCGCGTTCTGGTCGCCCGACCTCCTCGCCGAGCTAGGCACGAGCATCGTGCAGGCCCTGTCGAGCGGTGCCCAGGCCACCCTCGGCGCGTCATTGGGCATCGACAGGTCCACCACCGGGCCGACGATGGCGCCCGAGAGCTTCGTCCCCACCGACCACTGGGGACGTGCCGCTTTGCTGGGTGCGGCGGGGCTGGGGAGCCTCGGCGTCGCCGCCCTGTTGGCGGCGCTGTGGAGCCCTACCGAGGCCCCACCCACCCTCGCTCCCGACCCGCTGCCGCCGATCGTCGCGGGCGTCGTGCTCGAGGTGCCCGAGCCTGCGGTGGTGCCGGTTGCAGCGCAGCCTCTCCCCGAGGCGTCGATGCCCACAGCTCAGGTGGGCGACGCGCGTCCGGTTCAGGCCGCACCTGCCGAGCGCGCAGCCAAGACCAGCACCCCGAAGCCTCCCCCCACCCCCCGAGCTGAGACCCAGCCAGCGGCCGACGTGCCAGCCCCAGAGCCGGAGCCCGTGGCCGTGGTGGAACCGCCCCCGACGGAAGCTGCTCCCACTGCGGCACCGTCCAAGGGGCCTGCACCCGGCATGGCAGCCGTGGTCCAGGGCGGCGACGTGAGGGTGTGGCTCCGTGGTCCCAAGGGCAACTTTCCGGTGCGACGCGGGGAGGTCCCTGCCGGCACCTACGACGTGGTGGCGTTCTTCGGCGACGAAGGCGAGACCGTGCGCCAGCTCGTGGTGGAAGCGGGCTCTCGCACCACCATCGCCTGCTCGCTCGCCGCGCGACGCTGCACGGTGGAGCCGGCGCGCTAGCCGGCCACGGCCCACAGGCCCACCACCACGAGCAGCACGCCCGCGGCGGCCAAGAGGGACCAGGCCCAGCGGGACGTGCCCGGGGGAGCCTCAAGGGAACCGGGTGCCATCGGCGCACGGGTGATCGAGAGGTCCAACGGGGGCAGATCGATCGAGAGGTCGATGTGAATCTCCTCGGCGCGCGCCCGGCAGATCGCGCAGGTGCGGAGGTGGCCCTTCACGCTGTGGCGCACATCCACCGGCAGGTCGCGCAGCACGAAGCGCTCGATCACCAGCTCCAGCACATGACCCTCCCGGGTCTCCCAGTCCTTCATGATGGTCCTCCGGTCTGCAGCGCCCGGGACGTCAGCTCCGTGAGCCGATTGCCCACCGTCCGCCGCGACACGCCCAGCAGGTCGGCGATCTCGGCATGGGTCATGCCATCCAAGTAGTAGTACACGCCCACCTCGATCAGCTCGACGTCGATGGAGCCTTGGAGACTACGAAGCACGGCCACATGCTCTTGGGTGGGACGCGCGACCGTGGGGGCCCACGAGATCTCCCCCTTGAGGTCGAGCAGCACGCGACGCCGGTCTCCGTCACGACGCCGGTTGAGGCAGGTTCGGGTGGCAACCTGGTAGAGCCACGTCGCGGGCGAGCTGTCGCCGCGGAAGCTCTCCTGGTGCGTCACCACCTGGAGAAACACCTCCTGCAGCACGTCCAGCGCGTCTTCTTCTCCCACGAATCGGCGGACCCGACGGAGCACCATGGCTCCGTAGCGCCGGTACAGCGCGTCCACATCCAAAGCAGCGGCCATCCAAGGCTCCCCGCAACTGAAGTAGCTTGTGGGGCCTAGACCGCGCCCAGCCAGATACCGACGGCGGCCATCGCGATGCCCGCCATGGTGCCCACAATCATGAGCACGCGCAGGTCGTTGGGGGTCGACGCCACCGGTGGAGACTCGACCTTGGGGGTCCGGCGGGCGAGCCTTCCGTCTTGCGGCGTGGGACGGACCGGCACGGCGGAGAGGTCGAGCCGAATGCGCTCCGACCGCGACCGGCAGTGCTCACAGTCGGCCAGGTGGGCGCGGGTCTGCTCCCGGTGTGCGGGCTCGGCCTCGAGCTTCAGGACGTACTCCATCAGCGCGATGTCGGTGACATGGAGGGGCTTGGCTGCGGTCATCATCGGAGCTCCTGGGTGGGCGCGTCGGCGAGTGTTGGGTGAGACACGCCGCGCAGGAACCTGGGCAACGCCGGCCGAAGTTTCTTTGGCCTTCCGTCCGAACAGGGCCTGGCACCCATTCGTCACACACCGTCATCCGGCGATACAGAGCGGCCCGGAGGGAACCCCGATGGCCCTGACCCGACGCGAGTTCATGTCCCGGGTGGCTGCGCTCGGCGCGCTCGCCAGCACCCTGCCCATGCTGGGCTGTGGCGCTCCTGGCGCAGCCGACGGGTTTCCCGTCTACACCTGGGAAGGTCCGCTGGGTCCGGAGACCGCGTTTCAGCACGGCGTGGCCTCCGCCGACCCGCTGGTCGACAGCGTGCTGCTGTGGACCCGTGTCTCCCCTCCCGAAGGCGAGACCGGCGACATCGACGTGTTCGTCGAGGTGTCGAAGTC
The DNA here is from genome assembly GCA_964396405.1 of uncultured Enterobacteriaceae bacterium. GTDB lineage: Bacteria > Myxococcota_A > UBA796 > UBA796 > JACKEO01. The sequence goes on from CAYNFK010000002.1 coordinate 46,793, forward strand.
GCCCGACTTCGCCGAGCGTGTGGCCGTCGGCACGTTCACCGCCAAGGCTGCAGCCGACTGGACCCTCACCCTCGATCAGACCGAGCTGGAGCCCGGCACCACCTACCACTACCGATTCTCGGCGCTGGGCCGCACGTCCGAGGTCGGACGCACCCGCACAGCCCCGGCCGGTGCGACCGAGCGCTTCCGGGTGGCTGTCGGCTCTTGCTCGAACTTCGCGTTCGGCCACATGCACGCCTACAGGCACATCGCCGACCGCACCGATCTCGACGCCTTCATTCACCTCGGCGACTACATCTACGAGTACGCGACCGATGGCATCGGTGCATCGTTCGGGCTGTACCTCCCCGTGGACCCGCCCCACGAGTGCCTCACCCTCGACGACTACCGGCGACGTTACGCCCACTACCGGACGTCGCCCGATCTTCGAGCCGCTCATGGTGCCCATCCCGTGCTGGCCATCTGGGATGACCACGAGTTCGCCAACAACCCGAAGCTCGACGGCGCCGGCAACCACACCGAGGGCGACGAGGGCGCCTGGACCGACCGGGTCGCGGCTGCCCTCCAGGCGCACACCGAGTGGCTGCCCACCCGCATGCGCGAAGGAGGCCGCATCTTTCGTGACCTCGCGTTCGGCGACCTCGCCCACGTGGTGCTGGTCGACCGACAGCGCCGTTTCCTCTGGCCCGAGGCCGACGACGGCGACACCTACCTGGGGGCCGAGCAGACCGCGTGGGTGAAGGATCGCATCTCGGCCGTCACCGCGCAGTGGCTTGTTCTCTGCACGGCCACCAGCTTCACCTCGCGCAAAGCGAACGGGTCCGACGGCGGCAGCTTCGACGGCTCCGCGTGGGATGGCGCCTCGCGAAGGGAGGTCCTCGACGCCGTGGCCGAGGCCGGTATCGAGAACCTCGTGGTGGTCGTGGGCGACATCCACCGCGGTGAGGCGCTCGACGTGGCGCACGACCCCAGCAGCTACGACCCTGCCACAGGCAGCGGGTCGGAGGGCGTTGAGTTCGCGTGCGGCAGTATCAGCTCCCCGGGCGCGACGGCCCCCACCGCCGACGTGCCGCAGTTCTTCTGGAGCGACGGCACGCGGCGTGGGTACCTGTTCCTCGACATCAGCCCCGCCGAGCTACGCGCCGAGTTCTGGGGCTACGAAGACGACGCGAAACTCGACGTGGCCACCCCGCAGGAGCAGCTGCTCAAGGCCTTCACGGCCGCTGCGGGGAGCCACCACCTGGTGGAAGTCTAGGACCTCACCAGCCGTACGAGTACGTGAACGCCACGCCGGTGAAGTCCGCGTCGTCGTGGGCGGTTCGTGTCTGCACCGTGGTGGGGTCGGCATCGAGGACCTCCCAGCTGGACTCCCCGTAGAACAGGATGTCGGGGTCGGCTGAGGTACCCATCCTCGTGTAGGCCGAGTTGAGACCCGTCACGAACAGCGCGTCGTAGCTGAACAGGGCGCACAGGTCGGTGTCTGAGAACGTGGCGTTCGTGTAGACCACGTTGGAAAAGGCGCGGTCGCAGGCGACACAGGTGTTGTCGACCGTGCTGCTCGCCATGTCGACCGAGAACGAGCAGATCGCCTCGCCGGCCGGGTTGGTGACCTGGAGCTGCCAGGTGCCCGTGAGGGTGGTGGGCGTGGTGCACATCTCCACCCAGCGCTTGTAGACCACAATCTGGCCCTCGTTGGGCTCGCCGGCGGCCTGGTTGAGGCTGGGGAGCGTGCGGAGCGTGCAGTTGTTGGCCTGAGTGTCGTCGGTCTCGTCGGTCTCCTCCGTCTCGTCGGTCTCCTCCGTCTCGTCGGTCTCCTCCGTCTCGTCGGTCTCTTCCGTCTCGTCGGTCTCCTCCGTGTCGTCGGTCTCGTCGGCGGGCGTGGGGGTGGTGCAGGCGCCAAGAGCAAAGAGGGTGAGCATCCAGGTGCGCATGATCGATCTCCTCCGGCCAGGGTCGGCCGTCGGCAAGGTAGCTCAATCGGGTTCCTCTTCGTCGAAGAAACGTGGGTGGAAGCGAGAGGGCCCATGGCGGGGGCTCGGGCTAGGGACCGACCTGATGCCCTCCTCCCCGACGTCGACGCCGACTGCTCGTCTCCCCGGTGCTCCGGGGTGGGCGCTGCTGGGGATCGCACTGGTGAGCCTGGTGTTGGCCCTGCGCATGGCGCGCCAAGAGTTCCACTGGCTCACTTGGGCGGATCGTGACTTTGTGCGGGCATCCGCTCCCTGGTGGCCGTGGGAAGCGCTCGGCTCGGAGCTCTCGCACGGACCCGGCGCACGGCTTCCCGGAGGTGCGTGGCCCCTGCTGGTGCGGCTGGGCCTGATGGGGCGGCAGCAGCCGTCCGACGTGTTTCACCTGTTCTTCGGACTGGATGTGGCCGGTGGGCTGCTCCTCGCTGAAGCCGCGCGGCGACGCGCTGGCCTCTGGGTCGCGGCTGTCGTGGGCGCGGTGTGGTTTGCGCCTTCGCCCGCTCGCGGCGCGCTGCTGTTGCTGTGCAACCCCTCGATGATGCCGTTCTTCTTGGCGGTGGCGCAGGTCGCGCTGGCCGCTGCGGTGCTGCACAATCGGCGGTGGGCTTGGACCCTGTGGGCTTGGAGCGCGTGCATAGCGGCCCAAGGACACTTCCTCGCGCTGTGGGCGTTTGCCGTGTCCGGCGTGGTGGTGCTCGCGCTGCGACGAGAGACGTTCGTGCGTCGCGCAGGTTGGGTGGGGCTGGGGGTGGCCCTCGCGTACGGTCCCTACACGGTTCAGGACGCGGCGCGCGGATTCCCGAACACCCTCGCGTTGCTCGGTCAGGACCCGCTGAGAACGGGCAGCGGGGGCAGGCCGTGGGTGCTGCAGCTCGATGAAGCCTGGAGCTCGTTGCTTCACTTGGTTCCGCAAGGGCAAGGCGCGGGCGCCGGGGTCCTGGGCTGGCTGCCTGCGGTCCTGACCCTCCTTCTCGCGGTCGCCGGTGCCGCAGCGTTCGCTTTCGCTCGGCGTGACCTGCGGCACCTGGGCGTCGTGGCGGTGCTGAGCCTGACCGCCAACCTCGCGGTCCCTGCGCTGGACCCTCAGATCGAGCCCGACCTGCACTACGTGCTCGCGGTGCTGCCGTCGTTCGTGCTGCTCGTGGCGGCGGGCGCGCACGCGCTGCGGGAGGGGGTGCCGACCCGCTTTCGGGGGTGGCTCACGGCCGCACTCACACTGGCGCTCGGGGCGCCGTTCGCCGTGGAGGCTTGGCACCTGCGTGTTCCCTCAGGTCCACCCGACATGTTCACGTGGTCGGGACGAGAGGCTGCGTTCCGCACCCTGACGGAGCGGTACGGATGGTCGCCGAGCGAGCAAGCGGGGCGGCTGTTCTTCGCGTACCCTACAGGAAGCGGCTGGGCGCTCACGGGCACCGACGGCATGGAGTGGGTCCTCGCCCGCGCCAATCAGGCGTTCCCAGGATCGCTGCCGCCTCCATGTGTCGCGGTGATGGGCACGCACGCCAACCAACCGTCACCCGACGTCGCCGACGTCGCAGCTGCGCTCGGAGAGGCACCTGAAGCCTTCGAACTGCTCGAACGCATCGAGGTGAGCCCGAGCATGGTGCTGCTTCGATACGACCCTGGCACGCCCACCTGCCCCACGCTCGCCAGCAACCGCTACGTTGACTCGCCCGTGGAGGCGCAGCTACGGCCACTGTTCCGCGCGCTCGACGACGGGGTCGCACGACCCCTACCTGGGGCCTCACCAGGCTCCCGCTACGCGGTCCCGCTGGTGCACGACACGCCCGAGTTCGTCGCGCGGGTGATCACGGCCGTCGACCTCGTGCCCGGTGCCCGTGGGGTCGTGGTCACCCTGCACAGCGCGCAGCTCCGGGGAGCGTCCCAGAGCCACGGCGGCTGGCTCGGCGCGGGGCTGGTCTCCGACCCCACCGTGCGCTTCGTGCCTGACGAGGGCGACAGCGTCGTGGAGCTTCCGCTGGCCGTAGGATTTGTGGGCCTCAACCACAGGCTCGCACCGCTGCACGGAACGGTCACCCTTCCGCCAGGGACTTACAGCGTGCGGCTGGGCGCCCGCCTCTACGACGTGTCGCACGGGCAGCTTGCTTGGCCCGTCCCTCCCTCCCCGTTCATCGACATCGACGTGCTCGTGACACCCCGACTCGTCGTGGGCTCGCTGTGACCACGGCGGACTCGAACACGACCGCGTTGCTACCGGCCGTGGTGGTGGGCGCTGGTTTCTCGGGCATCGCCGCAGCGCGGGCCCTTCGGCTCGAAGGCCACGGCGAGCCTGTGGTGCTGGAGCAGGCCCATGCGCTGGGCGGCACCTGGCGTGAGAACACGTACCCGGGCTGCGCTTGCGACGTGCCCTCCCACCTGTACTCGTTCTCGTTCGCGCCAAGGCCGAACTGGACCCGCGCGTTCGCCAGGCAGGCCGAGATCCTGAGCTACCTCAACGACGTCGTCGACCGAGAGGGGCTGCGGCCGCTGATCCGCTTCGGGGTGCGGTTCGAGGGGGCGGACTGGGATGCCACGACCTGCACCTGGGCGGTCCGCACCTCCACCGGTCCGCTGCGCACGCGGGTGCTCGTGCTCGGACTCGGCCCGCTCAACCGACCCCAGCTGCCCGAGGTGCCGGGCCTCAACACCTTCCAGGGACGCTCCGTCCACACCGCACGCTGGCCCGACGATCTGGATCTCACCGGGCAACGTGTGGCGGTGGTGGGCACGGGAGCGAGTGCGCTCCAGATCGTGCCCGCGATCGCCCCGCAGGTGGCGCACCTCACCGTGTTCCAGCGCACGCCCGCCTGGGTGCTCCCCCGCCGCGATCGGCCGTTGCCGGCCTGGCGTCAGCGGCTCTACGCACGGCTGCCCTGGCTCCAGAAGCTCCACCGCGGCCTGCTGTACGCCGCCTACGAGGCGCGGGGACTCGAGATGCTCGGAAACCAGCTCGCGCGGCGCCTGGGCACCCGATGGGCTCTCCGGCACCTGGCTCGTCAGGTGCCCGACCCGGCCCTTCGTGCGCGTCTCACGCCGACCTACGCGCTGGGCTGCAAGCGGGTGATCCTCTCCGACGACTTCTATCCAGCGCTGACGCTGCCCCATGTCGAGCTGGTGACGCAAGCGCTGACGCAGGTGGAGCCCGAAGGGCTTCGCACAGCCGACGGTCAGATGCACCCGGTCGACACCATCGTGTGGGCCACAGGCTTTCGCATCCCCAGGGGTGCGGAGCTGCCCATCCGCGGACGAGGTGGCGCGCTGCTCGACACCACGTGGTCCCCCGTGCCGGCGGCCTACCTCGGCTGCTCAACGCCCGGATTCCCCAACCTGTTCGTGCTCCTCGGCCCGAACACCGGCCTCGGCCACAACTCCATCGTCTACATGGCCGAAGCCCAGGTGGAGCACATGGTGCGAGCGCTGGGTCCGGTTCGTGCACGACCTGGGCTCGCGATCGAGGTGCGACCCGAGGTGCTGGCACGCTACCAACAGGCCCTGGAAGCGCGGCTGCCGCAGACGATCTGGGCCACGGGCTGCAAGAGCTGGTACCTCGACGAGCACGGCCGCAACAGCACGCTCTGGCCCGACTTTACGTTCCGGTTTCGCGCCGCAGCGCGTCGACCCACCGAACAGGCCTACACCGTCGTCACACCCCAGGAGGGGCCATGAACCCCCCGCACGAGCCCTACCTGCGCCGCGCCATCGCGCTCTCCCGCACCGCCGCGCTGGAGCGCTGCACCGGCGGCGTGTTCGGCGCTGTGCTGGTGAAGGACGGCGTGATCGTCGCCGAGGGCATGAACCAGGTGGTGGCGCGCAAGGACCCCACCTGGCACGCCGAGATGGAGGCCCTGCGCAGCGGGTCCGCCGCGCTCGGCACCTTCAAGCTCACCGGATGCACGCTCTATGCGAGCGGTGAGCCATGCCCGATGTGCTTGGCAGCCGCCTACTGGGCAGGCATCGACCGCGTCGTCTTCGCCTCAACGGTCGGCGACGCGCTCACCTACGGTGGCTTCGACGACGCGTTCATCTACGAGGACCTGCGCCGGGAGCCGGGCGACCGACGCCTCCCGGTGGAGGGGCCGTACCTGCGGGAGGAGGCCCTCACCGTCTGGCGCGCTTACGCCGCAAAGTCCGACCGCGTCCCGTACTGACCACGGCGGAGCGCCCCCAACGACAGAGGGGCCGTGACCCGCAGAATTACGGATCACGACCCCAGTCGTCCTGCGGCGGTGTTTGGGGCACGGGCTCGCCGCGGACGTGGAGCCTCCATTCAACGCGCGTGCCAACCGTCACGATGACGGTGCGGACACGATCATCGCGGATCGCCCCCGTGGGGGACGTCCCGAAGCGCGACATCGGTGTCGCAACTCCCACGTAGCGGGGTGCGACACCGATGAATGACTCGCTTACATCCAGGCTTGTCGCGAAATTTCAGACCGCGACATCGACCGGGAGCAGCCGATCAGTAGCAGTCGAGCTGGATCTCTTCGAGCATGGCCGCCACGCTCTCGTCGGTGGTGCAGTCCGACGCGTTGATGGCGCGGGTCCAGCAACCGAACGGGACATCATCCGAGAGGAGCGGGCCCAAGAACGGGTCGGAGTAGGAGCTGCACGAGTAGGCCGTGCTCAGACCGAAGTCATCGCTCCCCTGGTAGTTGACGCCGGGACCATCGCGGTAGGTAGAGTAGCACTCGTTGATCGCAGAGACGTAGCTCTCGCACTCGGCGGTTCCGCACGCACCGAGCAGGGCCGTGCCAAGAATCCAGAGACGTGAACGCATCGAGACCTCCAATGCAGCGGGACGTATCTGCCCGCGCGCGCTCTTGCGAACCGCTCGGTGGCCGGTCAGTCCGGGTCAGGGCCTTGAATCTGGCGGGCCAGCGCCGCGGCGATCACGCTGTTGCCAAACGGCGACAGGTGGTAGTCGCCATCCAGGTAGACGCCCGGCTTGAGGCGTAAGAAGGGATCAACATCGAGGAAGGCGTAGGTAGCGTCGGCGCGCGCGAGGGCTTGGCCACGGTAGCCCTCACGCCAGCGGTCCTTGACGTGGGATGGCAGGGTGTGCTCCAGCCAGGAGGGGCTCCGACGGCCCGGGTCGGTGAACACGTCGATGGGCACCTCCACCACGATCACCTGCACCGGCGCCACCCGCTGGGAGAAGGCCTCCAGGGCCTCCCGCATGCGCGCGCTGGTGCTCAGCTCCACAGGCTCGCTGGTGGCCCAGGCGCCCGGTGCGGACGTGGGCCCGTAGGACCGCCCGAGCCGGAGCGCGTGGTAGAACAGGTGCACCTTCGACAAAGGACCCGCGTAAAAAGCGCGTAACCAAGCCGGAAGATCGTGAGGAAGGAGCCAGCCTCCCGCCACCTGGAAGCGGCGGTCGATGGGCGTTCCAAGCTCGTCCCAGTCGTTGGCGCGGTTCACGAGCACGATGATTCCCGTGGGCTGCACCACAGGGAGCAAGGTGCGGGCTCGCGCCAGCGCGTCCTCCAGCCCGTAGGCCACGACGCCCGCGTTCGCCGCCCGCACCCCCCGTCCCTGGAGGGCTGCCGCCACATGCTCCTCGTCCGTCACGCCCAGGCCCAGCGCCTGCGAGTCACCCACCACCAGCCAGTCGATCTCCGCTGGCACCGGCAAGCGCAGACCGTGCACGCCCGTGTGCACCGACACGGCCTTTCCAGCTCCCGAGGTGACCCCCGAAGCGCGCGGTGCCAGCGCAATCCCCGGACGCTCCGGTGTGGCCTCGAAGATCGCGAGCGTCGGCAGCGCTCCCCCGTCGGCCCAGCGCACCACCAGCTCCGCCGCGGCGAGCGACAGCAGGCTGGACCCCAGCAGGAGGCCCAAGCGCAGCAGCAGCGATGGCGGGCGTTCGGTCACCCCGGCGCTCTATCTCGCCACGGTCAGCGGACGACCAAGGAGGGCAGCGGAGGCTCCCAGCCGTTCCCGCCCACGTCCACCAGCCAGGGCGCGGTCATGGCCCACGGCGTGCGACTGCTCACCGGCTGCATGGGCTGGTCGCCCTCGGCCATCACCACGCACACCGCGTCCTGCTCGGGCGAGACCGTGAACGTGGCGGCAGCGCCTTCCTGGACCTCGACCTCCTCCCCGTTGCACACCAGACGGAGCCGGTCGATGACGATCCAGGAGGGCGACAGTGCCTCCACCTCGATCTCGGCCGGTGCGACCACGGTGGACGGCGCCGGGGTCGTGCGCAGGAACGGGCCCCGGGTCACCACCACCTTGCGATCCCGGAGCGCAGGCACCAACGCCTGAGGGTCGAGGTCGGCCACATCATCCTGCCCAAGCTGCACGAAGGTGGCTGAGAGGCCCACCATGCCACCGAAGTGGTTGTGGCTGTCGCTCACGCCCACAGGTGCCGTGAGCACACCTCGGGTGGCGAGGTCCCACCAGAACGGGAGGTAGTCGTCCGAGGAGCCTCCGTTGAGCACCTCGATGGCCTCGAAGCCCGTGGTCCAGCGGAAGGCGTTGCGTACCTCGCCGGGGCGCCACCCCGCGTTCGCGGCGAGGCCCTGATCCGTGGGGTGGTTGGACTGGATCACCAGATCGCCGTGCCGCCCGCGCAAGAACGCCAGCATCTCGTCCGTGGAAGGGAGCGGATCCACAGCCCACCAGCGCCAGGAGCCGAGGTCGGGCTCCGACGGGTTCGGGTCGATCGGGTACACGTTGAAGTGCCCGCGCAGGGTGGGGCTGAACTCCTCCGCCACCACCGAGGAGAGCACCGACGACAGGCCCAAGGCCGACACCAGCGGGCGGTAGTCGGAGATGCGATCGTGGTCGGTGCCGATGTGCACCTGCAGGCCCAGCGCCGCCGCGACGATCACGCGATCCTCCATCGCGATGGAGGCGTCCCCCGACGACACCGCGTGGCTGTGCGGGTCGGTGAGCAACCAGCCCGGCGTGGTGTAGGCGAGATCGAGCTCGGCCTGCACCGGCGCGTTCTCGCCAGCAGCCAGGGTGACCCGCTGGCTGGACAGCTCGTAACGAAGCCCCCGGTGCACGACGACATCGTAGGTGCCTGGCTCCACGAGCAGCGACACGCCCCCGTCGCGCGACCACGCAGCGCCCGCCAAGCCCTCTGGACGACGGGGCACCACACGATCATCCGTCGGCGCATCGGCTTCGGTGCGCAGCACCCTCACCGTGAACGGAAGGCCATCCGCGACGCTGACCTCCAGCTGTGCTGGCACCCCCAAGGTGAGCGGCGCCTCGGCCGAGGCCACGCCTCGCCCCTCGGCGAGCGGCACGCTCGGCGCACCGCCTGCGAGCGTCAACCGCTGCTGGCTCGCCACCTCGGGGTGCGCATACGGAGCGCTAGGGCCTGCGCCTTCGGGCAGGTCGAGGAACAGGCCCGTGGACCGACCGACCGCCAGCACGCGCGCATCGGCACCGGCGGGAACCGCGATGCTGTAGCCACCCGTCGCGTCGGTGACCGCGAGCGTGAACGGGGCGTCGTCGACGTAGGCCACGACCCAAGCGCCCGCCACGGGGCCGTCGGATGCCGTCACCGTGCCCGTGAGCGCCTCGGTGGGCTCCTCCGAGGCGGCCAACCAGGCGTTCGTGAGGGTGGCCAGATCGGGGGCCACCCCGTAGGATCGCGTCCACGAAGCGGACGCGCCCGGCGCGAGCAGGAGCGGTGCGCCGAACCCGCCTGCGACGTCGGTGGCCTGAGCGATGATCTCGAAACCCCCGCTGCTCATCGTCTCGCCGGGCGCGGTGAGCACAGCCACGGCGGCCTCATGGGCCTGCCCGACGTAGCCGGTCCAGCGGAAGGGCCCGCTGGGTCCGTCCAATCCGCCGCCTTCGCCCCAGCGCCACGCGACCTCGGGTGAGCCCATCAACAGGTCCCCGAAGGCCTGGTCGACGGGCAACGTGCCCGCGGTCACCGTGGTCTTCACGGTCATGGTCCAGCTGTCTGGGGGGAGGGTGTAGACGTGCTCCACGACGATGTCGAGGTCGGGGATCAGATCGGGCGTCTCGAGGTTGCCGGAGAGGAAGCCCATCGCCGAGCCGGGTCCGCGCACGCGCACCACGGCGGCCCCACCCTCGGAGCCGTCTTCGACCACCTCCACCTGCTCGGGATCCACCACCCGACCGATGCCCACCAGACCATGCCAGTCCTTCACCAGGTCGTGCCCCGCCTGACCGGCCGGCCGCACGATGTCGGCGTCCAGCACGCCGCCGCCTTGCGGCACGATGTAGCTGCCTGGCCGAACGCCCTGGATCACGAACCGGACGCGATCGTTGTAGATCTTCACGTCGCCGGGCTGGCCCTCGGCAAACACCCCTCCCCACAGCGCCCCCACGTCGGTGACCACGCCGGCGCGGGCCTCGCCCGAAGGCAAGGGAGAAACCAGATCGACAGCGATCTCGTCGGGCACCTCGTCGGTGGGTTCGGGTGCGCAGGCGCACAGTGCGAGGAGGAGGGGGAGTCGGCGCATGAGATCTCCGCGGGACGCCAACGTAGCGCACCCCACAGGGCTTCGTCACACGTCCGACACATGACCTGCCACCCGGGCGACCGTGCTAGGAGCCAAGCGAGGACAGCATGACCACCGACCCCAACTACAACCTGGCGCTGATCTTCGGCATGGCGCTGGTGGGGGTCACAGCGCTCGCCGGCTTCGTGGTCCGCACCCCGTATGGTCGTTTCGCGGGCGGATCTTGGGGACCGATGCTGCCGATTCGGTGGGGGTGGCTCCTGATGGAGGCCCCCGCGATCCCGGTCTTCCTGAGCACGCTGTGGCTCTCCCAGCGCACCACCGAGCCGCTCGCGCTGTGGGGGGCCGCGATCTGGCTGATCCACTACGCGAACCGGTCCTTAGCGTTTCCGCTGCTCATGCGGGCCCGCCCAGACGGGAAGATGGCCTGGCTGGTGGTGCTGTCGAGCTGGGTGGTCGTGCCGCTGCACGCGTGGCTCTACGCGTCGTGGCTTGGTGACGTTGCACCCGACGTGGGCTGGTCGGAGGTGTTCTCCGTGCGGTGCCTCGTCGGAACCGCCCTCTGGGGGGCGGGGTTCGGACTCATCCTCCACACCGAGCGCCTGCTCCGCAACCTCCGCGCAGACGGCAGCACCGGCTACAAGATCCCGCTCGGCGGAGGCTTCCACTGGGTGTCCTCGCCGCACTACCTCGGCGAGATCCTGGCGTTCACAGGGATGGCCGTGGCGCTGGGCTGCCCAGGGGGCGTTTTCGTGCTCACGATCACCCTCGCAAACCTCGTGCCGCGCGCCGCCGCCACCCACCGCTGGTACCGCGAGAAGTTCGCCGACTACCCCAGCCACCGACGCGCCCTCCTCCCGGGCGTCTGGTGAGCCCAGCCCCGTTCGCGACACGGTTTGGTCCTTGGGCCGTCGTGCTCGGCGCCAGTGAGGGGCTCGGTCGAGCCTGGTCGCTGGCCTTGGCCGAGCGAGGCTGCGACGTGGTGCTCGTGGCGCGTCGGGTCGACAAGCTCGAAGCCGCCGCCGCCGAGGTGCGGGCCTTCGGACAGCACGCGCGGGTGTTGGCGCTCGATCTCGGTGCCGACGACGCTGACGCCCAGCTCGAGGCCGCCCTCGGCGACCTCGACGTGGGCGTCGTCGTCTACAACGCGTGTGTGTCGGTCGTGGGCCCCTTCGCCGAGCTCTCGGCGGACGAGAAGCGCGCCACCCTCAACGTGAACGTGCGCGGGCCCACCCTGGTGGCCCACCGCATGCTGCCGCGTCTTGTGCGGCGCGGACGCGGCGGCCTCGTGCTGGTGAGCAGCCTCTCAGCGTTCCAGGGGTCTGCGATGGTGGGCCTTTACGCGGCCACCAAGGCCTTCGACATCGTGCTGGGCGAGGCGCTCTGGGAAGAGCACCGCGGCCGTGGCGTCGACGTGCTGGTGGTGGTGGCGGGCGCAACGTCCACGCCCAACTTCGAGTCGGTCACGCCGGCTGGGCTGCGGGCTTCCGTGATGCCGATGACGCCGGAAGCTGTGGCACGAGAAGGCCTCGATGCGCTCGCTGACGGCCGAGGCCCCACCTACGTCGTGGGCCGGACCAACAGGCTCGTGCACGCGGTCCTCTCCCGCCTGCCCCGCCGGTGGGCCGTAGCGTTCATCAGCCGCCAGACGCGCGCGCTCTACGAGGTGAAGCCGTGAGGATCGTGCAGGAGAACGTAGGCGACTGGACCGGCACCACCGCGCTCGTCACCGGCGGCGGCGGCTACCTCGGTCGCTACCTGGCCCAAGCCTTGGTCGGCCTCGGGGCCACGGTGCGAACCTTCGATGTGGTGCCCCACGCTCAGACCGGCGTGGAGGCCGTGGTGGGCGATCTTCGCGACGCAGCCAGGGTGTCCGAGGCGGTGGACGGCTGCGAAGCCGTGTTCCACGCCGGTGCCGCCATGAGCTTCTTGGGCATCGCCCCGCGCGCCGTGCGAGCCCACGTCCATGGCGTCAACGTGGAGGGCACCCAGCACGTGATCGACGCCTGCCGTCAGCACGGCGTTCGGGCGCTCGTCGCCACCTCCACCACGAACGTGATCATCGATCGACCGATCGTGGAAGAAGACGAGACCGCGCCCTACGCCTCACGGTTCGTTGACCTGTATGGACCGTCGAAGATCGAGGCCGAGCGGCGCGTGCTCGCGGCGTCGGGCGATGTGCTCCGCTGCGCGAGCCTGCGACCCGGCGGCATCTGGGGGCCCGGCGATGGCGGCTACATGATCCGCGCCTTCCTCGCGCAGCTCGTCTCAGGTCGCTTGGTGGCCACCATGGGCGACGCGAGCACCGTGGTCGACAACACCCACGTCGACTCGCTCATCCACGGCGAGCTACTGGCTGCTCGTCGACTGCTCCACCAGCCCGAAGGCGTCGCCGGTGAAGCCTTCTTCTGCACGGACGACGAGCGCATCAACGGCCTGGCGTGGTTCCGTCCGGTGGCCGAAGGGCTGGGCTACAGGTGGCCCAACCTCAACCTCCCGGGTGGCCTGATGTACGCTGTGGCACTCGCCGGCGAGGTCGCCACCCTGCTGGGTGCGCCTGAGCCGCCCATCACCCGCATCGGCGTGCTCAAGCTCACCCGCACCTCCGCGTGCAGGGTGGACAAGGCCCGGCGCGTGCTCGGATGGGCACCGCTGTGGACCCGTGATGAAGGTGTCGCCGCCCACCTCGACGACTGGCGCGCGTACGCCGACGGACTGAAGGCGGCCTCCGCATGAGCGTGCTGCTGGTGCTCGTCGATGGTCCCAACGATCGCGTCGCACGACGGGCTGCTGTGCTCGCTGCGGTGCCCAGCCTGTGGGCGGCCGGTGCCGACCACATCACCCTCTCGCTGGCCGATGAGCTCGCGGATGTCCCGGGCCCCAACCCGTTCGCGCCGAAACGCGGGCCAGTGGGGCTTGTCGACGTCGGACTTCCAGCGGAGGTCGCCGCAGACGCGGTCACCGCGCTCCGTGCGGCTGGGTTCGGTGTGCACGCCTACGAGGTCGAGACCACCGTCCCCACCACCTACGGCCAGAGCGGCCATAACCTGCCCGACGCCGACCTCACCGCCCCCCGCAGCCCCGGTGTGGTCGCTGTCAGCCTGCTGCAGAAGCGCGCCGATCTCGACGACGACACCTTTGTGGCCCGGTGGCACGGCGTGATGTCGCCGGTGAGCGCCGCGATCCAGCCCCGCACCCGGTACGTGCGCCACCGTGTTCTCAGGCCGCTCACCCCCGAAGCCCCCCCGTGGGCCGCCATCGTCGCAGAAGGCTGGCCGAGCCCAAGGCACGTCACGAACCCGTTCTTGTTCTACGGCGCGTCCACGCCCTGGGGTCTCGTGGCCAACATGCTGCGCATCGTGCGCGCGGTGCGGTCGATCACGCCCATCTCCACCGTGCGCACGTTCATGGCGAGCGAGTGGATCCTGGTGCGGCCACAGCAGCGCCCCTGACTACGTCGCGAGCAGCGACGCGACCGGTCCTGTCGCCGAGCCTGTAGGCGTCAAGCGGGTGCCGGCCGCCTCAGCCATCGTGAGGTGAACGTCCATCAGGTCTCGGCCGCCTAGGTCGAGTCGCTGCCCGGGCGTGAGCGCGCCTCCCGCCGAGCCCGCCAGGACGATCGGCAGGTTGGTGTCGTTGTGGGCGTCGCCATCGGAGAGCCCGGCACCCAAGAGGATGGCGCACTGGTCGAGCAGGCTCCCCTCACCCTCATCGTAGCCCTTGAGCGTCTGCAAGAAGCGGGCGAAGCGCTCCACCTCCCAGCGGTCAATGCGGGCAAGGGCGTCGAGCGCAGCGGGCTTGTTTTGGTGGTGGGAGATCAGGTGATGCGGCTCGAAGATGCCGAGGAAGCTGTGCGCCCGCATCGACCCTGCGTTGCCCTGGGCGAACGTGACGATGCGTGTGGCATCACACGCGAAAGCGAGCGCCACCGTGTCCGCCAGTGCATCGGTGCGGCCCTGGAAGTCGTCCCCATCCACATCCCCTGCCTCGTCGGGCACGCAGGTGCCCAGCTCCTCCAGCCGCTGCAACCGCAGCTCCAGGTCCCGCACGCTGGTGAGGTACCGATCCAGTCGATGTCGGTCTCCCCACCCCACCGATCGCTGAAGGTGGGTCGCCTCCGATGCGAGGGCGTCCAGCACCGAGCTTCGACGCTCCAGAAGCCGCGCGCGCTGCAGCGGGTCCAGACCCGCATCGAGACCCAGGACTCGGTACAGCAGCTCGATGGGCGACGTGGCAGGCGGGAGCGGCGTCGTCGCGTCGGCCCACGACATCATCCGGTAGTAGGCCGTGGCCCAGCCGGCATCCAGATTCGATGGGACCTCAGGGCCCTCCAAGGAGACCTGCAACGAGGCGAACGCGGTCTGTCGCGGCTGGGCAGCAGCGATGAGCTGGTCGATGGATGCGCCGGCACGCACATCCCCAGCGACCGGCGTGCGCCCCGTCAGGAACGTGGTGCCCTCCCGCAAGTGTCCCGGCACCGAGACGGTTGGCGGGCTTAGGTCGACCCCCTCGAGCACGGAGATGTGTTCGCGATGGGGCGCAAGCGCAGCGAGGGTGGGCGAGAGCGCGTAGTCGGAGCCGAAGCCCGTGCAGGCCCACATCGCGGTGTTGACCCCGTTTGGGATGAACCACCACACCAGTCGCACCGGCGGGGGAACGGCAGCCCGCGCCTCGTTCCAGGCAAGGGAGGGCAGCCACGGCAGCGCCAGCGCGGTCGCTGCGCCGCGAAGAAAGAGCCGCCGCGATGGACTGACCGGACGCCGCAGGCTCATGGTGCGCTCCGGTGAACCCTGAACGAAGGCGAGAGCACGAGGGCTTCCACCGCGGCGTGGAGACTCTCCCCGTTGGAACGCGTAGCTTCCACCATGGCCTCGAGATCATCAAAGGGCTGGCGAGGCGGACGCCCCATCGACCAGGTGAACAGGTTCTCCACGACGCAGGCCTCGAAAGCATCCTGGAGCTGGATCCAGCTCACCAGACCCGAAAGGCCTACGACCTGGGTGCCGTCGGGCAGCGAGCCCACGGCGTCGATGGGCCCCCCACCATCGGCGTCGCGCCACCGACCCGCACCGTCAAAGTGCTCGAGCGCAAACCCCAGAGGATCCATCTCCTTGTGGCAGCTCGCGCAAACCGGATCGGCCGCGTGGGCCTCCACCAGATCGCGCGCGCTGTCGCCTTCGGCCAGCGACGGAACGTTGGGTGGAGGCGGCTCAGGCGGACGACACAGCAGGCGGTCGAGAAGGTATTGGCCCCGCCGGGTGGGAGACGAACGCACACCGTGCCCCAGAATGACCTGAAGGCCAGCGGTGCCAAGCAGGCCCCCACGGCCCACGCCGCCGAGGGCCACGGCCGCGCCGCCGCTTGGCAAGCCGTACCAAGCGGCCAAGCGATCCGAGACGTCGCCCGTGGCATGATCGAGGAGGCGTGCCAGGGGAACCCCGGGTTGACCCACCGTGCGCAGCAGCGCCCGAAGCTCGGACTCCATGTCGTCAGCGAGCTGAGCATCGAACCCGGGCACCTGGTCGGCGCTGAGGCTGACATGCGACAGCGCACCCAAGTTGAGCCAGTCCCACAGGAACACATCGGTCAGCGCCGCCGAGCGCGCATCGGCCAGCATCCTTCGAACCTGCTGAGTCAGCACGGCGTCGTCGAGCAGCGTGCCGTCGTCGGCGACAGCACGCAGCGCTGCGTCCGGGGGGCCTGCCCACACGGTCGCGGCGAGCCGCCGGGCAAGCTCGTGGGCGGTCAGCGGGCGCGCTTGCTCACGAATCCCGTCCGGTTCCACACGGAACCAGAACCGAGGGTCGAGGAGCACCACCTCGAGCATGGTGGCCAGGGCTTCATCGGGCGTGTCGCCGAGCTCTCGGCGGTGCACGCCCACGTCCAGCAGGCGACGACGCTCGTCTTCTTCAAGCGGTCGCACGAAGGCTTGCTCGGCGAATGCCACCACCACCTGGGCCGAGCATCCTTCGGGGTCGGCGTCCACATCGCAAGGCACGAGGCGGTCGTAGAGAGGGTTGCGCTCCACATCGAGCGGCCCCGACCAGGTCGCGCCCATCGGATCGACCCAGTAGGGCTGCTGGACCGGGCCGACGTCGAACACGACAACCTTCGCGCCTCGAGCAGGGTCGAGCTCCAGCTCGAACACCACGTCCGCCTCCGCCTGCTGCGCGGACAGCGTGACCGTTCCCACCGTGCCACCGTCCAACAGGAGGCGCACCGTCGCGTCGTCCTTACGAGGCGACAGCACGGTCTGGTGCACGTGCAGCACCAGCTGATGCAGACCCGCCCGCTCCGGGAGGAGCGTCCCGCGCCACAGCGCGCGGCTCGGCCACGGGTCGGCGGCAGAGCCCACAAAGTTGCCATCCAGGGGCTCTACAGCGCCTTGATCGGGCTCCACCTTCGGGTGGCGGAGCACCTGGCCCAGGAGAGACTCGACCACAGCGACATGCGCCTCGAGCAGCGCCTCGGAGACCGCCAGCGCCTCGGGACGGGTGGAGAGGCCCGCCAACTCCCCGTCCCCGGGCACGGGGATGTCCTGGGGGAACGGCGTGCCCAGCAGATCCGCCACGGCGGCACGGTACTGCGCCGACGGAAGTCGCCAGAGCACGGGATCGGCTGGAGGCAGCACCTCGACGACCGCATCGAGCGCGCGGACATCGTCGGGGAGCGGCGTCGGCGCATCGGGTTCGGGGCGCAGGCCATCGGATGCACCGCAGGCCGACACCACCCAACACCCGATCCAGAACCGCCCCACCGCCATCCGTGCGCCTCGCGCCCCTCACTTTAGCACGCCAGACCACCGCGCTACGGCGACGGACGTTTCGTGCCATGAGGCAGCCCCTCGACCACACCCACCACCTCGCCGACAGCGTAGAAGTCCACGGCCAGCACGGTGGGGTAGCGACCGGTCGCCGCAGCACAGTCTTCGAGGCGCTGAGTCAGGACGGCACGGGTGTTCGCCTCCACGGCGAGCGCCTCACGAGGCAGCGGATCCGCGAGCCAGTGGTTGATCTGGAAGATCGGATGGGCGCGAGTTCCTCGCAGGAGGTCGCACGAGAAGTCGGCCGTCGTCGAGAAGTCGTACGACGTGTCCCAGGCATGTTCATAGTAAGGCGCGTAGGTGGGCGGCCCCTCCCCGCCCGACTCCCGGGTCACCAGCAGACGCGTGTTGGCCGCCACCAGCTCCCCCAGCGTGGGCCAGGGCTCCCCCGGGTCCGGCACGGCGATGAGCTGCGAGCTGAGCTCAGCACCGTCGAACGCTGCGAGCGTGGCCTCCACCGGCAGCGCGTCCTGCAGCACGAGGATCAGCACCTCGGTGGGCGCTTCGTCGAGGAAGACCCGCAGGTCGCCCAGCACGTCGGCAAGGGGCACCCGACCCAGGCCGCAGAAGCCGTGGCACAGCACGGCCTCCCCTTCGTCCTCGTAGGTGTCGAGCAACATGGCGCGGATGCCGTCCTGCAGCTGCTGACGAGGCGGGTGCTGCTGGTTCGGCGCGATCCACCCGTCATCGGCGTTCGACATCGCGTTGTGGGTACCCGGAAAGGTGACCTCCGGGAGCGGGACCTCGCACAGCGCCTCGCTCCCATTGCACCGGGTGGGGAGGGAGCAGCCTGCGACCGAGAACCCACCCACCACCACGATCAGCAGGACCTTGCGCATGGGGAAGACCCTAGCGCGCCGTCACACGACCGTCACAATCATACCGGGGCGAGAAACCGTGCTCGGTACGAAGCGAAACGAGCCTCCACCCCACCCGGAGACAGCCCGAAGTCGGTGAGCTCGTAGCGGTGGGTGCCATGCCGATCCTTCGGCATCGACGCCATCGCATCGGCCATCGCCTGGTGCGCGGCTTGGGAACGAGGGAGCCCTGCTGCGCTCTGAATGCGGGCCACGGTGCCCAACGGGTCGGCCATGAGGGCGCCGTAGTCCACGTCGACAAAGCCCCGGTCGTTGCGACCCGCGCGCGTCGCCAGCGCGCGATCCATCATCCTACCGACCTTCGCGAGCCAGTCTCGACCGATCTCCACCGGATCCACCCGGTCGGACATCACGCCGCGCCCATGCGCCACCATGCTGCAGAAGCTGCCCACGGTGACCACCGGGTCGCGGTGCGTCATCACGACGGTGGCGTCGGGGAACACGGCCAGCAGCGTGTCGAGCCACTCGAGGTGGTGCGGCGTCTTGAGCACCCAACGGTGCGGACCGGACTGCCACTGGAGGAGCTGAAGCTGATCGTGCAGCATCTGGTAGGCCGGACGCTGGTCTTGGCCCTCCAGCCACGTGGAGAAAGATGGCACCCGCAAGGTGGCCTCGGGCACCGTGGACAAGAAGCTCTGGTCGAGCAGCAGCACCTCTTCTTCGGGCGCGTCGGCCTCCACCGGGTGGACGGCAAAGAAGTCCGGCGACATCCACCGGAGGCCCGCTTCGGCCTGCCGGGCGACGGCGCGGCGTCGATCGGGTCCGCGCAGCGGAGGGGCCGGTGAGAGCGCCTCCCACGAGCGCAGCGAACGCAGCCGGGGGTCGGCAGCGAGGAGGCGATGTAGCAGGGTGGTGCCCGTGCGCTGGAGGCCAGTGATCACGATCGGCGCGGTGATCGCTGTGGCCGCGATCTCGGGGTGTCGCTTGCGCAGCTCCACCGCCCGAAGTCGACTTCGCAGCGACTGCACGAGCCGGATGCGCGTGGCGAGTCGGCCCATCGGCGTGAGCGCCGCCTCCTGCTCGACACTGACGAGCAGGCGCTCCAGCGGCTCCAAGCTCGGCTCACCGAGATCCTCTAGGCCCTCTGCGCGGCGTGCCGCCTCGACGAGTCCGCTCACGGTGAGTCGGGGCCGATCGTCGAGTCCCACCCCCCGCAGGAACGCGTGGGCGGCACGCAGCGGCCAGGGACGAAAGGGCTCGCTGTAGTTGCGCGACGTCTCGCGCATCAGGGCGCGCTCCACGTGCGCAGATCGACAACCTCACAGACGGGGTCGGGCGCGTCGAACGGCTCGGGCGAGAACCACCGGAAGCACATCGTGCCATGCGTGTGGCCCTCGACATCCAGGCCGTTCGCTCGGCCCTTCGCGAGCGTGCCGATCACCACCACCGCGCTGCCGTCCGCAGCCGAAGCCGCCAGCACGGAGTTCGTGTGAATTCGATAGTGCCGGTAGTCGAGCGACTCCATCCAGTGGTTGTTGACCTGCAGGTTCCAGTGCCCACAGTTCCACGGCGGAACGCGCACCACGAGCCCCTCGTGCGGTGCCAGGCGCCACGCGGAGTGGTGGTAGCGCACGTGCGGCATGCCCCCCATCCTGTCGGACGTTGCCTGGTCGAAGCGCGGGAGCTGGTTCACGTGCGCCGCGAAGCCCTCGGCCCACTCGGCGAACAGGCGCGGCGCTGTGGCCACCAGCATCGCGGCCTTCATCAGGCCTACGTCCACGCTCTGCGGCGTGATCGGAGCGGGCACGGCCGACCCCTCCGCTCGCTCCAGCACGAGGTCGGCGAGCTGGTCCACGCGAGGGTCCAGACGGTTCTGACGCACGATGATCGTGCGGGTCTCGGGCACGGTGCGCAGCCAGTTGGGGCCGCGCCGCTCAGGGCCAATGTGAACCACGAACGAGCCGTCCGCTTCTTCTACGAGCGCGTCGCCTGAGAGGTGCCCACTCGGGGGCAGGCCGGCTCCTTCACCGTAGCTCCCGATCTGCGCTGCGAACTCCAGGAACGGCACCCCGTTGCGCCGCCCGCGGATCACGTACTGCACAGCGCCGTCGATCTCGGCGTTCAGGTAGTAGCTGTCGGGGTTGTCGGCCCCGAGCTTTACGGTCTCGTGCACCACCCGGCGCAAGGTGGGTGCGGCCGGATCCGCGTGCTCCACGAACGCTTCGAGCCCCGCCCTCACCAGCCGCGAGAGGTAGCGGTGGCCCTCGGCCCGCGTGAACGCATCCTCCGGCGTGCCCTCGCGCAGGAGCACCTGACCGGCCGCCTTGAGGATGTCGCAGAAGTCGGACCACGTCTCGCCCGACTGGATCCGGGAGGCGGCTGACGCGGGGTCAACGACGTACATGTTCAGGCTCCCAGGACGGTGTCGATGACGCGGTGCGTCGCGGCCCACGCAGCGGCCCCCTGCTCGGGGTCGGACGCGGTCGCGGCGACCGACCTGCGCGTGCGCATGTGGACGTAGACCGCCGTGCGCGCGCCGAGATCGGCTGCGGCGGCCAGCCACAGCACCGGGCGGGCGGCCACCTCGGGGCTCTGGAAGAACAAGCGGAACACGAGGCCCAGCAGCGGCCTGCTCCACGACGGCGCTTCACGCGCGATGTCGCTGGCGATGGCGCCCGGACACAGGTGGTGCACGGCCACGTGATCCCCTTCCCCATCGAGCCGTCGGGCGAGCTCGGCTGCCCAGGTGTGCAGCACCAGCTTCGTGCGCCCGTACTCGAACACCACAGCGCCTGTGCCATAGGTTCGAGGCGTGCCCAGCGCGCTCCAGTCGATGGGTGGCGACGAGCGGTGCGACTCGCTCCCCACCACGATGATGCGCGGCGCAGGCGTGGCCGGCGCGAGCACGCCGGTGGCGAGCAGCTGATCGACCAAGCGCACGTTGCTGATCGCGTTCACCTGCATCATCACGTCGAGACCGTCGGGCGTGAGTCGGCTGCCGAGCGGCACCACCCCAGCGTTCAGCACCACCCGGTCCAAGCGCACACCGCTCGCCGCCAGCGCTTCTACGAGTGCGTCGACCGACGCCAGCCTCTCGAGATCGAGCGGCCATGCCGTAGCAGCCGGTGCACCCGCAGCGAGCAAGGCGGCGACCGTCTCCTCGGCCAGGCTGCGCACCGCGACGTGCACGTGGGCACCTCGGGCGGCGAGCCCCAGCGCGATCGCGCGTCCCAGACCCCGCGAGGCCCCGGTGACGAGCACGGCCTGACCGTCGAGGCGCTCGATGGCCGTCACGTCGACGCTGCCGCCCTGACCGCGGTCGACGATGCCGGCCCACATCGCTCCCAAGATGCCCCGATGCCGCTCGGTCTCGCTCATGGGAGCTCCGGCCAGGCGGGGATCCCCGGTGAGAGCTTGAGGCTTGCTTCCCACAGGCCCCGCGCCAGCTCGGCGTCGGCGCTTGCGCGGGTGGGGCGCGCCCGGCGCTGGCGGGCCCAGTAGTCGCCCGTGCTCGCCTGCGCAGAAGGATCGGTGGCGACGAACACGGTGGTGGCCGCTCCCTGCTCCGGCGTCGACAACACGCCCAGCGGCCGGGCGACCCGCATCAGCCAGCCCAGGAAGGTGAGGTCGTCCTGGCCCCACCCCGTCGCCACCACACCCGGGTGCACCGCATGCACCACGATCCCGCGCGCCTTGAGCCGGCGAGCCGCCTCCTGCACGAACAGCAGGTTCGCGAGCTTGCTGTCGGCGTACGCCCCATAGGCCGACCAGCGCCGCGTGGTGCGCTGGAGGTCATCGAGCTGAATGCGGCCCTCCCTGTGGCTGCGAGAGGAGGTGACCACCACCCGTCCGCCATCCGCCAGCAACGGCAGGAGGTGGGCCGTGAGGCGGAACACCGCCAGGTGGTTCACCGCGAAGGTGGCCTCCAGGCCATCGGGCGTGAGCGTGCGATGGGCGAGCGTGAGGCCCGCGTTGTGCACCAGCACGTCCACGCGATCGCAGACGGCGCGCACCTGCGCGGGAAGTCCGGCGATCGAGACCGGATCGGAGAGATCGGCCAGAACGGCGTCTGCGCGACCCACAGCACGGGCGAGGTCCACCGTCTCGGCCACGGCATCCGCACGCCGACCGTGCACGAGCACATGGTGCCCACGCCGCGCCAGCTCGACCGCGGCGGCGCGGCCGATACCGCTGGTGGCACCGGTGACAAGAGAGACGGGCATCGCGTCCACGGATAGCTCAGCCCACGGGGCAAGGCACCATGGCAACCACGTGGCGGGCTGAAGTGGAGATCGCAGCACCTCCGTCGGCGGTGTGGGAGGTGCTCACGCAGTTCGACGCTTACCCGTCGTGGAATCCGTTCACGGTCGAGGTGAGCACGTCAGGCAAGATCGGCGATCCCGTCCGCATGCGGGTGAGGCTCGGAACCGGCGCGCTCACCCACCAGAAGGAGACGCTGCGGGTGATGGAGCCAGAGCGCTGCTTGGCGTGGGCGCTCGACCAGCCGCCGCGCTGGCTCCTGTGGGCCTACAGGAACCAGACGCTCACCGCGGTGGAGCACGGTCGCACGCTCTACGTCACCGAGGACACCATCGGCGGACTACTGGGTCCGCTTGTGCGCCTCTTGTACGATCGCGCGCTGCGCACCGGCTTCGACAACATGGCGCAGGCACTGCGTCGCCGGGTCGAGTCGGGGCGCGCATGAGCGAGCCCACGGCGGGCTGGCGACGTGCGGCCCGCGTAGCGCGCATGGGCATGTCGGCCGCGGCCGGTCTGGCCACCGGCAAGGGGGCTGCGTCGGTCACCACGCAGCTGGCTGAGTCGCTGGCTGAGCTGCGCGGACTCGCTGCCAAGGCGGGCCAGATGGGTGCGTACCTGGATGCCGTGGTGGGCACCGACCTCCCCCCCGGCGTGCGCGAAGCCCTCCAGCGCCTCAACGATGCCACCACCCACAGCGACATCGACGCGATCCGCACGGTCATCCGCGAGGACCTCCCCGACCAAGCCGACGCGATCTTCAGCACGCTGGATCCGCGGGCCGTGGGGTCGGGGAGCGTGGCGCAGGTTCACCGGGCGACCTTCCCGGATGGTCGCGCCGTCGCCGTCAAGGTGCAGCATCCTGGCGTGGCGCGGGTGATCTTGGGGGAGCTGAGCAACGCGGGTGCCGTGGTGGGGCTCGTCGGTGCGATCATGCCCGGCGTGAGCGGCGTGTACGACGAGGTGCGCGGTCGGCTGGTCGACGAGCTGGATCAGCTCAAGGAGGCCACCTGGACCGAGCGCTACGCCGCGGCCATGCGGCCTGTGCCCGATGCCGTCGTGCCGGAGGTGGTGTGGGCGTGGACATCGTCTCGCGTGCTCACCACCACCTCGGAGGACGGCGTCGGGCTCGACGAAGCCGCTCGCACCTTGTCGCAGGAGGCGCGGGACGCCGCGGCCACTGTGCTGCTACGGACCTTCGCAGCGGGCGTGGCAGCAGGGCTGGTTCACGCAGACCCGAACGCCGGCAACTACAGATTTCGACCCGACGGGTCGGTGGTCCTGCTCGACCTGGGCTGTGTGCAGGAGGTACCCGAGGCCGCGCGGAGTCCCCTGCTGCGAGCACTCGCCGAGGCCGACGTCACCGGGTTCGGGCAGCTGTTTGGACCCACCGAGGGGCCCGCCGGAGAAGCCACCCGTGCCCTGGCGGGCAAGCTGCTGGTGCCGCTCACGGCGATCGGTCCCATTCAGCGCACCGATCTGCACGCGATCGCGCATGCCATCCAGGCCTACAAGGCTTCGCTGGCGCGGCATCGTGCCTCGGCCGGTCCGCCGTGGTCGCCGCTCGTCCTGCGCACGTGGACGGGCCTGGTGGCCCACGTCCACCACCTCGGTGCTTCGGTCGATGGGCCCGCCCTTCGTCGATGGATCGGCCAGCTCTAGCTCGGCGCCGACACCGCGTGCCGAGCGTCCCCCTCGACACCCCATTGAAATTGGTTATCAATGGCAATCGGAGGGACGCTTCGATGATCCTCTGCTCCTGCTACGCTGTGAGTGAGCGCACCTTGAGGTCGGAGATCGCCGCCGGCGCGCGGTCCATCGATGACCTCGGCTGCCGCACGGGTGCGGGCACCGAGTGCGGTTCGTGCCGGTGCGAGCTGTACGAACTGCTCGCCGAAGCCGAAGAGCGCGCCAACGAGCGGGTGTCGCGGGACGACGGATCGGCGTATGGGAGGGGTCTGGAGGTTGTATGAGTCCCAGCACACCGGGCACCGCGATCAAGGGCGGGTCTGAGATCATCGCCGTCCTCAACGAGATCCTGGCGGGCGAGCTGGCTGCGATCAACCAGTACTTCCTGCACGCGAAGATGCTGAAGAACTGGGGCTACCTCAAGCTCGCGTCTGCCGTGCACAAGGAGTCCATCGACGAGATGAAGCACGCCGATCAGCTGATCGAGCGCATCTTGTACCTGGAGGGCCTGCCCAACGTGCAGAAGCTCGGCCACATCCGCATCGGCGAGACCGTTCCCGAGATCTTCGAGAGCGACACGGCGCTGGAGCACGAGGCCATCCCTCGCCTCAACCGCGCGATCGCGCTCTGCGTCGCCAGGGCCGACAACGGCACCCGGGTGCTGCTCGACGCGATCCTCACCTCCGAAGAGGAGCACCTCGACTGGCTCGAGACCCAGACGGGCCTGATCGGTCAGCTCGGGCTCGCCGGCTACCTGGCCCAGCAGATCGGCTAACGATCGGGGCGTTCCCGGCGATCGTCAGGGGGCCTCAGGCGTCGTGCGGGCCACGCCCTTGCTGCGCCCCAGGCTGACGATGCGGGCGAAGTGCGCGTCGGAGACTGGATGCACCGAGAGACGCGTGCCCCGGCGGGCGACCTCGATGCCTTCCAGCGCCGGATCGGCCTTCATCTCCGCCAGGGAGACCACCTCGGACCACTGCTCCACAAAGGCCAGCTCCACCTGCAGCCACGCGGGCGCAGCGGGGTTGGACTTCGGGTCGAAGTGGTCGTCGGCCTCGTCGAACTGGGTGGGATCGGGCACCGCCTCGCCCACCACACGCGCAAGGCCCGCCGCACCCGAAGGCTCGGCATTCGAGTGGTAGAAGATCACCAGGTCTCCGATCTTGCAGTCATCACGAAGGTAGTTTCGGGCCTGGTAGTTCCGAATCCCATCCCAGCCGGTGGTGCCCTGCTCGGCCAGGTCGTTGATGCCGAACACGTCGGGCTCTGACTTCATCAACCACGCGCCCACGACCACCTCCCCGGCGGTGCGTAGCCCGTGGGAGGACCGCGGGCCCCCGCAGGTATTGCAACTGGGTTGCAATCGGGGCATGACGCGCGGCGATGCTGCTGTTGCTCGCCAGCCTGATCGCGCTTGGGTCCGCCCCGTGGGTGGACCGCTCCCTCGTGGGGCGCCCTCGTGCCAGCGCCATGCTCGACGCTGCGGCGACCGTGTTGGTCGGCGGACTTGTGCTCCTGCAGATCCTGCCCGAGGCGCTGTCGCACGGCGGCGGCATGGTCCTCGCTGCCGTGGCGATCGGCGCGCTGGTTCCGGCGGGGTGTGGTCGACTGCCCAACGGCGAGCTGGGCGTGGTGGTGCTGGCCACGGTGGCACTCGGCCTGCACGGACTCGTGGACGGTGCGATCCTGGCGACCTCGCAAGAGCCGCACTCCCAGGCCCTGGCCGAAGCGGTGGTGCTGCACAGCCTGCCGGTGGGCCTCGCCGTGTGGCGCGCCACAGCATCGCACCACGGAGGGTGGGTCGCAGGGGCTGTGCTGGGTGTGGCCGTGGCCGCAGAGGCGCTCGGGTTCGCTGCAGCGGAGCTCGTGCCCGCCGGGGGCACCTCGCTCGCCGTGGCCCAGGCCTTCGTCGCGGGCTCCCTGCTGCACCTCATCTCCCACCGCACCGAGAACCAGGAGCGCCTCGCTTCGGGCCTCGGGGCGCTGCTCGGCGGTGCAGGCGTCGTGGTGCTGGTCGGGAGCCATGCTGCCCCTGCGGGTGCACCTTCCGAGCTGAGCGCGTGGCACACGGCCTGGGGTCTGGCATCCGAGGCCGGACCGTGGCTGCTCGCCGGACTGGGGATCGCTCCGCTGCTCGCTCGGCCCCTGGAGCGCTGGCCGCGGATCGCTGAGGCGCTGGCGGGTCGCAGTCCCGGTCTACCGGCACTCCTGGTGTCGGGTGCCCTGCTCGGCCCGTGGTGGACGCTGCTGTGGGCGCTGTCGTTGTGGGGCACGGTGCGCCCGGAGAGGTCGCCGCCCGTCTTCCGCTACGGGCGCGCCGTGACGCGCGATCTCGTGGTGACCGCCCCGTGGTGGCTGCTGGGCCTGCTGGTGGCAGGCTGGGGGGAGGCGCTGGTCGCGCCCGATCGCCTGGCCGACGCGCCCGTGGCGGCGCTGTGGCTGGCTGCGTTGGCCCTCGGTGCCTGGGCAGCACCTGCGGGCGCGGGGTTGGTCGTGGTCCTCGCGGTGCTCAGCCACAAGGGTCTGTCGCCGGGCGCGGCACTCATCGCGCTGTCTGTGGGCCCGATCATCACATCGGCGGCGGGCGGGCGGCCGCGCTGGGTCGCGATGGGGGGGGTGCTCGCTCTGGGGATCGGCGTGGACGCGCTCCTTCCGATGCTGCCGTCCCCCGCGCTGCACGGGCTCGCGGACCACCCGCACGGCTGGCTCGAGGGGCTCGCGCTCGGCGTCCTCGCGGCGGCGGCAGTGGCGGTGCTGCTCACCCGAGGCCTGGGCGACTTCCTCGCGGGGCTCCACACCACGGAGCCGCACCCCGGCCCGGTCTGAGGCCGCACCCCCTCAGACCCATCGTGACGGCATCTGGCACGGCGAGTGCTTACCGGTGGCCTCCCCGGAGGTCCCCGTGTCCGAACCCGTGCTCTTCTACAGCCCCGGCACCTGCTCCCTCACCATCCAGGTGGCGCTCGACTGGCTGCAGCGACCGCACTGGCTGTGTCGGGCTGAGAAGCCCAAGCGCGAGCTGGCTGCATTCCGCGCGGTGAACCCCCACGGCAAGGTGCCTGCGCTGCGCACGGCCGACGGTCGCCTGCTCAGCGAGAACAGCGCGATCCTCCTGCACCTGGCGGCGGGCACCCCGTGGATCCCCGAGGTGGGCACGGCGGCGCACGACGAGCTGCAGGTCTGGCTCTCGTACCTGGGCAGCGGCTTCCACGCGGCCTTCTACCCGTGGTTCAACCCCCAGCGGTACGTGGACGACCCGAGCCTGGAGCCGTCGGCACGCGAAGCGGCCCGAGGACAGATCCGCAAGGAGCTCGCGTTTGTGAACGAGGCGCTGCGGGGCCGCACGTGGCTGATGACCCCGGAGCCCGGCCTCCTCGATCCCTACCTGTTCGCGATGAGCCGGTGGGCCAACCGAGCCGTGGACCTTCCCGAGGAGTTCCCGGAAGTCCACGCCCACCAAGAGCGCACGCGCGCACTCCCCGCGGTCCAGCGCGCCTTGGCGATCGAGGCTGACCCCAGTGAGCTCCCGCCTGGCGGATCAGCGCTCGGGCACGTGGGCCTGGAGGGGCTCGGCACCTAAAGCGGGCACCCGCCAGCGCGCGTCCACAGGGTCTAGTAGCCGTCGACGCACGTGACGAGCTTCACGGTGCCGCCTTCGGGTGTGAAGCTCACCCGGATCCGCGCCTCGGCCTCGATGTCGTCACGGTCCTCGGCAAGCCACCAGAACTGCGCCTCCCAGAACGGCGGGTACCGGCAAGAGGGCGGCAGCGTGGCCACCTCCCTGTCCGATGCACCCTGCACAACGAGCGTCTGGGCCGTCTCCAGCGCCACGGTGAGCGCGTCCGATTGGCGGGAGGCCGACGCAGGACACCCTCGTACCCACCACCCTTCGATGGCGACCGTGCAGGCGGTCCAGGCCAGAGCCACTGGCACCCACACCCAAAGCGCGTGCCGACCGAGCTGTCGAATCGCACCTTCCCACCCGATCACCATCAGCAACCCCGTGCCGACGCCCGGCAGGTAGAGGTGGCGCAGGGACAGGGAGTCCACCACGACCGTCATCGCGACCAAGGCCGACACCACGGTGAGCCCGATCGCAACGGCCCTGCCGCCCCAGGTGCGCCATGCACCCCACACGGCCAGGATCCCACACGCGACCACCAGCGCATCCAGCGTCCACACTGCTGTGGACGGCTGCCTCGACAGCGGCCAGGGATCGGACGCGCCCTGCACGAAGGGGGCCACCACCGTGTCCACACGATGCGCGAGCGGAAGATCCATCACCACCTCTGCCCAGCGTCGGCCCTCCCCAAGATGCTCCACCGCGCTCAAGGAGCGCGTGGTCTCACCCACCCACGCCAGCAGTGGAATCGGGAGCAGTGGCCAGAGGCACGCGGCGAGCAAGGCCCCTTCTGACCAGGACAGCCGCGCCCCTCGCGGGCGGGCCAGCCACCACGCGGCCGGGAGGACCACACCGAGAAACATCGCCTGCACCTTGATCAGCGTGGCCATCACGGCCAGTGCATGCACCGCAACCCAGGTGCGTCGCCGCGAGGCTGTGGGATCCGCCGCAACGACCAGCACCACCCCCGAGAACACGCACATCAGCACGTAGTAGGGCCCACAGCTCAGCCACGCCGCCACCTCGGCGTTGCTTCCCACAGCGAGCAACGCGGCACCGAGCACCGAGAGCCAGGCTCGAACGCCCGCCACAGCGAGCACGCGTTGGGCGAGCACAGCCGCCGCGCAAGCCGCCACAGCGTGAACAGCGCGGTGTCCCAGCGCCCACGACCCGAACGCTTTTCCTGCGACCGCCCAGCGCGCCATCTCCAGCGGCATCCAGTGTCCGAACAGCATCCACCGGTTGTGACTGTAACGATCGGTGATGGTGGCGGCGTGCTGCAGCCACTTCCAGTCGTCGCCGAACAGACCGAGGTCCCACGTCGGGACCAACAACACCAACGCCAGGGCTGTTGTCGCCGCAGAGGCCATCCAGGATCCCCGCGTCCCGGAGGCCAGGGCTCGGTGCAAGGGACCGAGACGAGGAACGTGCATCGACACCCTCACGGCATCGCCGATATCCTCACGGGTCCCCCACCCCCACGAGCCGCCATGCGCACCGTCCTCCTCCTGTTCGCCAGCAATGTGTTCATGACCTTCGCCTGGTACGGCCACCTGAAGTTCAAGTCGTCGCCGCTCTGGTTGGCGATCCTGGTGTCGTGGGGCATCGCGTTCTTCGAGTACTGCCTGCAGGTGCCGGCCAACCGGTGGGGCCACGGCACGTTTGACGCCTTCCAGCTCAAGCTCATGCAGGAGGCGATCACGCTGGTGGTGTTCACGGCGTTTGCTTGGCTTTGGCTGGGGGAGAGGGTGCGGTGGAACCACGGCGTCAGCTTCCTCCTGCTCCTCGGTGCGGTGGTGTTCGCCTTCTGGCCGGTGAAGGCCTGACCCAGACCCACTCCGCCGATAGACTCGGCCAGCACCGTGGAGACCCTCGTGGAACAGCTCGGCAACGCGTGGAAGCTCGTGAGCTCGAACCTGGTGGAGTGGCTCCTCCTCGGGCTGCTCGCCGTGGCGTGCACGGTGCTGAGCTGTGGGGCCTTCGCGGTGTTGGCGGGGCCCAACGCGATCCTGGTCGTGCAGCGCGCCGCGGCTCGGGGCGGCGCGCCAAACTTCGGCGACCTCTTCGCCACGGAAGGATGGGGTGCACGCGCTGTGCAGTCCCTCGTGTTGGTGGTGGTGGGCGCGCTCGCGAACCTCGTGCCCGTGGTGGGGCTGCTGTTCGTGGGCAGCGCGCTGATCTACGCTCCGATGCTGCTGCTGGAAGGCCACTACGGGGTGTTCAGCGCGATGTCGGCGTCGTGGCACGGTGCGAAGCACCGCCTGCTCGCGATCCTGCTGCTGGAGTTGGTGAGCCTCTTCCTGTGGGTGACCGCCATGGCGATGTGTGTGGTCCCGGCGTTCGTGGTGGGGCCGTGGATCCTGCTCGCGGCATGGCTCGACTACGACGCGCACCGCAGCGAGATCCTCTCAGGCGCACGGGCGGCCGGCGTGGAGGCGTGACGGGTCGAGACGACATCTACGCGGCCTCACCACGCTGATCGACATAGGGTCGCCCATGCACACCCTCCTCGCGCTCGCCCTGCTTGGCTCCCCCACAGCGCTGGCTCAGGACGCTCCAGCGCCTGCCAAGGTGAGCTGGTTCAAGGGCATTCGTTACGGGGTGGGCGGCGTCGTGCAGGTCGGCGCGGGCACCGTGGGCGCGCCATGGGACGTCGGACCCGTGATCGAGCCCGCGGCGTTCGAGCTGCGCAGCTACTTCTCTCGACACGTCGCATGGCACACCACCCTCAACCTGCTGCGCATGGTGCTCCCACCTGCAGCGCGGGGCGAAGGCCGGCTCGACTACGACCTCCACGTGGCGGCCCACATCCCCTGGGATGACCACCACGAGGTCGTGATCGGACCCGGCGCGAGCATCGGCTACACGTTCGGCGGCACCTACGGACGCTTCGTCGGTGATGCACGCCTGGGCGTGGATGTGCACGGCCCCAACCGCTGGGTCACCTGGGGCATGTACCTGCGGCCCTTCGTCGGCACCGCCCGACGCGCCGGCGACGACGGCCCGTTCCGGCTGGAGGCGGGCGCGCTGGCGGAGGTGGCCGTGATCGCCCACATCCCGAAGCGCGGCGAGCGCGGTGCGCCTCGCCCTGTGCGAAGCGTGCCCGTTCAGAACTGAACGATCACCACAGGGGAGACGGCGCAGTCGGCCAAGCTGACCGCCGAGAACTCGCGGAGCTTTCCCGCCCAGCCGGACTTGGCCACGGCGGTGATCTGCAGGTAGCCGTCTACGTCGGCGACCGCAGAGCCCAAGGCCACCACCTTCGTCTGGTCGGCGAACACGCCGGGGCAACCGGGCACCTCGGTCTGCCCCGCACTCGCCCCGGTGATCAGCCACACGAGCGCGCCGGGCGAGGCCCCTTCGACATCGAAGGTGACCGCAGCACCTGCGGTGGCCAGCGCCGGTCCGGTCATGGAGAAGGCCGGCGCAGGCGGTACCAGCTCGGGCACCACGGAGGCCATCAGCGAGGCCCGTGTGGCATCTTCCCAACCCGGGCAGCCCGAGTCGTTGCACACGGCCGACTTGTAGCAGCCGCCCGACCACACGTAGTCGTTGTTGCCGCGCACGAGGATGCCTTCGACCTCCAGCGTGCTGGCGTTCAGCACGGCCGAGCCCGAGTTGCCCCCGTAGCTGTCGAGGTTGGCGGAGAAGTAGCTGGTGGGGCTGTTGTCGCGCACCGTGGCGCCGCCGGCCACCTTGGTGGGCAGGCCCGAGGGATGACCGATCAGCACCAGATCGGTGCCGGAGGCTACCTTGCCGGTGCGTCGAATCGCGAGCGGGTCGTGACCCACGATGGGGCGATCGACACGCACCACGGCCCAGTCCTTAGTGGAGCCGGTCTCGCGCCCCAGCACCTGAGCGCAGCTGTAGACGTCGTTCGATGCCACACGGGTGCGGGCGGACGACGACGACACCATCTGGAAGCCAAACACGAAGCGGGTGGAAGCGCAGCTCGACGACGAGATGCAGTGCCCGGCGGTGGCGATCAGATCCGGTCCCACCTGGAAGCCCGAACAGTCCGGCGCGACAGGCTGGCTGGCGTAGGGCTCCGAGGAGCACACGCCCACCGACTGCCGCAAGGTGCCACCCGTGGACAGCGTGTAGGTGCCATCCGAGTTGCGGGACAGATCGCGCGAGCCCACGAGGCCCACCGTGCTGTTCGCTGCAGCCACGAGGTCGGGGTTGGTGAGCTGGTAGACATCGACGCGGTGGTCGGTGCCGTAGATCAGCGCACCATCGCCAAGCTCCGCTTCCGGTGCCAGCTCGGCAGGAGCGTCGCAAGCGCCGAGCAGGACGGCCATGCCAAGGAGCAGGTGGGTGAGCTTCATCGTGATCTCCCGTTCACGCGGATCTATCGCCGTCGGGCGAGATGGCCCGACCCGTTGTGCTAGGGAATCGTAGGATCCGGTGCGGCAGGCACCGCCTCGGCAGCGGGCTCGATGGCAGCTCCCCACGGGGAGTCGACCTCGCCGCGCAGCCACGGTGCGAGGTCGGGGAGCTTCCAGAAGGCCACGGCCGTGGCCACCAGCAGCGCGGCCAGCACGATCCCCACCCACGCCAGCGTGTTGCCGGGCTCAATGCGGCGCACCTTGGCACCCTTCGGCAACCTCGGACGCTCGGTGAACCGAGCACCCAGCCACGTGGACATCAGCATGCGCCCGTTGAGGGCCCAGCCGCCGGCCTCCAAGATCGCCGAGAGATCGCGCCGGCGCAGCTTGAGCCAGCCGAGCAGGGCCGACAGCGCGGCCAACGCACCGCCCACCAACAACAGGGTCAGCATCAGCGAGCCCACATCGATCGACGACAGGGTCTGGATGACGAACGCCAGCGTGGAGCCCAGGGCTGCGAAGGCGACCGAGCCGCCGATCAGCAAGGTCTGCATGTTGCCACCGCCAGCCGGCGCTGCAGGGGGCGCAGGAGGCGCGGCGGCATGGGCGGCGGCTGCGCCTTCCGCGTCGGCCGTCTTGCTCTCCACGAGGCCCTTGAGACGGTCGGACACCATGTCGCGCACCCGCACAAACGGCGCGACCATCGCCTCCCAGATGCTGATCGGCTGTACGATCACGTCGGTGACCAGCGCGTCCCACTCCAAGCCTGCGCGGTCGTAGAACACGCCGCGCTTGCCGACCGAGATGCCTCCGCGGGTGCCGGCGGTGACTGCCGCGACGATCGTGCGGGTCTCGCCTGCACCCCCCTCATTCTGACGGGTGAGGTCGCAGTAGGCCAGGAACGTGAGGCTGGACTCGGCGATCGGCTTGTGGGCGGCCTTGTTGGTGACGCGTAGGCACAGGTCCATGCGGCGACCATCGAGGATCAGCACGCCGTCTTGGAACACGGCCAGCTCTTCGCGGTCGAACAGCGCAGCGAACGAGACCAGGTTGTTCGCCAGCTGCAGCAGCCCTCGGTGGTAGAGCACCAACTTCTCGAGGTCGCGGAACGCCACGAGCTCGTCGGCGATCTCCTTGTCCTGGGCGGCGAGCGCTCGCGCAGCGGCGGGAAGCGGGCCGTCGGCGATGGACACCAGCGCAGCGATGTCCGCGTCATCGGCGATTCCCATCGGACGGGACGCAAGCCACGCACGGTACGGCGCGAGCCGCGTCTCGATCGCCTTCCAGTCCGCGAGCTCAAGCCCCTCCCCCACGTCGCGACCGAGCAGAGGCGTCGCCACCTCGGTGAGCACGCGACGCACCTCCGCCGCGTAGGCCGCGTTGAGCCCAGCGCCGGAGAGCAGGCCCGCAGCGTTGGGACGCGCGAGCGGGGCGACCGCCATCCACGCAGCGATCGCGGCCGGATCGGACACGTCGAGCGCAGCGAGCTGCTCGGGAGTGGCCTGCAGGCGCGCTTCGGCACCCGCTTCCAGCGCCATCAGCGCGCACTGAGCGAAGAACTGGCTCATCTTCGGTGCCAGCGCAGCTACCAGCGCGTCTGCCGCGGCCGTGGCATCCCCCAGCGGGAAGATGGCATCCGCCTCGTCGGTGGCCTTCGACTTCCACGCGGCGAACGCCCGCACCCGCTCCACCCAGGCGTCCACGTCGGCCTCGGAGGCCCCTGCCGCACCCGACAGGTCCTGGGCGCCGCCGGTGACCGCCACCACGTTGGTCACAAAGGCCGCGAGGGCCGGGTCGGCAACCTGATCCGGGGTGACGACGCCGTCGCCGTTGGGGAACTTCGAAGCGTACGCGGTCTTGAACGAGCGCACCTCACCCAGCGTGATGTGGTCCCGATGGGAAGCATCCAGCTGGGACAACAGGCGCACGGCGAGCGCCCGAAGCACCTTGGCCCCTTCGTGCGTGGGGTCGATGTCGGCCAGGAACACGGTGTCGGTGTGCTCGGCCAGGTGACTCCGACCGGAGAGACGCTCCCACAGCCACGCGCGCGCGGCCTTCATCTCCTCGACGCGCACGCGGCCGTTGCCGTCGTCATCGAGGAACGCCAGGAACGCCGCATCCAGCTCCAGTCCGTCGATCGGCATGCTCGTGGCGGACCAGCGCGCCTCGTCGAGGGTGTCGATGCGCTCGAGATCGTCGGCGCTCCGCAGCACCAGCTGATCCAAGCCCCCAAAGCGCTGAAACTCCCAACCCGTCATGTGCACTCCCGCCGAGCGATGCGTCTACCGGGATGCCGCCGACATGCCAAGCCGGGCCGCTCGCACCACCCTGTCTTCCCCCTCTGTGGCGCGGAGCTCAAGGCAGCGAAGATCCCGTGTCGACGGGCTCCCAGCCGGGAGGGGGAACCAGCCGCACCGCGACCTCCCTCTGCACCCGCAGGCCGTCGACGTCGGTGAGCTCGAAGGCCATGATCGCGTCGCGGTTCACCGCCTCTGCGTAGGTCGCCGTTCGGAGCACCAAGAACTCGCCCACGAGGCCAGGACCTTCGGGGCGGTCCATCGGACGACGCAGGCCCGCGTAGCCGCCGAACGCCACCGACAGCGCGTCCACGATCTGCCAGGTCACCGTAGGGTTGTCGGGGTTCAGCACGTCGACGAAGTCGCCCGGCACGATGCCCGTGCACTGCACAGCCCCCAGCACATGCCAGCCCCCCTGGGGTCCCCGGATCACCTCGAGCTCAGCACCGGCCTCGATCGCCAGAAACTGCTCCTCCCCCGTGCCCAGCACACAGCTCGCTGCCGGAACGACGTCGGTCTCGTCCGTGTCGGTGTCGGTGTCCGGGGTGGCGTCGGTGTCGGTGTCGGTGTCGGGGGTGGCGTCGGACTCGAGCCCCGTCTCGTCCATCGACGATGGCGCCACCCCACAACCGACCAGCACCAGTGCGAGCGCGCGGGGACCCAAGCTCACCTCCGCATCGACCGCACTGTAGCCTGCCCTGCGGCGGTGTCCGACGCGACACGACGAAGCGTGCCTTCCAGCACCCGCTGGCCCTTCGTGCCCACCACATGGAACGAGGTGTCTTGTCCGTCGTTCACGGAGCGCAGCCACGCCTCGTCGGGCGCATAGAGCGGCGATCGAAAGCGCACGTCGAGCTCGGCCGCACCGGTAGGCTCGCTCAGCTCGGCCACGCAGCGGGCCACGGTCCACATGCCGTGCACGAGCGCGCGGGGATGACCCAGAAGCCGGGCGCCTACGGTGGACACGTGAATCGGGTCGAAGTTGCGAGACACCCAAGCGTAGCGGCGCCCTTCCCCCGCTGGAACCCGGATCACCACGCCACCGCCGGTGTCCTCGGGGGTCTGAACTGCGCGCTGGGGGGCTCGACCGACCCGCCGGACCATCGTGCTCCGACTCGTCCACACCACCTCGCCGCCCTGGGTGAGGGTTGTGTGCAGGTCGAAGCCCACGCCCGAGGGCAGCTCACGGAACGCGTCGACCGCGACGACCACGTCCGCGCGGGTGCCTACGGCCATCGTTCGGCGACGCACGATGTGCTCCTCGCGGTGCAGCAACCCCACCACGGGCAGCGGGAACGCAGGCGACGCCAGCACCGCAAGGTGGAGCGGCGTCACCAGCGCGTACGGGAAGGTGAGCGGCAACTGGGGAGGCTCGCAGCCCCCGCAGGTTCGTAAGAACGCGTCCACGCGTGCGGGATCCAACCACACGCCCCGCGCGCCCACCTCGACGCGGCCTGCGGAGCGCCAGTCGGGGCGTCGCCGCGGCAGCAGCAGCTGCGGCAGCAGCGGCCCAATGGCGGGGAGGCCGTCCGACACGCCCTAGTCCAGGTGGACGCGGACGGCGCCCGCGGCCCGGAGAGCCTTGCCGCGCGCTTCGTCGATCGTGCTGCCACGCGCCAGCGCCACGCCCATCCGTCGATGCCCCTTCACCTCGGGCTTGCCGAACAAGCGCAGGTGCACGTCAGGGTCGATGAGCGCGTCGGCGACGCCCTCGAAGCTGGGTGCCTGGGAGTGGCCTTCAGCCAGGATCACCGCCGACGCGGAGGCGCCAAGCTGACGGATCTGGGGGATGGGCAGGCCCAGGATGGCGCGCACATGCAGCGCGAACTCCGACAGGTCCTGGCTCACGAGCGTGACGAGGCCGGTGTCGTGAGGACGCGGCGAGACCTCGCTGAACCAGACCTGGTCGCCCGCCACGAACAGCTCCACGCCAAACAGGCCGAGGCCACCCAGCGCCTCGGTGACGGTGCGCGCGACCCGGTGTGACGCCAACAGCGCCGCCTCGCTCATCGGCTGGGGCTGCCAGCTCTCCTGGTAGTCACCTGCCTCCTGGCGATGACCGATCGGCGCGCAGAACGTGGTGCCATCGCGGTGCCGCACGGTGAGCAGCGTGATCTCATAGTCGAAGTGCACGAAGCCCTCGACGATCACGCGCCCAGCACCGACGCGGCCACCTTCCTGGGCGAACCTCCAGGCGTGGTCGACATCCCCGTGACCGCGCACCACGCTCTGCCCCTTGCCCGATGACGACATCACGGGCTTCACCACGCACGGAAACCCGATGGCCTCGACCGCCTCACGAAACTCGGGCTCGGTGGTGGCGAACCTGTAGGGCGACGTGGGCAACCCGAGGACCTCGGCCGCGAGGCGGCGAATGCCCTCGCGATCCATGGTGAGCCGTGCAGCGCGGGCCGTGGGGATGACGCGCAGCCCCTCCTGCTCCAGCTCCACCAGCACGTCGGTGGCGATGGCCTCGATCTCGGGCACCACGAAGTCTGGCTTCTCCAAGGCGAGCACCCGGCGCAGCGCGTCGGCGTCGGTCATCACGAACACATGGCTGCGATGGGCCACCTGCATCGCGGGCGCGTTGGCATACCGATCGCACGCGATCACCTCGATGCCGAAGCGCTGCGCCTCGATCGCCACCTCTTTGCCCAGCTCGCCGCTCCCCAGCAGCAAGAGCTTGGTGGCGTTCGGGGTCCCAGGCGTGCCGATGCGGTTCATGCGATCTCCAGCGCGCCCCTATGACCGACCGGGCACCTTAGCGTCGAGCCAGCCGAGCACGTGGTCCGTCACGTCGTCGCGGTTGATCTCGTTGAGCAGCTCGTGCCGTGCGCCCGTCCACACCTTGTAGAGCACCGACACGACCCCGGCCTCCTGCAGGTTGGCCACGAGCGCCGGCAGGCGTCGTGTGGCCTGGCTGGCTGGGTCTTCGGAACCCGCAAACACCAGCCAAGGCACGTTGGGTGCGAGTCCGTGCAGCCCCGACACGTCATCGAGCAGGCCCAGCGCCGTGAGGTGGTCGAACCAGTGCTGGGTGGTGACGATGAAGCCGCAGAGCGGGTCGTTGGCGTACTTGTCGACCTCGGCGGGATCGCGGGACAGCCAGTCGTACTCGGTGCGGTTGGGCCGACACGCCTTGTTGAAGTCGCCGAACGAGAGCGCGTGGAGCAGCTTCGATCGGCCCCGACACCCCAGGCGCCAGCGCTCGAAGCGCGTGGCCCACAGGCCGAACACCCGCAGCGGCCCCACCACACCGGTAGGGCCCGAGAGCACCACGGCTGCAAAGTGTGCGGGCGTCTGACGCGCGACGTGCACAGCGAGTGTGCTGCCCATGCTGTGACCGAACAGCACCGCGGGCACCCCGGGCCACAGGCCGGCGGCCAGTTCGGACACCTGAACGGCGTCGCGCACACAAGCGGCCCAGCCGTCGGTGTCGCCCGCGTGGCCCCGATCGGCGGGCGAAGCGACCGACGCACCGTGACCGCGATGGTCCTGCGCAATCACGGCCCAGCCTTGCGCACACGCTGCCCGCGCAAACCGATCGTAGCGGCCGGCGTGCTCGGCCAGACCGTGGAGGATCTGGATCACACCCCGCGGCGCACCCTCAGGGGCCCACCCGTAGACGTGCAGGGGCCAGCCATCGGGCGCGGTCTCGGTGCGGGTCCAGGACGACATGATGGGCTCCTACTCGACCCGTCCCTCTACCACACGCGGTGCTCCCATCCCGCCTCGCCCGCTCACCTGGGCCACGTGCAGTGTCCGCGCTAGCCCCACAGATGCGCCTGCACCCGCTCCTTGCCACCTGTGCATGGCTCCCGCTGCTCGCGGTGGGCGGGTGCACCGGCACGGGCGACGAGGTGCCCACCGACGCCGTCGACACCGACATCACGAGCTGTGTGCCTGTGCCGCTCTCGGAGGAGGCCACCCTCCCCGCCGCGACCGCCGAAGCGCTGCAGGCGGCGCTTGAGGCCGCGCTGCAGGCGAACGGGGCACCGGGCGCAGCGGTCGCGGTGCGTGTGCCGGGACAGGGTGTGTGGGTGGGCGTGGCCGGGCTCGAAGAGGTTGCCACGCAGACGCCGATGGACGACGGCTTTGCCCTCGCGTGGGGATCGATCACGA
The DNA here is from genome assembly GCA_964396405.1 of uncultured Enterobacteriaceae bacterium. Taxonomy (GTDB): domain Bacteria; phylum Myxococcota_A; class UBA796; order UBA796; genus JACKEO01. Next base: position 85,169 of record CAYNFK010000002.1, read on the forward strand.
AGACCGCGGTGGCCGCCTTGTTCCTCCGGCTTGAAGACGAAGGGGCTGTCTCGCTCGACGACACCGTGGACGGTTGGTTCCCTGAACTTCCAGGCGCCGCACAGATCCACCTCCGCGACCTGCTCTCCCACACGTCGGGCCTCCGCAACTTCACCGCCATGCCGGCCTTCTTCCAGATGTTGGCCGCCCAGGATGCGACCGGCTGGACCCCGCGCGGCATCGTCGAGCTCGCTGCGGACGAGGGCCTCGACTTCGAGCCTGGCACGGACTGGTCGTACAGCAACACCAACTTCCACGTGCTCGGCCTGATTGCGGAAGCGGTCACCGGCGACACCCTCCCGCGGGCGCTCCACGTTCGGGTGCGGGACCCCGCAGGCCTCTCTCGCACCTGGCTCCGCGGCTTCCAGGACCCTTCGGTGTGCGCGCCGGTCGCCACCGGGCACCTCGGGAGTGACCCCGCCTTCCCGCTTGACCCCGCCTGGCAGTGGGCAGCCGGCGGCTTCTTCTCCGACGTGCGCGATCTGCTCCGCTGGGGGCTGGTGCTGTTCGAGGACCCCGCATTCCGCAGCGTCATCGACAGGATGGCCGTGCCTGCGACGATCCCCGGTCGCGACGCCCCGGCCCCCTACGGCATGGGACTCTACCTGTCCTCCAACGCGTGCGGACCGATCCGCGGCCACACGGGATCCACCATGGGCTACCAGTCCGACCTGTTCGTCACCGACGACGGCATCGTGGTGGCCGTGCTGCAGAACGACTTCGTGCGCGAGGCCACCTCGATCGCCGAGGCCCTGTGTGTCACCGCACGACATGAGGTGCTCCCATGATCGCCACACCCTCAGCGACACGATCCTGGTCCATCGCTTCGCTCAGGGCCGAGCACGGCCGTCCACCGCGCCACCCCCACAAGGCTGCGCTCTACGCCAAGATGGAGGCCGCCTCACGACCCGAGGAGGGCGTGATCACGATGGCGCGCTGGGAGCCCGCGGAGCTGCCCGTGGCTCGGTCCGTGGGGCGCACACGTCTGGAGGTGCGGGAGGGCTTCTTCGACTACCGCCCCTCCCAGCCCGACGCCGTCGCCTGGTGGGTCAACTTCGCCGACCCCAACGTGTTCGGGTTCGCCGACACCGGTCTGCTCGCCCAAGACGAGCTGCAGTGCGTGGAGATCCCCGCCTTGCCGTGGGCGCGTGAGGCCTGGATGTCCGCTGGGCTTCCTGCGCTCACGGTGGAGAGAGGCCAGCCCACCCCCATCACCGTGTGGGGTGCGCCACGCCTGGCCCACCTGGAGACGGGGCCGATGCCCACCCGTCCGTGGGGACTCTACGGAAACGCGTTCGCGTGCGCCCCCGTCGCGCCCGTCCTGGCCGCGTTGACGCTGACAGAGCCCACCCCTGCGCCGATCCTTGCGATGGCGGCTCCTCGGGGTCGCGGCCCGTACACGGCGAGAACGATGCGCCACATCCTGCACACCGCCACCACCAGCTTCGCTGCGGCCATGGCCGCCACGGGGGCCGCAGGCCTGGACCCTTCGCGGGTCGAGGTGCACACGGGCTGGTGGGGCTGCGGGGCCTTCGGTGGCGACCGCGAGCTGATGGCCCTGCTTCAGCTGGAGGCCGCCGATCTCGCCGGACTGGGCACGTTGGTGTTCCACGGCGGTGAACCCGGCGGCCAGGCCCCGCTGGCCTCCGCACGCGACGTCCGCTCTCGACTCCGCAACCACCCCGAGGTCGACGGGCTGGTGCAGGCCCTGGTGCGTCGGGACTATCGATGGGGCGTCTCCAACAGCACGTGACCCCTCGTTGACGTGGATGTCAGGCCGACACGCGATTCCCCGTGTAATCTGCACCCTGTTGTGGAGGGACCGTGCGTCGTACCCTGATCCTCATGCTCGCTGCGGCTGCCTGTGATGAGGCCGGCGTGATCGGGCTCGACGACCCGCTCACCGACGACATCACCGACACCGACGTGAACGTTGAGACCGACCCAGGGTCGGAAACGGACGACACCACCGACACCGACGGCACCATCGAGACCGACGACACCACCGAGACCGAGGAGACCGACGACACGGAGCCCCTCGTGCCGCCCACGCCCGCCACCCCCTGTGGCAACGATCTGAATGTGTTCAACGGCGAAGTCCGTCCCGACCTCGGCACGCTCCCGGCTGCCAGCGCCTTCACCGGCAACCCCGGCAACACCGGGGCTCTCGGTCGATTCGGTCGCAAGGGCAACGTCCCGAATCCCACCTCCGGCCGGGGCAGCATCGCGGTCACCACCTACGCGCCGTCGGTCGATGGAAGCACCGTCGCACCGGGCCGCTTTCCGCTCGTGTTGCTCATGCCCGGCTTCACCATCGACCCCGACCAGTACGCGCACTTCTACTTGCCCATGGCCACGCACGGCTTCATCGTCGTCACGCTCGCCTTCCCCAACTCGGGCTTCCTCGACCCCGCCGCCCACGACAAGAACGCGCTCGAGGCTAAGGCCGTGATCGACTGGGCGCTCACCACGGGCCCGTTCAAGGACAGCATCGACAGCACGAAGATCGCCGCTGTGGGCCACAGCCAGGGCGGCAAGATCGCGTACTACGCGGCCAGCATCGACCCGAGGATCGATCTGGTGGTGGGCTGGGATCCGCAGAACGGCGGCGGCCCGCCGTGCGCGCTGGGTGGCATCGGTGGCGACTGCAATGCCTTCCCGGTGGCCCCCAACTGCCAGTCCATGAAGTCGGGCGTGCTGCACCTGATGGAGGCCGAGAGCCTCACGTTCGCTGCGGAAGACCGCTTCACCACGCCCGATGAGCACCTCCGCGCCATCCACTTCTACCGGGGCGCGCCTTCGCCCGCGCACCTCGTGCAGATGCCGGGCGTGGGCCACGCCTCGTGGACCGACAAGAACTCCGACGCCAGCCGCATCAGCAAGTACGCTACGAACGCCCTGCTGCTGGCTCGCTTCTACAACAAGACCGGTCTGGACGAGTACCTGCCCGGCGGCAGCAAGCTCGATGGTGAGCGCGAGGTCACCCGTAGCCAGTCCAAGTAGCGATCAGGGGCAGTCGGTGGTCAGGCTCACCGGCGGCGGTCCGCTGGCGAGCGCGCCGCTGGCTGCATCGTCCGCTCCAGGCTGAACGCAGGCATCGGGGGTCGCGCCGAAGTCCACGCGGTTCCAGTTGCGGTCCCCGCACGCCAGTCCCACCGTCGTCTCGTCGGTGGACTTGCCCTCGAGCACACGGACCGTAGCGAGGTCGTCGAGGCCCAGCCGGGTGAGGCTGGTGAGGTGGCCGCCGTTCTTGCGGTAAGGGACGTGGTCGTAGATCACGCTGATGTTGTCGGCACGCACCACGATCCAGCCAGGGCTCCCGCCGTCCACGTCGGTGAGGAAACGACCGCCGCTCCAGCTGCCGGCGTCGAGGTCTTCCCACCCGGCCGCGACGAACGGGGCGTAGTCGCGTAGCTCTTCGGTGGTGGGGCTCGCGTCGATGAACGTGGCCGTGCCCGGCACGAGGAAGCCGTCGCCGTTGACCGTGATCGCCTGCCACGCGTCGCCACACATCCGGTAGAGCGCGCGGCTGCTCCGGTACACGATGTTGCCGGCCGAAGGCAGCGCAAGGGCGACGACCTTGTCCGGGTCGAGGCCATCCACCAGACCGTCGCAGTCGTTGTCGCGTCCATCGAACGGATGCTCGGGCGCGTCGGGGAACGCAGCGTCGTCGTCGTCGTCGCAGTCGCCACCGCAGGCGGTCACGCCGTCGCCGTCGTGGTCCACGGCATCTGCGCCCTCGCCGTCGTCGCCCGAGCAGTCCGCGTCCAGCCCATCACCGCAGACCTCAAACGCGCCAGGGTAGACCACCGCCCGACCGTCGTCGCAGTCGCCCGCGCACGCCGAGAGGCGGTCGCCATCGCCATCGACCTCCCGGGTGGGGATCAAGCCGTCGCAGTCGTCGTCCCGACCGTTGCAGCGCTCGGTGGCGCCATCGTAGACGCCAGCGTCTTCGTCGTCGCAGTCGCCTTCGCACACGGTGAGGCCGTCGTCGTCGTCGTCCTCGTCGGTGCGCCCGTCGCAGTCGTTGTCGACGGCATCACAGGACTCGGCGGCGCCAGGGAACGCGGCGACATGGGCATCGTCACAGTCCCTCGGCACGGCCGTGGGCCACCAGGTTGACGTGGCCAGCAGGGGCCAGGCGGGCGCGCATGCCGAGAGCCGCAAGCCGCCGCCAGCACGACCGAGCTGGTCCAGGCGTGGCGCGGGCTCACCCACCACATCCCCCCCATCGCAGCCGCCCGAGCCCGGTGCGACCACCGCCACCCGCACCACATCACGCAGGCTGGGCGGTCGAAGACCGGCAGCCAATGCCACAACATCCACGTCGGAGCGGTCTTCACGCAGGGTGACGATCCACACCACCAGCGCAGCCCCGCTCCGGCGCCACGTCCCCTTCCCGAGCGCCGCCAGCGTCTCCGAAGACGTCGCCGGCGTGCCGGTCACGGAGGCGGTGTGGAGGAGGTCGAACAACCGATCGTCGGCGTCGACATCGGTCCGGGTCACCGTGCCTTGAACGGCTGCCACATCCGCCGGCGACACCACGATCCTCCAGTCCTTGTCGGCGTCGTCGAGCAACGCCGGCCAAGCGCGGGCGGCGGTCGCTACGCGCTCGCGCAGCACCGCGCTCGCCGGGTCGCGGTCCACGAGGAGCAGCACGTCGATCGGGCCGCCCCCGGTCGGGCACCCCATCCACCCGTCACCATCGGCGTCGAGGTTGTCGGTGAGCCCGTCACAGTCGCTGTCGACGCCATCACAGGCCTCCACAGCGCCCGGGAACACGAGCTCGGCGTCATCGTCGCAGTCCACACACGCCAGCGCGCCGTCGCCATCGCCGTCGCCTTCCGGGGCTGGCACCAAGAGGTCGCAGTCGTCGTCGAGGCCGTTGCAGCGCTCGGTCGCGCCTGGGAATCGAAGCGCGTCGTCTTCGGCACAGTCTCCGGGCAGCACGGCGGGCACGCCACAGCGCACGAGGTCCGCACAGTAGCCATCCCCATCGTCGTCGCCCCAGGGCGTGCCTTCGTCGATCGTGCCGTCGCAGTCGCCATCGAGGCCATCGGCGATCTCCGCGGCACCGGGACGTCGGGTGGCGTCATCGTCGGCGCAGTCTCCGCCCACGGTGATCCACGTGGCGTCCGGGCGCTCACAGCGCTGAACCCGCCGCTGGTCGTCCCCTGAGCCGTCGAGGTCACGGTCGGGGAACCACACGTTGCCCGCGCAGAGCGGGTCCTCACCGGGGTCGAGCACGTCGTCGCCGACGGTCACCTCGGCACAGGCCCCCCAGGCCAGCAGCCACAAGACTTGCCGCACGCGTCCTCCACCGACCCCCACATCGGGTCGGCGGGACGCTTCTACAGGCAAACCGCGCGGTGCCAGCCGGCCGAAGCCGGCGACACCGCGCGACGCCCAATCAGGGCGTAGGAGGCGCGGCAGCGCGGGCGGCCGCCACGGTTGCGGGCAGGCAAGCACCGAAGTCGTTGCCCCAGGAGGAGCGCTCGAACGTGATGACGGCGGCGATCTCGGCGTCGGAGAGGTTGCCCTGGGCGGGCATCACGCCGTTGTACTTCACGCCGTTGACTTCGATCTCGCCCTTCAGGCCGTGCACCACGAAGCCGGCATGCTTCACGCAGTCGCCCATGAGGGCGGCCTGGCCGACGAGGGGCGGGAAGCTGGGGGGGAGGCCCTCACCGTTGGCCTGGTGGCACGTGATGCAGGCGACGCCGCCGCTTCCGCCGGTGTTGTAGACGGTCTCGCCGAGCGTCATGAGCGCCGCCTTCTTGCCGGCGTCGTCGAGGGCATCGAAGTCGGCGGGCAGACCCGCCGCGACAGGCGCAGGCGGAGGCGTGGGCTCGGGAACCGGCGCGGGAGCCGGCTCGGGTGCGGGCGCAGGAGCGGGCTCACCGCCGCAAGCGAAGGCCAGAGAGAGCAGACCGGTCATGCCGGTGACGAGCAGCGCTGAACGCATGATGAACCTCCGCACATGCGGTCGGGTGCGACCGCGGGCGCGCCCGCATAAACCGTTCGGGAGGCTCCGTCCGCTGCAGCGGATCGTGCCGTAGCCCTGCTTCCTCCCCTGGGGTCCCCATGTCCTTGCTCCTTCTGGTCTCCGCGCTGTCGTGGGCCGAGCCCACCCACACCGTCATCACCGACGACCAGTTCACCCTCGACGAGATCCGCGGCCTCGCCGCCAACCTCAACGGCACCCGCGCTGTCTACGTTCTCGCCCGCTGGGACGAGGCGCTCGATCGTCAGCGCACCGACCTCTGGACGCTGGACACCCGCACCCGCGCCTCCACCCGCCTCACCTTTGATCTCCCCGATGCGCACCAGCCCCGGTTCGGCCCGCTGGGGCAGCACATCTACTTCCTGGCCAAGGATGCGGAAGGTCAGAGCCAGGTCTGGCGCGTTCCCGTGGCAGGAGGCGCGCCGATGGCGCTCACCCACGCCACCGCCGGCGTGGAGCACTACGACCTCGACACGAACGGGGGCCTGTGGTGGCTCGCCAACAGCGAGCAGCCCGTCGCCGACAGCTGGGCTGCCCTGCGAAAGACGCACGACCAGCTGAGCTACGCCGGTCGCACCCAGCCCGAAGCCAAGCTGCACCGCGTCGACCTGAACTCGTGGCGCACCGAGGAGGTGTGGACCTCGGGACGGCACGTCGTCGCGCTCGATGTCACCGAAGATGGTGCCCGCTTCGCTGCGATCACCGCACCCCAGGCGCCCCTGATCTGGCACGAGGGCTGGAGCGACGTGCGCGTCGTGGAGGTGTCCACCGCGGCCGAGCAGGTGCTGCCCGACGCGAGCTGGCGCGCCGAAGCCCCCAGCCCGTACGGCTGGCTCGATGGCGTCGCGTGGGCCTCCGATGGGCGCGCGCTCGCGGTGGGCGTTGACTTTGACGGCTACCCTGGCGAGACCTTTGTGGCCGAGTTCGCCGGCAATGAGCCCCGACTGTGGAAGCTGCCCCGGCCCGCCAACCTGCAGAACCAGGGTGGGGTGCTGCAATGGGTCCCGGGCGAGCGAGAGCTCTGCCAGCGGATGGCCGACCGCGGGCGCGTCCGACTGATGTGCACGCCCAAGCTGCGCGCTGGCGCCGTCGGAACGCCCGACGTGTTCCCGCGCGGCGATGTCGTGGTCAACACCTTCGCGTTCTCGGGCGACGGCCGCGATGTGTACGCCATGGTCGGCACGCCCACGCGCTTCCCCGACCTCTACCGCCTCCCGGCACGCGGGAGCCTGCTCCCCGTCCAGTTGGTCACCACCAACCCGCAGACCGCCTCCTGGAAGCTGCCCACCACGCGCATCGTGAGCTGGACCTCACCCGATGGCACCCCTGTGGAGGGCATCCTGGAGACGCCCTACGGGTGGACGCCCGAGCAGGGGCCGCTGCCCACGATGCTGCTGATCCACGGCGGACCCACAGCCATGGAGACCGTGCAGCGCACCTTCTCCTACGGCGGACGCACCACGCTCGCGTCCCAAGGGTACGCCGTGCTGGCCCCCAACTACCGAGGCTCCCTGGGCTACGGCGACGCCTTCACCACCGCGCTGATCGGGCACGAGAACGACGTGGACGTCGCCGATGTCCTGAGCGGCGTCGATCACCTCGTCACCGAAGGCATCGCCGACCCCGCCAAGCTGGCTGTGATGGGGTGGAGCAACGGCGGCTACCTCACCAACGCTGTGATCGCGCGCACCGACAGGTTCAAGGCCGCCATCAGCGGTGCCGGCGTGGTCGACCAGTCTCTGCAGTGGGCCACCGAAGACACGCCCGGCCATGTGGTGGCGTTCATGGAAGGTCTGCCGTGGACCCAGCCCGACGCCTACCGCGCGGCCTCGCCCATCTACGGGCTCGACAAGGTGAAGACGCCCACCCTGATCCACGTCGGCGACCGCGATGAGCGCGTGCCCCCTGAGCATGCCCAAGCCCTGTTCCGCGCGCTCGACGTCTACCTCGACGTGCCCACGGAGCTGGTGCTGTACCCAGGCTCGCCGCACGGCCTGCGTAAGCTCTCGGAGCGTAAGGCCAAGGTCGCGTGGGATCTGGCCTGGCTCGAACGCTGGGTGATGGGCGTCACGCCCTGATCGGCTCTGGTGGGTCGGCGTGCACCTGGGCCACAGGCCAGGTGGCACCGATCACCCGGCTCGAGAACCAGCGCCCGCCTCGCAGCACCTCGTGGACGGTGACCTGCAGGCCCGCGCTGGCCAGCGCAGCGAAGAAGTCGGCCGCGTAGGTCACCCGACCAAAGTCGATGCCGGTGACCTGTCGAAGGCGCGGCTTGAGGTGCTCCAGCACCGGGCTGACGCGCTCCTGGAAGGTCTGAGTGAACCAGACGCTCCCGCCGGGCTTGAGCAACCGACGGGCGTGCGCGAGCGCGCCGGCAGGATCGGGGAACAGCATGAAGCTCGCCGCGAAGTAGATCGCGTCGTAGCTGCCCTGGTGGTGCGCGAGGTCCTCCTCCAGCACCTCCACGTGCTCGGTCATCCGGGTGCGCCACAGCCGACGCAGCGCACGACGAACGTAGTCGTGGTCGATGTCGATGCCGGTGATGTGCAGGTCGCGGCCCTCGATCAGGGCGCGCTGCCCGAACAGGGCGCCGCCCGTGCCAACGCCCACGTCCAGCACGGTGGCATGCTCGGGCAAGCGTGCCAGCACGGCTCGATACCACCGAGATGTGGTGGCGAGCATCAAGCGATCGTACACCAGCCCCCGCATCGGGCGTCCCCTGCCAAGTGGTGCAGGCGTAGCCAGCGCAGAGGTGCGTCGCATCTCCGATCGCGGGGACGTCACGGGGAAGTGTAAGAACGCCCCAAGCGTTGCGTTAGCCCCGGGTGCAGGTGGAGGCCGTTGTGCGTGGATCTTGGCAAGTGGCAGCGTGGGTGGTGCTGGCGGCGTGTCGGCGGGACCTTGCACCGGCCGTCCCGGTGACGGCAGCGACTACGGGGGCGCCGACCGTCGATCGTCCCGAAGGCGTGCAAGACGGCATGGAGCTGGAGCTCGCGAACGGTGAGACACCCGTCGGAGCCGCCGCGGTCGCGCAAGCCGAGGTGACGCCGCTCTCCGACAGCATCCGGGATGCGCTGCTGGCCCGGCTGCCTGCCCTGTCCTCTGCGCTTACGGTGCCCTTCGCGCTCAGGCCCGCCTCCACGCCCCCGCCGCGTCCCGGTAGCCAGGTCGACCTGGCGTTCCCGGCACCCACCGCAGAGGCCTCGCCCGACCTGCCTGCGGGCCCGGTGAGCGTGGTCCGGCATGCGCCCTCGGGCGACGTGCCCCTGGCCGCCGTCGTGAGCCTCACCTTTGATCGTCCGATGGTGGCGCTGGGCTCGGTGTCCGCGATGAGCCAGACGCTCCCTGCCGTGCTCACGCCTCAGCCCGAGGGTGCGTGGCGCTGGCTGGGTACGCGAACCTTGGTGTTCGAGGCCGAGGGTCGGCTGCCGATGGCCACCACCTACACGCTCTCCGTAGCCCCAGGGTTGGTCGGCTCCGACGGCCAGTCGACCACCGCAGCCTTCACGGACTCGTTCACCCTGCCCGCCCTGAGCGTGGAGGCCTGGGCTCCGTCGGCGGGCGCGATCACCGGGCTCCAGCCGGTGCTGGTGGTGGCCGGCGACCAGGATCTGCGCGCCGAGGCGCTCCTGCCGCACCTGAACCTATCAGGCGGGGGCGAGACCGTGCCGCTACGCCTCGCCACCCCTGGGGAGATCGAGGCCGACGCCAGCGCCCGAGCCCTCTACCGCGACCGCCCCCGCGATCGCCTGGGGGCCTACGTTCCCGCCCGCCCGCTCGCGCGCGCCACGTCCTACGCGCTCACCCTCGCGAAGGGCGCACCCTCCGCCGAAGGCCCTCGTCCCACCGAAGAAGATCAGGGCTCGGCCTTCGCCACCTACGGTGCCCTGCGCGTCGCCAGCACCCGCTGTGGTTGGGAGAAGATCTGCCGCCCCGATCGCGCCTTCGAGATCGAGTTCACGCAGGACCTCGACCCCAGCCAGGACCTCGCGCCACGCGTGAAGATCTCCCCGGCTGTGGCCGATGGCAACGTCACCGTGTCGGGGTCGTGGATCGCGATCACCGGCCGCACTGAGCCGAACACCACCTACACGGTCTCGCTAGAAGGCATCACCGACCGCTGGGGGCAGACGCTCGAAGGCAACAGCACCGCGCGCTTTGCCGTGGGGGCCGCGGAGCCGCTGTGGCCCGACCTCCGCCCCGCGGGCCCCGATCCCCTCATCCCCGACCCGTTTGCGCCCCCTGTGGCTCGGTTCATCGTGCAAGGTCAGTCGGCCGTGCGGGTGAGGGTGATGCGCGTGGAGCCAGGGGACTGGGCGCTCTACGTCGACCGCAACAACCACCAGCGCGGTGGCGATCAGCCCAGCCTCGGAGAGGTCGTGCTCGACGAGATCCGCACGACACCCAAGAGCATCACGCGTGCAGAAGAGCTGGTGGTCGATCTGGCACCCTACGCCACCGGCGGCTTCGGCCTGTTCGTGGTTCAGGTGAGCTCCCTCCCCACCGAGATCCGAGACCGTCAGCGCGAGACCTCCACCTGGGTGCAGGCCAGCCGCTTGGGCGTGGCCGTGCTCGCGGATGCCGAAGACACCCTGGTCGCCGTGCACGATCTCGTCACGGGCCAGCCTGTTCCGAACGCCGCGATCGCGCTGGGCAAGGAGAAGCTGGGCACCACCGACAGTGCCGGCTTGGCCAAGCTCCCCGCGCTGCACGATCGACCCACGGAGCCCCTGGTGGTGAGCATGGGGCCGGACCGCATGGTGCTGTCGGCATCGGGCGGCGCTTGGGCCTGGGGCCAGTGGGCACCGAGTCGCCAGGGCACGCAGCTCGTCGCGCACCTGTTCGACGACCGCGGCCTCTACCGGCCAGGCGAGACCGTGCACCTGAAGGGCTGGCTCCGCCATGTGGGGCACGACAAGGGCGGCGATCTGCTCCCGCTCGACGTGCCCGAGGGCACCACCGTGGCGTGGGCCGCGCGGGACGCCATGGGCGTGCCGATGGGAGAAGGCACGCTGCAGACGGACGCCGCCGGAGGCGTTCAGCTCGATCTCGTGTTGCCCGGTACACCCGCGCTCGGCGACGCCTGGGTGGAGCTGACCGTGCTCGGCACGTCGTTCAGCCACAGCTTCTCGCTCCGAGAGTTCCGCCGACCCACGTTCGAGGTCACGGCGCAGGCGCTGTCGGAAGGCCCCCACGTGGTGGGGAGTCCGGTGCTGGTGTCGGCCACGGCGGCTTACCTCTCGGGCGGTGCCCTGCCTGGTGCGCCCGTGCAGTGGCAGGTCTACGATGAGCCTGCGAGCTGGCGTCCTGTGGGCTGGGCGGACTGGACCTTCGGGGCGTGGACCCCTCCGTGGTTCCACCACGACGGCCCGATGTTCAAGCGGGGGGGCGGCTTCCACGACGGAGGTGGCGGCCCGAAGGCCTCCTGGGAGGCGCGCACGGATGCGCTGGGCATCCACCACCTCACCGTGACGCCGCGCAGCGTGTGGCCGCCGGCCCCGCACACCCTGCGCATGGAGGCCACCGTCCAAGACGTTGACCGCCAGGCGTCCACGGCCTCCACCTCGGTGCTGGTCCATCCTTCGGCCGTCTACGTCGGGCTGCGCGCCAGTGACGGCATCGTTGAAGCCAAGCAGAAGCTGAAGACCGAGCTCGTCGTGGTGGATCTCGACGGCAACGCCGTGCCGGGCCGCCCGGTGGAGGCTGCGCTCGTGCGCGAGGGCATGAGCTGGACGCCGCAGGGCTGGAAGACGGTGGAGCACGACCGCCTGCCGTGCTCCACGGTGAGTGCCGAGGGGCCCGTGCCCTGCAGCTTCACGCCGCCGGTCGGCGGCACCTGGCAGCTCGAGGCCCGCACCACCGACAACCAGGGGCGAGTCGCCCTGTCCCGTCGCCCCGTGTGGGTCATGGGCGGCGACGAGGTCGCGCGCACGGAGACGGTCGACCAGGAGTCCATCGAGCTGGTGCCCGACCGGGCGGAGGTGCTTCCGGGCGAGACGGCCCGCGTGCTTGCCCAGCTTCCGTTCGAGGCCACTGAGGCCCTCATCACCTGGCAGCGCTCGGGTGTGGTGCACCACGAGCGCGTGGCCAACCCGGGCCGCGCGTTCACCTTCGAGGTCCGCGCCGACCTCGCCCACGCGCCCGGCCTCACGGTGCAGGTCGACGCCTTCGGGCTCGCCCCCCGCGCCGACGGCTCCCCACGACCCGCTTACGCCACCGGCACCGTGCGCCTCGCGGTGCCCCCGGCGGCGCGGCGTCTCACGGTGACCGTCACCCCCGAGCAGCGCGCCAGCGAGCCGGGCGCGGTGGTGCCGCTGCGGGTGCGCGTCACGGACGCGCGCGGCGAGCCCGTGGCAGGCGCTCAGGTGGTGATTGCGATGGTCGACGAGGCGGTCCTCGCGCTCTCTGGCCACGAAGTGCTCGATCCCCTGCTCACCTTCCACCCCGAGCGCGACCCCGGGGTGCTGGCCCACCACGGCCGCGCTCAGATCGGCTTGGTGCGCGCCGTCGCCGACACCACGCCCGAAGAAGCGCCGGCGCCGGCGATGGAGATGGCGAACGGCATGCTTCGCATGGACGCCGACGGCGCTGCACCCGAGATGATGCGGATGACGAAGAGCATGGCCGGGGCGCCAGCCGGCGGAGAGCCCGCCGCGCCCGCCATCCACCTGCGCACCGACCTTCGCCCTGACGCGCTGTGGGTGCCTGCCGCCCGCACCGACGCCGACGGCACCGTGCAGATCGCCGCAACGCTGCCCGACAGCCTCACCCGCTACCGCATCAGCGCTGTGGCGGTCGGCGCCGATCGGGGCTTCGGACTCGGGGAGGCCGACCTCACGGCCCGCCTGCCGCTGCAGGTGCGTCCGTCACCGCCCCGCTTCTTGCAGTTCGGCGACCGCGCCGAGTTCCCGTTCGTGGTGCAGAACGCCACCGACGTCGACCTCGTGGTCGACCTCGCCGTGCGCGCGTCCAACCTCGACCTCGGGGCCCCGGCCGTGGGCCTGCGCGCCACCATCCCGGCACATGATCGCCGCGAGGTGCGCGTCCCTGCCGCCACCCAGGAAGCGGGCCGCGCCTTTGTGCAGGTGGCGATCGCTTCGGGTCGCTACACCGACGCCGCCGGCTTCGATCTCCCGGTCTGGACACCCGCCACGTCTGAGGCCACAGCGGTCACTGGGGTGCTCGACGGTCCCTCCGGCCCGGTCGCCATCGGGCAGCGGCTCGACGTGCCGCAGGACGCCTGGCCGCAGTTCGGGGGGCTGGCCATCCAGACCTCGTCCACCCAGCTCCAGTCCCTCACCGACGCGTTCGTCTACGTGCTCGACTACCCGTACGGCTGCTCCGAGCAGATCAGCTCCCGGGTGCTGTCGGTCGCCGCGCTGCGCGACGTGCTCACGGCGTTCGACGCCCCCGGCCTCCCCGACCGCGCCACGCTGGAAGCGGCCGTGGGCCGCGACCTCGAGGAGCTGCTGCGGAGGCAGAACTCCGACGGCTCATGGGGCTGGTGGCGTCGCGATGAGCGCGGCGATCCCTGGCTCACCCTGCACGCCGTGCATGCGCTCGTTCGGGCCCGCGACGCCGGATTCGAGGTGCCGCCCGAGCCCCTGAACCGCGGCCTCCAGCGCATCGCCAACCTCACGCCCCTGTTCGACACCTGGTGGAGCGAGCACGCCCGCGACGTCGCCAACGCCCAGTCGATCGCCGTGCGCCAGGTGGCCGGCCTCAACGTCGGGCCGCAGGCCGTCGCGCTGTACGGCGCGAAGCGCACCCAGCCCCTGTCGCTCGAAGCGCTCGGCTGGCTGCTGCCCTCCCTGCATCAGGCCGGCTCGCCGCGCGCGGTCGAGGTGCTTCGCCACCTGGAGAACCAGGCCACGGAGACCACGTCCACGGCCCACTGGGTGACGGACTACGACGAGACCGACGCGGCCGTGCTGCTGCGGGGGGATCGCCGCACCGACGCCGTGCTGCTCGAGGCGCTGCTTCAGGTCGATCCCACGTCCGACCTGCTCCCCAAGGTGGTGGAAGGCCTGCTCGGTGCGCGCGTGCGCGGTCGGTGGGGCACCACGCAGGAGAACACCTGGGTGCTGCTCGCGCTGCAGCGCTCGTTCCGCGTCTCGGAGGCTGTCACGCCCGACGCGATGGTGCGTGCGTGGGTGGGCCCTGCCTTGGCCCAAGAGCACGCGTTCCGGGGCCGAACCACCGAGCGTACCCACACGAGCGTGCCGATGGCGCAGCTCCAGACCGCCCCCGACGCCAACGTGGTGCTCCAGCGCGAAGGCGCTGGCCGCATCTACTGGCGCCTCGCGCTCTCGTACGCGCCCAAGGCGCTGGTGATGGAGCCGCTCGAGGCCGGCTACACCGTCAGCCGTCGTTACGAAGCCGTGGATGACCCCACCGATGTGCGGCGCGACCTTGATGGCACCTGGCAGATCCGCGCCGGTGCGCGGGTGCGCGTGCGCGTCGACATGCTGGCCGCGTCCACGCGCTACCACACGGCGCTCGTCGACCCCCTCCCAGCGGGGCTGGAGGTCATTGATCCTGGCCTGAAGACCTCGGGCACCCTGCCGGCCGACCCCGGCGGCGACCTGGCCTCGCGATCGAGCTGGTGGTGGGGCCCGTGGTACGACCACGAGAACGTTCGGGATGAGCGTGTGGAAGCGTTCGCGCGCTTCCTCCCGGCCGGCGTGTGGCGCTACACCTACGTGGCGCGGGCCACCACCCCCGGCGAGTTCGTCGTACCGCCCGCGAAGGCCGAAGAGATGTACCATCCGGAGACGTTCGGGCGGTCGGGCAGCGATCGCGTGCGGATCGTCCCGTAGACCGCGGGATCCCTGAAGCGCCGATCCCGTCGACGGCGCTCTAAGCAGAGAAGCCGCCGTAGGGCTGCGAGTGCAGCGCCTACGACGGCCTCCTTCGGAACGTCCGAGGTTCGGACTATTCCTTCGCGGGCTTACGCTCGGCGGTGAGCTCCACAACCTTGCCGTCGCCCATGGTGAGCTTGACGGCCTTGAGCGCCGGGTACTGGATGATCATGAACTTGCCGTGCGCGCCGTTGCGGACATCGAACTCGCCGACCTTCATGATCTTGTCGCCTTCGCGGATGCCAGCCTTGTAAGCGAGCGACTCCTCGTCGAGCTTGCCGACCAGCGCGCCCGGGAGGACGTTCTTGTCGTCGTCGGTGATGTTCGCGAGCTTCTCGAGGCCGAGATCGACGCGATCGACGGTGAGCCAGTTGGGAACGGCGAGCTGGCAGGTGGCTTCAGCGCCCAGGCCCTTGCAGGCGTAGAAGTTGGTGGGGCCGACCGCGAGGGGCGCGAGCTGGATCCACATGTCGGCCTTGGCCTTGTCTTCGATCTTGCTGCGCCAGTCGTCGCCATCCACCCGGTCGGTGGAGTTGGCGCACTCGAACACGCAGTCGCGCTCGGGCCACATGCGGGTGATCTTCGGGGCCGCGCTGGGGCGCATGTCGAGCTCGACAAGCGTGCAGACCGGCGTGCCTTCAGGATCCTTGCACGAGTACAGGTAGTCGCCCATCGCAGGAGCGCTGAGCACGAACCAGCCGTTCTGGCTGTCCTTGGAGATGTGGATCGCCTCGATGTGGGCCATCGTCTTCCACTCGATCATGTGCACCTGGGTGCACTCGGTGACGGTGGCGAGGTCCTTACAGCCCCAGAGCGAGTCGCCACGACCCTTCTGGTGGTGGATGACCCAACCGCCGCCCTTCGCGTCGATCGAGAAGATCTCGAAGTCGAAGGTGGGGAGAGGAAGCGGACCGGCAACAGCCGACGTGGAAACAAGCGCCGCAGCAACGGCGACAAACGAACGAAGCATGGTGAACCCCAGACGGCCCAGGTCAACAACGACGGCGGCCGGCGGCTCGCGCCTATGGCGAGTTCTTGACGCGGGCAACCCGGGCCGTTGCTACGCGGGGTCCAGCGGCCACGGCTGCCGCACGTCGATCACCCGCACGCGGCGCAGCTCGGCCAGCGTGGAGGCACCGCAGCAGAAGGCGATCACCCGCAGATCGTAGAGGATGGCTTCCAGCGCCGCGACCGTCGCATCCACGCCCAGCACTGCGGCTTCCAGCAACGGCTTCGCAAGCGCAACCGCATCGGCACCCAACGCCAACGACACCGCCACATCCATGCCCGTGCGCACACCGCCGCTGGAGATCACGACCTTTTCGCCGGCCACCCGCCGCACGATGCGAAGGCTGTCCGCAGTGGGAACCCCGAACCCTGCAAGTCGCATTCCGGACCCAGCACGAGGGTCGCCCGGGGCTGCACGGTGAGCCTCCACCGCGGCCCAGGACGTGCCGCCCGTGCCGGCCACTTCGATGCCGGCAACGGGCATCCGAGCGAGGCGGGCCGCCGCGCGGGCCGAGATTCCCGCGCCCACTTCTTTGATCACCACGGGCACGGGCATCTGCGGCAAGATGTCGCAGATCGCCGCAGAGAGGCCCCCGAAGGTGGTGTCGCCTTCGGGCTGGATGGCTTCTTGCAGCGCATTGAGATGCAGGTTGAGCGCGTCGGCGCCCACATCATTCACCAGGCGCCGAAGATCCGCCGCAACCACGCCCTTTCGGAGCTGAACAGCTCCGAGGTTGCCGAACAACAACGGCAGGTTGGGGGCAGCATCCCGCACAGCGTAGGTGGAGGTGGCGGCAGGATCGACGAGCATCGGACGCTGGCTGCCCAGCGCCATCGCCACGCCCACCCGCTCCGCCGCACGGGCCAGCACACGGTTGATCTCCCCCGTGCGCTCGGTGCCGCCGGTCATCGCCCCGATGATCAGCGGCGCGCTGAGCCGCTTGCCGAACAGGGTGGTGGAGAGATCCACCGCGTCGAGATCGACCTCGGGCAGCGCGTCGTACTCCAGCGTGTAGTGACCCAACCCCAGCGAAGGAGGATGCCCGGTGACCGCCTCATCCAGCACGATGTGGATGTGGTGGTCCTTGCGGTCCTTGAGCGAGTCGCTCACGCCAGAGCCCCTTGGTGCACAGGTCCCGAGAGCGGACCGAGCTGCACCCACGTGAGGTCTTCGGAGAACGGCAGGCGGTGCTGACGACGGGTGAGCACCTCCACGCCCGTGCGCGTGACCAGCACCGTGTGCTCGAACTGGGCTGAGAGCGAGCGGTCGCGGGTGAGCACGGTCCAGTCGTCGTCCATGAGGTCGACCTCCCAGCTCCCGAGGTTCACCATCGGCTCGATGGTGAAGATCATGCCCGCCTCAAGCTTGGGACCGCTGCCCGGACGACCATGGTGGGGAATCGTGGGCTCCTGGTGGAAGCGCCGGCCCACGCCGTGCCCCGTGTAGTCCCGCACCACCGAGCACCCCTTGCTCTCCACATACTGCTGGATCGCGTGGCCGATGTCGCCCACGCGCTTGCCGGGCGCGACGGCGGCGATGCCCAGCTCCAGCGCCTGACGCGCCACCTCCACCACATGGCGCGCCATCGGGCTCGGCGTGCCCACGTAGAAGGTGGCGCTCGTGTCGCCGTGGAAGCCCTTCTGGGGCGGCAGGAGCGTGGTGACGTCGACGTTCACGATGTCGCCGTCCTTGAGCACAGCGGGGCCGGGGATGCCGTGGCACACCACCTCGTTGATGCTCGTGCACACGCTCTTCGGGAAGCCCTTGTAGTTCAGGGGCGCGGGGTAGGCGCCGTGGGCCACGGTGTCGTCGTGCACGGCGCGGTTCAGCTCCTCAGTGCTCACGCCGGCGCGCACGAGCGGCGCCACCCGCTCCAGCACGTCAGCGGCGAGCCGACAGGAGTCGCGCATCTGCTGCAGGGCTGCTCCCTGAAGGATCTCGTACCGAGACACCGGACCTCCTGGAACCCGAAGGGCGCGGCTAACGTTGATCGGGAGGGGTGTCCGGAGCCGTGGACTACGGTGACGTGGGCGGCGACCAGGGGGCCAGGGACACCCCGATGTTCAGCTTGGCCTGCCAGGTGCCGGGCTTCGGATCGGAGGCACCGGTCTCCCAGGCGGTCTCGACGGTGAACGTGCCGCCGTGCGGCACCATCGTGTCGGGCTCAGCGAGCCAGGTGTCGAGGGTGCGGGTGCAACCCGCAGGCAACGTGCCTTCCAACGACGCCGCGCCCTCGGCGCGCGCCACGACCAGCTCCACGCAGCTGCGGGTGGGACCGGTGTTCGGGCACGCCGCGAGGGGCGTGGCCTTCGCCGTGGTGACGGCAGCACCGTCTACGCGACGATCGGCCGTGTCATCGAGCGTGCGAACCTCACCCGGCACCACGCTCTCCTCGTGGAACGACCAGGCCATGCGACGCACGGCGGCGGCGAGCGCGTCGCGCACCATGGGCGCCAGCTCGGGCACCGGGGCCGCAAGGACAGGCGCGTCGGGAGGTGCGGCATCCGGCGCAGCAGGCGCTGGGGTCTCGGCGCCGGGTGGCGGGGCGGTCTCGACCGCGGCTCCCTCGGATGCAGGCACCACCTCCTCACTTGGCGGAACGGACGGAACCCCAAGCGGCCCTCCTTGGACGCCCGAGACCACGCCGTCCGGGGACCCGGTCTCCATCCGAAGGGCCGTGAAGCCCTCGCGCAGCGCGAGCGTGATCGCGCCCGCCACGACGTCGGTGCGGGGGCTCGACCGAACCCGCTGCACTTCACTCAGGGTGACCTTCTCCGCATCGAAGATCCACGTGCCGCGCACCACGCCCGCGCGCACGACCCGCGTTCCCGAAGGATCGACCACGGCGAGCTCCCACTCGACCACAGCGCGCTGGTTGAGCGACGCGGTGGCGTCTGCCGTGAGCGGCATCGGCTCGGCCGCTCCCGCAATGGACGTCCACATCAGAGCGGCGAGAAACAGCGGTCCCAAGAGCACCTCCACCGAGGTCGTAGCGACTATCCGACAGCGACCGGCATGGCAGCCCGAGCGACGACTTCCCGGCGGAGGTGCGCGCCCAGCCGCGTGACGATCTCGTAGTGGATGGTCTGCGCCCAGCCCGCCATCTCTTCGGCCGTGATCTGCTCCTCCGCATCATGACCGAGCAGCGTGGCCACATCACCCCGCGCTGCGCCGACCACGCCCGTGACGTCGACCACGATGTGGTTCATCATGACCCGCCCGAGCACCGGGCAGCGCGCTCCGCGTACCAGCACATGAGCACGACCCGACGCCAGCCGAGGATAGCCGTCCCAGTATCCAACAGGAAGCACGGCCACGTCGGTGTCGTGGGAGCATCGATGGGTGCACCCGTACCCGACATACGAGCCCGCTGGCACCCGCTTGACCGCCTGAATCGGAGCACGCCAGGTGAGGACCGGTCGCAGCACGGGCACGACCCCCAGCACCTGCCGCGCCGACAGGCGTGTCTCCCGCGACGGCCACAGGCCGTAGGCCGAGATTCCCACGCGCACGACGTCGAAGCGGCTCTGCGGAAGGACGAGCGCGGGCGCACTGGCCGCCGCGTGGCGCTCCAAGGTGGTCGGACGACCCAACGCTTCCAGGTGAGCGACGAGCGCCTCACAGCCACGCTCGAACGCCGACAGCTGCGCTAGCGCCTGACGTTGCTCGGTGACATCCTCGGTGTCGGCGAAGTGGGTGAGCACGCCCTCCACGCGCACGGCGTCTCCCGCGTCGGCGAGCCACGCGAGCCCCGACGCCACCTGCTCCGGTAGAAATCCTTCACGCGAGAGGCCCGTGTCGAGGTGAACGTGCACCCGAAGCGGAGGTCCTCCCGCGGTGGCCACGGCCGTCGCCGCATCGGCGCCGCTCGCGTCCGCCACCACGCACACCACGTCGGCCGCCGCCAGCGCCACGGCCTCCTCCGGCAGGAACGCACCGATCACCACCACTTGCTTTGGCTCGAGGCCGCGCTCCGCCTCCAGCGCGCGCACCGCCAGCGCCTCTTGGGCCTGGATCGCGTACAGCACGTCGGCATGGGCGTGGAGTGCGGGCAGACAGGCTTGGAGGCCGTGGCCGTAGGCGTTGCCCTTGATCACGGCCCCCACGCGCACGGACGCACCCACCACACCGCGCAGCTGGCCCAGATTCTCGGCGAGCGCCGCGAGGTCGAGCTCCACCCACGACGCCATGCCTATGGTCACCTACCCCCCCTTGATCATCCCAGACTTGACGGGATTTCCATATTTGGAACATCGGCAAAACACCATGCAATACCCCGGAAACACCGTAGGTGGCGCATTCGTTG
>CAYNFK010000003.1:0-102014 GCA_964396405.1 uncultured Enterobacteriaceae bacterium
TGCGCGAGAACGGCCAAGACACCGTGCAGGGCTTCCGCAACCCCACCGACCTGCGCGTGAACTACCCCGCGTTCTATGAGGCGCAGGTGCGTCCGTGGGTGGATGAGGCCATCGGGCTTCTCCGGGTCACGGCCGAAGGCCGCAAGTGGGTCGCCACCCTGTTTGCCCATGTGCAGCAGGCGCAGCGCTTCGGTCCTGAGGGCTCCATCTAGGGCCAGCCCGTCGCTTAGAGCTGAACGGCTACGCTGCCCTGCACTTGTCCGCGAAGCACGGTGAGCCACGCCGTGTTCCGGTGGCGCGCCCAGGCGCGAAGCACGGCCGCGCCGAGATCATCGACGGCTCCCAGCCGCTGCCCGTCGACACCGAACACGAGGTCACCCGGCCGCAGACCCGCTCGCGCCAGGGACCCATTCGGGTGCAGGGCCTTGAGCAAGAGCCCGCCCTCCACCGCCTGAAGTTCTGCGCCCAGCGCCGCAAAGAGGGTCGCCGCATCGAGCTTGGACGGTGGCACCAGGGCGCGCACCGACACCGTAGACGCTTGCCCCTCTCTCACCAACCGAACCGCCACCGGTGTGCCCGGCCGGCCCGCCGCGAGGCGTGCGTTCACATCCGCACGGGATGCGACCACGTGCCCGTCGAGGGCCTCGATCACGTCGCCGGGACGTAGGTTGCCCGCGATCCCGGGCGACCACACGCGCGCCACCACCACGCCGCGCGCTTCCTGCCCCCCGCGTGCGCGATCCGCCAGGGTGACCCCCAGCCAGGGCACCTGGACCGACCCGAACGTGAGCAGATCCTCGGCGATCTTGCGTGCGCGGTTCACGGGAATGGCAAACCCGATGCCCTCGGCGCCCGAGTGGATGAACGTGTTGATGCCGATGAGCTCGCCGTACACGTTCACCAGGGCGCCGCCCGAGTTGCCCGGGTTGATCGCTGCGTCGGTCTGGATGTAGGTCTGGCGGGGCCCGTTGCCCACGTTCACGTCGCGCGCCGTGGAGGCCACCACGCCCGTGGAGACGGTGAGCCCCAACCCGTAGGGGTTGCCGATGGCAACGACGGGCTCTCCGAGCAGCAGCTCGTCGCTGTCGCCCACGATCGCAGCGGGGAGCGAGCCTCCGCCCACCACCCGCAGCACCGCCAGATCGAGCTCAGGATCCGCAGCCACCAGGTCGGCGCGCAGGGTGCGGCCATCGGCGAGGTGAATGTGGATGCGCCGCGCGCCGTCCACCACATGGGCGTTGGTGAGCACCACGCCGGAGGCATCCAAGATGACGCCGCTGCCCTCCGAAGCCCGCGACTCCGCTCCGAACATGGTGAACGGGCTCGCTGCCTGCACCTCGACCCGCACCGTCACCACCGCAGGCGTCGCGCGCTCCACAGCCTGCACGATGGGCGTTCGGCGCAGATCTCCGAGCACCTGGGCGTGCGCCAGCGTTCCCCACCCCAGTGCGCCTACCAGCCACAGCCATCGCATGGACCGGTTCGTAGGGACCGCGACGACCTCCGTCAACGGGGCTTGTTGCGGGTGGGCTCTTGACATGGAAAGTGGCAACCTCTCGTGCTAACGTAGCCCCGGCGGAGAGTCGTGGTGGATCGTCGATCCTTTCTGATCGGAACCCTCGTCGGGGCTGGCGCCTGTCTGGCCGGCCCGCGCGCGCTCGCCGATGCTACCGTCTACCACGTGCTCTACCCCGGCTCGACCACCGAAGGGCAAGCGGCGGAGCTGCTCGCGCAGGTGGCCGCGCTCCTCGGCGATGGGGTCGCTGCGCGCTTGAAGATCGTCGAGTACGAAGGCCGCGCCGTCGTGATCTTCGACCGCAGTGGCTGGTCCAGCTCCGGCGACAGGCTGGCCGCCGCCGCGGTCGCCCAGCGGCACGACGAGCTGCTGCGCGCTGTGGCGGATGAGGACCGTGTGTTCGCCACGGTGGTCGGGTCCACCGTGGTGGATGCCACCTGGAACATTCGCTACGGCGCGCCGGGCACCGAAGAAGCCATGCGTCGGGTCTTCACCACGGTCACGCGGATCCTCGGGTCCGGCGTGGCCAAGGACCTGGTGATCGAGTCCTCACCCAGCGGCGTGTGGCAGGTGGTCTACCAGCGACGCGGGGACGCCACGAGCACCGCCCAGGTGGCCAACCACCACGCCCGACTGCTGCGCAGCTCCGGCCTCGATGCCGTCGCGGTGACCGATGCCTTCGGCACGCTCCTGCTCAACGCCTCCACGGCGGCCGAGGCCGTGCTCGATCTGCCCGCGGCCGACGCACTCCCCGCCGATCACGTGGCCGCCGAGGCGCCGGTCGAGCGCGCCCCGTCTGGCCTCCCCCACCTGGGCGTCGACGACGATCCGGTGCCGGTGGAGCCGAGCCCGGAAGACGAAGACGACACCGCGCACGACGCGCCCGCCGCAGCGACCGGACCGGGGCCTCATCCCCCGCCCGCCTGCTACGACGACAGCCCGTCCCTGCAGTCCGCGATCAACGTGCACGTCCAGACCCTGCGGGCGCAAGGGCGCGTGAGCGCGTCGGAGCGCACGTCCTGGTTGGTGCACGATCTCGTCGCCGACCACACGCTCTGCGCGATCAACGCGTCGGTGCCCCTGCAGGCCGCGTCGATGATCAAGCCCTTCGTGGCCATCGCCTTCTTCGATCTCGTGGAGCGCGGGAAGCTCGGGTACGGCGACCAGAGCCGCGAGCACATGGAGAAGATGATCCGCGACTCCTCCAACAGCTCCACGAACTGGCTGCTTGAGCGCGTGGGCGGACCCGCAGCCTGCCAGGGGCTGCTCAAGCGAAGGTTCCCCACGCTGTGCTCTGGCGTGTCGATCGTCGAGTACATCCCGAGCTCGGGCTGCACCTACAGGAACCTCGCTGCGGCCTGGGACTACGGCCGCCTGCTGATGGCGATGTGGAACGATGAGGTGCCCAGCGCCCGCGAGCTGCGCCGCCTCATGAACCTTCCCGGGCGCGATCGGCTCTACAGCGACGTGCCGGAGATCCCCTCGGGTGTGGAGGTCTACAACAAGACCGGCACCACCGCGATGTGCTGCGGCGACATGGGCATCCTCGTGGCCCGCACCCGCGACGGCCACCGTGTGCCCTACCTGGTCGTGGGCGTGATCGAGCGTGACAGCCGCACCTCGCGCTACACGTCGTGGAGCCAGAGCCGGTCGGATGTGATTCGCTCGGTGAGTGGCCTCACGTACCGCTACCTCAGCGATCGTTACGACCTCGCTTGACGCGCTCGGGCTTAGCCGCCTCGGGCGGCTTCCCAGGCATCGGCAGCGGCACCACGGGCTTGCTCACCTGGATCACCTTGAAGCCCTCGCGATCGGCGAGCGACACGAGGTCGACGTAGAGCTCCTTGAGGATGCCCTCGTAGGGTAGGTGCCGGTTGGCCACGATCACGAGACGACCGCCCGGGCGCAGCGCCTGCCACGCGCGCGCCGCGAACGCCTGACCGATCGCCGGATCCGCACGCCCCCCCTCGTGGAACGGAGGATTCGACACCACCGCGTCGAGCCCAGACACGGGCCAGGCCGCTGTTGCGTCCACCCAGTGCCCGTGCACGGGGCGACCTGCGAGGTTCTGCCGGGCCAAGGTCAGCGCGCGGCTGTCGGCCTCCAGCAGATCGAGGTGCTGAACGGCAGGGCACCGATCGAGGATCTCGCGCGCGAGCCAGCCCCACCCCGCGCCGGCGTCGGCTACGCGACCGCCCAGGTCTTTGGGCAGCACGTCGGCGAGGATGACGCTGCCCAGGTCGGCGCGATCCCACGAGAACAGACCCGGGCGTGATCGGTACGTGCCACCCAGCACATCGCAGGGGGCGTCGAGGGCGGCCCAGGCGCGCAGCGTCTTCCGGTCGAGGTCGGGGCCCACCGTGAGGCGGACGATGCGACAGCGCGCCTTGATGTCGACCTCCACCGGCACGCCCAAGGCCGCCACGGCATCGGCGTAACGACCGCCGCCTTCGCGCACGGCACTCGCCACGACCACGGTCCCCCCATCCCGCACCGCCAAGATCGTACGCGCGATCGCTGCGAGGCCCGCTTCGCGCTGCCGCTCAGGCAGCACGAAGCCGTGACTGAACCTTCCCTCGGCCGGCACCTCCGTGACCACCTCGTCCACATCGGACGCAAGCGCGTCGGCAGCTTGGCGCCACGGCTGCACCGCCACCCGACGCGCTGGAGCCAGGCGCCCCAGATCGGGATGCGGCGTGATGTTCACCAGCAGCAGCCGATCTTCGGCCGTGAGGGTGGGACGCTCGATGCGCCAAGGGCGGAAGAGCACCGCCATCGCTTCGTTCAACATTTCATCTCCCGACCGATCGAGGCGCTTGGACCTCGGGACGGTTATCCGGCCGGCCCGTCGTACCACGAGGAAGGCATGGCCGTTCCCGCGCGCTACCTGCTGCGGCAGGGCCCCAACCTGATCGCACTCGCTAAGGGCGGTGCCTCCGCGCTCCGCAAGCCGAAGTCCGGCGGTCCTGCGCCAACGGTTCCGGGGCCGCTCATCGAGCGCACCTTTCAGCCCCCCACCGCCGACCACGTCGCCTCGTATGTGCGGCACACCGGCGGGAACCCAGCCGCCTACAAGGGCGTGGTGCCCGGTCACATGTTCTCGTTCTGGGCGTTCCAGGCGATGAGCGCGTGCATGGAGGGCCTTCCGTACGACCTCTCGAAGGCGCTCAACGCGGGCTGTTCCCTCACCTTCCACGCGCCGCTTCCCGCGAAGGGTCCGTGGATCCACCGTGCCCAGCTCGTGCGCATCGACGAAGACGACCGGCGCGTGCTGCTCGTGCAGCGCCACACCACCGGCCCCCTGGATCAGCCTGAGGCGCTGGAGGCCGAGACCCGGGTCCTCATTCCGAAGCGTAAGCCCAAGGGCAACTCCAGCGCGCCGCCTAAGGTGGTGCCGTCTAGCGCCGAGGAGATCGGGTGGTGGCGGCTGTCGGCGGGCGCAGGCCTCGACTACGCCCTGCTCACCGGCGACTTCAACCCTATCCACTGGATCCCGCTGGCCGGTCGCGCTGCGGGCTTCGGCGGGTGCATCCTGCACGGCTTCTCCACGCTCTCGCGTGCTGTCGAGGGCCTCACCACCAGCCGGCTCGCCGGTCAGGTGGAGCGCCTAGCCTCCATCGACGCGCGCTTCGTGCGCCCGGTCCGCCTCCCCGGCCGGGTCGGCCTCTACCTCAGCGGCGGCGATGAGCTTCTGGTCGGACGCGCCCCCGGGGCCCCCGCCAGCCTCGTGGCCACCATCTCCCTTCGTGAGGATCCATCATGAGCGACTTCCTCGTCGACCTCGGTGCCAACGCCACAGCCCGCCAGGTGATCAAGGCCCTCGGCCTGCCCCTCCCGATGCCGCAGCGTCTCGCTCGCGATGAGTCGCCCTGGCAGAGCGCACCCCTTGAGGGTCGCGGTGTGGTCGTGGGCGCTGCCGGCGTGCCCGAGCTCTCCGAGGTGCTCGGTCGAACGCTCGCCGAGGCTGGTGCCAGCACGTTTGTCGACCCTTCGGTGGGTGCGCTCGATGCGTTCTTGGCCGCCGGTGAGGCGTGGGGTCGCCCGGTGCGCGCCATCGCGGCCGACGAGGCCCCCGATGGCAAGCTGCACGCCGTGGTGCTCGATGGCACGGGCATCCGCAGCCTCGACGATCTGCGCGGTCTCTACGAGGTGTTCGCCCCCCGCCTGCGTCGCATCGGCGCGTCGGGTCGGTGCATCGTCATCGGGCGCCCTCCGAGCGAGACCACGTCGGTGGAGGTGAGCGCAGCGCGTCGCTCGCTCGAGGGCTTCGTGCGGAGCCTCGCTAAGGAAGTGGGCGGCAAGGGCATCACCGCCAACCTCATCCTCGTCGGCAAGGGCCGCGACGAGGCGGCCGGCCCGCTGGTGCGGTGGCTGCTCACGTCGCGCTCGGCGTTCGTGGATGGCCAGCCGCTGGTGCTCGACAGCAACGTCGCCGCGCCGTCTGCGGTGCCTGTCGTGCGTCCCCTCGATGGCAAGGTGGTGATCGTCACGGGCGCGGCGCGCGGCATCGGTGCCTCCACCGCAGCCACCCTCGCCCGCGAAGGCGCCCACGTGCTGTGCGTCGACCGCCCGCAAGACGCCGAGCTCCTCGCGGAGACGGCGCTGCAGGTGGGCGGCACCTCCGTGCTCGCCGACGTCACCGACCCCGACGCTGCGAAGTCGCTGCTCTCCGCGGTGAAGGCTGCGGGCGGGCTGCACGCTGTGGTCCACAACGCCGGCATCACGCGCGACAAGACGCTGGCCAACATGGACGCGGGCCGATGGAACGCCGCCATCGACGTGAACCTTCGCGCCGTGATCACCCTCACGGAGGCCCTGCTCCCGGTGATGGACAAGGGGGGCCGCATCATCTGCTTGGCGTCCGTCGCAGGCATCGCGGGCAACTTCGGCCAGACCAACTACGCGGCCAGCAAGGCCGGCGTGATCGGCTTCGTCGAGGCCCTCGCGCCCAAGGTCGCGAAGAAGGGCATCACGGTCAACGCCATTGCGCCGGGCTTCATCGAGACGCGGCTCACCGCCGCCATCCCGGCCGCCACCCGCGAGGCCGGCCGCCGCCTGTCTGCGCTCGTGCAGGGCGGCCTTCCGCTCGACATCGCCGAGACCGTCACCTTCCTCGCCACGCCCGGTGCTTACGGCATGTCGGGCCGCACGGTCCGCGTCTGCGGCGGTGCGTTCCTCGGCGCCTGATCCATCCTGGAGATCCCCATGCCCCCAGCCAAGAAGCCTGCCCGTCGCGCCGTCATCGTGGACGGTGTCCGCACCCCCTTTGTGCGCGCGTTCGCCGAGTTCTTGCAGCTCGACACGATCGAGCTTGGCAAGGCCGCTGTGCGCGGTCTGCTCACCAAGACCCACCTCGACCGCAAGGAGGTCGACGCCATCGTGTGGGGCGGCGTGATCCTGCCCCAGGGCTCCCCCAACCTCGGCCGTGAGATCGGGCTCGATCTCGGCTTCCCCGCCGAGACCGAAGCGATGACCGTCACCCGCGCGTGTGCCTCGGGCCTCCAGGCGATCACCCTGGCCGTGGCGGCCATCGAGCGCGGCGAGGCCGACGTGGTCATCGCCGGCGGCTCCGACAGCACGAGCAACGCGGCCCTCCAGATGCCCCGCAACTTCATGCGCAAGGTCGCGCCCGTCGCGATGAACAAGAAGTCCGGCGTGGCCGACTACTTCAAGGTGCTGGCGTCGCTCTCGCCCAAGGACCTCATCCCCAGCGCCCCCGACATCCGCGAGCGCACCACGGGTGAGCTCATGGGTGAGTCGGCCGAGCGCATGGCCGAGCGCAACCAGATCGAGCGCGCCGCCCAAGATGAGCTCGCGTGGCGCAGCCACATCCGCACCGCCGAAGCGATGGCGTCCGGCCGACTTCCGCCCGAGCTCACGGTGGTGGAGACCCCCAGCGGGGCCCATGTGCACGCCGACACGATCGTGCGCGGCGACACCACGATCGAGCGCCTCGCGAAGCTCAAGGGCGCGTTCAAGAAGGGAGGCTCGCTCACGGCGGGCAACAGCTCGTCGCTCACCGATGGCGGCGCGGCCGTGCTCGTGATGAGCGAAGAGAAGGCCCGCGCGCTCGGCTACACACCAAAAGCAGCGTTCAAGTCCTGGGCCTACGTGGGCGTCGACCCGGCCGACCAGCTCCTGATCGGCCCCGCCATCGCCATGCCGAAGGCGCTCGCTAAGGCGGGCCTGGAGCTCTCCGACATCGACTTCATCGACATCCACGAGGCGTTCGCCGCCCAGGTGCTGTGCGTCACGAAGATGCTCGCTTCCGATGCCTGGGCGCAGCAGCGCCTGGGTCGTGCGAAGGCCGTGGGCGAGGTCGACCCGGCCAAGCTCAACGTGCGCGGCGGCAGCATCGCCATCGGTCACCCGTTTGGTGCCACCGGCGCCCGTCAGGTCACTACGATGGCCAACGAGCTGCACCTCTCGGGCAAGGGCTTTGCGCTGATCGGCATCTGTGCAGCCGGCGGGCTCGGCGCCGCCGCGGTGCTCGAGGCGATCTAGGCTCGAATCGGCCCGTCACCCCTCTGCCGCCGTCCGTCACCTGTCGATCCGCCGGCCGTCAGCCCCCTACCGCCGTCCGTCACCGATGGATCCGCCGGCCGTCACCGGTCGATCCGCCGGCCGTCACCCCTCGATCCGCCGTCCGTCACCCCTCTGCCGCTGCCCGTCACCCCTCTGCCGCTGCCCGTCACCCCTCTGCCGCTCGTTTGGGTCGCCCCGACCGGCCCTCTCCGCCTACAATGCGCGGGGAGGTCCCCATGGTGACCTGGCTGGCCGCGTTCTTGCTCCACGGATCCGCCCCCGCCGCCGAGGTGGTGGTGTTCGGCGACTCGTGGGCCGAGGGGTCCGGCGCGATCTTGGGCGAGGCGCTCCGCGACGCGGGTCACCCCTACGACATCGTCAACTACGGGGTGGGCGGCACCACCGCGGCAGCGTGGAACGACGTGTCGCCCAACGCGCTGGTGGATGCGGTCACGGCCAACCCCGACGCACGCTGGGTCTGGCTGTCGATCCTTGGCAACGATGTGTTCGCGTTGCATCTCGGCGGCCAGGGCGGCTGGGCCGCTGCCATCAACCAGACCGAGCTCACCGAGATGGTCGACCGCCTGCATGGCGCCCACCCGGACATCAAGGTGGTGACCTTCGCGTACGACTGGGTGAACTTCGAGGCGAGCCAGGAGTGTAAGAACGCTGCGTGGGTCTACTTCGCCGGCTACCACACGCTGGAGATGGCGCTCCTCGGCGTCGTGAACACCCCCGCGATCAACGACGCGTTCGTGCGCGACATCGCGGACGTGCAGCAGCGGGTGGCCAACGACCGCATCTTCTTCGACGCCTACAGGTTCTACGGCACCCTGCAGATGCACGCTGGGGCCACGATCAACAACCCCCTGCTCCCTTCGCCCGCCTCCCTGATGAGCGACTGCATCCACCCCACCGCCATCGGCTACCGCGCCCTGCACGATGAGCTGGTGGACGCCTACTGGGGGGCGGCCGTGCCCACCGCCGCCGTGCAAGGCGCTGCCGACCCCGTGTGCCGGGGCCTCCCGCACACCCTCTCCACCGACAGCGTCGGCACGCCCACGTGGTGGATCGACGGCACCGAAGCCGGACACGACGCGGAGATCGTCGTCACGCCCAGCGACGCGACGGCGGTGGTTCTGCGTGTCGACCACGCAGCCTGGCGCGACGAGGCCACAGCGACGCTCCTCGTGGTGGACCCGCCCGTGATCGACGCAGGCACCGACGTGTCGATCTGTGAAGGCGACAGCGTGCGGCTGCAGGCCACAGGAGCCCCCGTGCTCTGGACCCCGACCGACGCGCTCGACAGCGACACCAGCGCAGCGCCGCTCGCCACACCCTCCGAGACCACCACCTTTGTGGCGGCCGCAAGCACCGCCCCAGGCTGCGACGCCACCGATGATGTCGTCGTCACGGTGCTGCCCTCCCCCGTGCTCACGTTGAGTGGGCCGGGCCGGGTGGGCGTGGGGGAAGCGCTCGAGGTGCGCGCCGCCGTCACCGAAGGCTCAACCGTCACATGGACCGTGGATGGTGTTCCGTCCGACGTCACTGGACCCACGTTCGTCGGCACGTGGGACGCGCGCGGCGTCTACTTCCTTCAGGCGACAGCATCCCTGGGTGGCTGCGAGGCCACGGCCACCTGGACCGCCAACATCGGCGTGGGCGAGGACGTCGTCGACGTCGACGCTGCGCCCTGCGGCTGCCAGGCAGGCGCATGGCCCCAACTCCAGGGCCTCGGCCTCCTGGCCGCCACCCTCCTGATGCGACGCCCCCGCCGCTGGACCGACGCTCAAGAGCGACCGACCCAGCGGACCTAGAGGTTGGGGATGCCGCGCACTGGACTCGAACCAGCGACCTGCGGTTTACGAAACCGCTGCTCTGCCAACTGAGCTAGCGCGGCAAGCCGGCGGCTCGTAACGCAACGCTCGCTGCCGTTCAACCGTCACCGCGAGGACCCGGGAGCGCGCCCCGCACGCCCGAGGTGCGGTCGACCACAGGACGCCGCAGGGTGATCGATCGCCCGGCGGCCTGCCCGTGCGCGAAGGCCTCGTCCGCCCGCACGCCGATGCGCCGTCCGCGACGCCGAGAAGGGTGGCGACGCGCCACGAACTCGTCCAGCGCGGGGTCTCCAACCCACACCAGGCCCTCCTCCTGCTGGGCCACAGCGGCCTCCTCGTTGAGCTTGTCGCGAAAGCCGAGCACGACGCCATCGAGGAAGCGCTGGCCTGCCGCAGCCCCCGCGATGCCGTGGTCTCTTCGAGCAGCTCGCAGTGCCCGCTGCGCGGTCTCCAGGACGTAGTCCCAGACCCAGGCCGCGACCTCGAGGTTGTCGGAGCGCCCGGAGGCCTCGACCGCCCGCCCCCACCGAAGCTCCCCGACATCAAAAGCCGGCACCAGCGTGATGTCGACGAAGAAACGCTGCCCGAGGAGCCCAGCGAGAAGCTGCTCGTGACGCGGGATTCGCACCCTGGCCGGACCGAGCTGCAGGGTGCCGAAGCCGAGCTGCTCACGCGTCTGCGCTTCGGAGACGTTGTGGCGCAGCATCAGACGCCACGCGAGGCGCGCGGCCGCTCGCGCCTCGGCCTCGACCGGACTCTCGGCCAGGGCCAACAGCTTGCGGATGCGTCGCACGATGGCCGGCGTCGCGGCATCTTCCACTTCAGGCATGCCCGCCGCGCGCGCATCGATGCCTCGCTCGCTGCACACCCTCCGAAACGTGGGACCGTGCGCCGACTCGTCGACGACCTTCTCGACCTCGTTCACGTACTGGTGCGCCATCTCGTGCTCCAGCACCGCGACGACCTCGCCCCACGGCCGCTCCACCACCAGCGCCCACGACAGCTCGATGGTCCGGGTCTCCCGCACCCAGCGGCCCAGCTCGGCCGCACGACGGGCGAGCGTCAGCGTGCAGGGGCGCAGCTCACCGCGAAACCGCGCGCGGTTCACGTTGGCCCAGACCGTCCGCAGCTCGGCCAGCAACACCCGCTCAGTGTCCTCCACCAAGACCTCCGTGGCTTGGACCGGTGAGCAGCCTTCGCACCGCGCCCAGCAGCGGCACATCGGCAGGGGCCCACGCCAGGTCGTCGAGTTCGTGCTCCCCCACCCACCGAAGCTCGGTGTGCTCCACCGCGCGCGGCTCCCCCGACCGGAGCGTCGCGGCCACCAGCACCAGGCGCACGGCCACGTCGCCGTAGTCGTGCACGTGTTCCCCGCAGGCCGCGTCGGTCACCCGCACCTCCACGTCGAGCTCCTCGCGAAGCTCCCTCACCAACGCTTCGGCGTCGGACTCCCCCGCCTCGACCTTCCCGCCCGGCAGCTCCCACAGGCCGCCGCGCTTGGCGTGGGGCGGTCGCAGCGCCGCCAGCACCCGACCTTCCGCCACCACGGCACCCGCCACCACCCGGAGTGGCGCTCGACCCGGCACGCGAACCACCACCCAGCCCTCCCCGCGCACCGCATCCTCCACACAAGACGCCACCACCTCGGGGGCCACGCCGTGGACCACCTCGCCACCGAGTCGCGCGGCCTCGCGCAGGTGCTCTCCCGCTCGCCTCGCCAACGCGACCGCAGCGCGTCGGTCGCCTTGGTGACGCTTGAGCAGCGCAGCCGCGACCTGGATCAGCCCCTGCAGGAGGGGGCGGTGCGGTCCATCGGCGGGCGCCTGCCGCCACGCGCCTTCCCACACCTCATGCGCCTCCCAGAGGTAGCGCCCGTGCAGCAGGTCGAGTCCCCGCAAGAACGCGGCGTCAGCCTGCCACGGGCCCGGCACCCAGCGAGCCGCCAGCGGAGCGCCTCCGCCTTCGTAGGCGTGGCCCGTGGGATCCCGAAACGGGTGCGGACCGCTCCCGGGCACGTAGCGGTAAGCAGGCAGCGGGTCCGTGGTGAACCGGGCCACCGCCTCGGCCTCGCGGGGCCCTTCAAGACCCGTTCGTGGACCCTCCACCATCGCCGCCGCCTCGGGCCGTGATTACCCTACCCGCTCGCCCTGGAGCCACCATGTCGGCCGATCTCACCGAAGCCATGCGCGCCCGCCTCGATGCCCTGGTGAGCGCCGACAAGGTCGTTGTGTTCATGAAGGGCACCCGCGACGCCCCCAACTGCCAGTTCTCGGCGCGGGTGGTCGAGATCCTCGATGGTCTCGTCGACGACTACACCACCCACAACGTGCTCGCCGACGCTCAGCTCCGCGAGTCGATGAAGGCTTACGCCGACTGGCCCACCTTCCCGCAGCTCTGGGTGGATGGTGCGTTCGTGGGCGGGGCCGACATCGTGGCGCAGCTGCACCAGAGCGGCGAGCTGTTCAACGTGGTGAAGCACCGAGGCCCCCTGGCCCCGAAGATCACCTTGACCGATGCCGCGCGGGACCGCATCCGCGGGGTCGTTGAAGGGAAAGACGTTCCTCTCCGCCTCCGCGTCGATGCCCACTTCCGTTACCAGTTCGAAGAGGTCGAGGGCCTCGGTCCCGGCGATGTGAGCGTCACCACCAACGGCGTCCGGTTGGTGCTCGACCGCGCCAGCGCGCGCCGCAGCGACGGCATGACGATGGACTTCGTCTCAGGCCCCCAAGGGGCGGGCCTGGTGGTCACCAACCCGCATGAGCCGGCGAGGGTCCAGCCGCTCACGCCGCAGATGCTGGCGGCATGGCGTGCCGAAGGCCGCGTGCACCACCTGCTGGATGTGCGCACGGATGAGGAGTGGGCGCTGGCGCGGATCGAAGGCGCGCGACTGCTCGACGAGGCCACGGATGCCTGGCTCGCCACGCTCCCGAAGGATGAGCCGATCGTGTTCCAGTGCCACCACGGGGTGCGCAGTCAGCACGCCGCCCAGCACTTCCTCGGACGCGGCCACCGGCAGGTGTTCAACCTCTCGGGCGGCATCGACGCGTGGTCCACCCAGGTGGACGCAGCGGTGCCTCGCTACTGAGGCTCTTCGCCGTGGTACTGCACGCCGATGGCGTTGTCGCCGGCGTTCATCGCCCCGTCGGTGCCCGAGGTCACCGTGCCCTTGACGATGTCCTCGGTCACGCCGGCCAGCGCGAGCTCGGTCTCCGACCACAGGGTCTGGTAACGAAAGGCGTTGCCATCGGGCTGTTCGATCCACACGTCGATCGAG
The DNA here is from genome assembly GCA_964396405.1 of uncultured Enterobacteriaceae bacterium. Taxonomy (GTDB): domain Bacteria; phylum Myxococcota_A; class UBA796; order UBA796; genus JACKEO01. The sequence goes on from CAYNFK010000003.1 coordinate 13,154, forward strand.
TACGACTGCCACAGCGTGCCACGACCGCCATCGCCGGGCCACGACTCGGCGAACCACGACCGAGAGTAGAAGCCCATCCGCTCCACCCCCTCGTCGTCCTCGAACGGCACCCAGCGAAAGTTCTTGTAGAGGATGAAGTCGGCCGCGATGAAGATGTTGGCACGCCGCGCATCGTTCACCGTGACCATCACGTCGCAGGACTGGTCGGGGAAGCAGGCGGCCTGCGCCTCGGGGAAGCTGCGCACGTAGGTCTCGGCGGTGGGCTCCGCCGGGAGCTGATCCACCTCGGCCTGCAGCTTGGCGTGATCCCCCACGGGCCAGCGGCTCGCAAAAGCCACCGAGACGCCGATGCAGTCGCTCAGAGGCCGATCGGGGCGATCGATCGCCGCCACGTCGTCGGGCTTGAGCAGGTCCACGGTCCACGAGCGCTCGCCGAGGCCCTGCTCCGGAGAGAGACCGGACCCTTGGAGGAACGTGTTGAGGTTCTGCAGCCCGTTGGCCTGAACACGGGGATCTTCGGAATCCCAAGCCTGGTAGAGGTAGCGGGACAGGTCGCTCAGCTCTTCGGGCGCTGGGGGCGGCGCGCAGGCCGTCAGCGCAACGCATGTCACCCACAAGCTTCGACGCACGCGACCTCCACATCCCATCGTTGTATCGCGAGCGGGAAACGGTCTGTGTCGGAAGGTGGGCAAGTCGTACGATTCGGGGCAAGACCTTGCGGCAGGAGTGCCCGTGACCTGGCGTCCCGTCGACCTCGATCCGCTCGCCATCGTGATGGTGGGCCTCCCCGCACGGGGCAAGACCTTCACCGCCCGCCGCATCGCCCGGTACCTGGGCTGGCAGGGCTACCGTGCCCGCAGCTTCAACGTGGGCGACTACCGACGCAAGGCCCTCGGCGCCGGCCAGTCTGCCGACTTCTTCGACCCTGACGACCTGGATGCCGTCGCGACGAGAGAGCGGGTCGCCAACGCCGCCGTCGACGAGATGGTCAGCTGGCTCAGCGGCAACGGCGAGATCGGCATCCTGGACGCCACGAACAGCCAGAAGCACCGTCGCGCCCACGTGCGCGAGCGCTGCGAAGCGCGTGGCATCCAGGTGCTGTTCGTCGAGATCACCGTCACCGGCGCCGACATCGTGGAGCGCAACGTGCGCACCACCAAGGTCCGCAGCCCCGACTACGCCGGCCGGGATCCCGAAGAAGCGGTGGCCGACTTCCTCGCCCGAATCGCTCACTACGAGCGCGTGTACGAGCCCGTGTCCGCCGACGAAGGAAGCTACGTGCGGATCATCGACCTCGGGAAGCGGGTCGAGCTGTGCAACATCTACGGCTACCTCCCCGGCCGTCTCGTCTCGTACCTCCTGCACCTGCACGACACGCCCCGACCGATCTTCCTCACCCGCCACGGTCAGTCCACCTTCAACCTGGAAGACCGCGTGGGGGGCGACCCTGGGCTCTCAGCGGACGGAGCGGAGTACGCCACGCGGCTCGCGGCGTGGGTGGCGTCCCTCCCGGAAGAGTCGGCACCCTCGGCGGTGTGGACGAGCATGCTCAAGCGCGCCTGCATCACGGCGAAGCCGCTTGGTCGGGCCACGCGCTCCTGGAAGCTGCTCGACGAGATCGACGCCGGGGAGTGTGACGGCATGACCTACAGCGAGATCAAGGCCGAGATGCCCCGAGATGCGGAGCGTCGCCGCACCCACAAGTTCACCTACCGCTACCCGCGCGGCGAATCCTACCAAGATCTCATCGCGCGGGTGGAGCCGGTGATCTTGGAGCTGGAACGCCAGCAGCAGCCGGTTCTTGTGGTCGCGCACCAGGCCGTCCTTCGCGCGATCTACAGCTACCTCAAGGGCACGCCCCCCGAAGAGTGCCCCCACGTCGACATCCCGCTGCACACGGTGATCTGCCTCACCTCCGACGCCTACGGCACGGTCGAGCAGCGCATCCCGTTGGGACCGTAGGTGTCGGACACCCTGCGCGTGGCGGGCCTCACGGCCGAGCAAGTGCACGCGTGGTGGCAGCGTCCCGCCACCTGGGAACGCCTGGGCAGCCCCTGGAGCCCTGCGGAGGTCCCCTCCCCGCCCGGAGCCCTGCGGGTGGACGCGGACGACCAGGACCTCGTGCTGACGCTGCCCGAGGCCATGTCCAAAGGGCCCCAGGCGCACCCGAGCTGGCGGGCCTTCCGTGCGCGGCGGATCGGCGACGACCTGGCGCGGCTCGCGGAGCTGGCCGACCATCCATCGAAGCGCGTCGCGATCACGGGGGCCACGGGCCTCGTCGGCAGCGCCCTCGCTTCGATGCTGGGAAGCTTCGGCCACGACGTGCTCACGTTCTCCCGGAGCCGTGGCGGACCGAAGACGGTTCTATGGGACCCGGATCAGGGGCCACCCGAAGGGTCGCTCGACACCGTCGACGCCGTGGTGCACCTCGCGGGGGAGCCCATCTCGGGGCCCCGCTGGACCCCCGAGCGCAAGCGCCTCCTGCGCCAGAGTCGGGTGGGACCCACCTCGGCGCTTGCCCACGCCATCGTCCGAACGGGCCGCCCGATCGACCTCGTCTCTGCGTCGGCCGTGGGGTGGTGGGGGCACCAAGACCACCCCATCGATGACCGCGCACCCGCCGGGACCGGCTTCCTCGCTGAGACGGCCCTGGCCTGGGAGGCGGCAGCGGAGCCCGCCCGCATCGCCGGACTGCGGGTCGTCCACCCGCGGATCGGCATCGTGGTGGCCGGTCGCGGCGGCATGCTCAGCGCGATTCTTCCCAGCGCACGGCTCGGCCTTGGGGGTCCGATCGCAGGGGGACAGCAGGGCGTGCCGTGGGTCGCCCTCGATGACCTCGCCGCGATGCTGGCCCACGCCGCCATTCGCCCCACTTGGTCCGGCCCGTTCGCTGCGGTGTCACCGAGCCCCGTCACTCAGGCCGTGTTCGCCAAGACCCTCGGCGATGTCCTTGGGCGCCCCGCTTGGCTGCCTGCGCCCGGCATCGCGGTGCGTGCCGCCCTCGGAGAGCAAGGGCAGGCCTTGGTGATCGAGGGTGCGCAGATCAGGCCCTCAACCCTCCAGGCGCTTGGGTTTCGGTGGGCCTTTCCGGAGCTGGAGGATGCCCTGCGGTTCGAGCTGGGCAAGCTGCCGGCTCGGTGAGCGTTGCACGCTGCGCCTCCACGTCGATACCGCGGCGCAGGAGCAACACCATGGACGCGCTGGGCCTGGTCCCCGAGCTTGATCTCGACGACGCTGCCTCCTCGGATCCGGCACGTCGTGCACGCGCCGCAGCGGCGGTGCGGGAGGGCTTCGGTCAGCTGGGACTGGTGGCGGTCACCTCCCACGGACTCACCCAAGCCGACCTCGACGCGACATTCGAGGCCTTCTCGTCGTTCTGCGACCAGCCCGAGGCGGTCAAGCGCGAGGTGCTGCGTCCCGACCTCGGGCACCAGCGCGGCTGGACGCCGCCGAACACCGAGCACGCAGTGCTGGCCTCGGGCGCTCCCGACTTCAAGGAGGCCTACTTCGCTGCTCCCCTGCCGATGGATCCGGCCGCCAAGCCCTACTGGCCGGCGCTGCTGTGTGACAACGTCTGGCCCTCCACAGCGCCTAAGCTCCAGCCCTCTCTCCTCGCCGTTGGACGAGCGCTGCACGAGGCCGGACTCGCCGTGCTCGGTGCCGCGGAGCACGCACTCGGACTCGATGGTGGGGCCCTCGTGGAGCTCACGCCAGGAGCTGCCCACCTCACCCGCGCGCTCCGCTACCTTCCGCTCACCGCCGAGCAGGTGGATGCGGGTGTGCTGTGGGGCGAAGAGCACACCGACTTCAACCTCGTGACCGTGCTCGGCGGCGGACGCTTCATCTCGCCTTCGGGTCAGGTGAAGCCAGCGCCCGATGACCAGTCAGGGCTGTTCCTGCGCTGTCGCCCCACGCCCGGGCATCCCCTAGGACGGGTGGTGAAGGGTCAAGCTGGGCCAGGGCGCTTGGTGGTGCAGGTGGGCCAAGAGCTGGAGTGGCTCACGGGCGGCCTGTTTCAGGCCACACCGCACGGCATCCTTGCGCCGCGCAGCCCGGGCTGGACCCGCTACGCGCTCGCGCACTTTGTGCATGTGCACCCCATGCGCACGCTCGCACCGCTGCCCGCGCTCGCTACGCCGGCCATGCTCGCCGCCACGTCTCCACCCACGCTGGCCGGACTGTGGTCCCTCAAGACCCTCGTGGACATCGGCCTCGCCGAGCGCGATGCGCTCGGCTGGCTGACTCGACCCTTCGACGCTCGGCTAGGCACCGCCCCGTAGCGCCGCCCAGCCTGGCTGCGAACGCTCTTCAGCGACGGCGTCGGCGCGCCGTGGCAAACGCCAGCACACCGAGCCAAGCTCCGAACGCCGGCCCCGGAAGGGTCGCGCAGCGGGCGAGCGTGCCGCCGCCACGGATCTGGACGTCGCAGGCATCACCCGCCCCGTCATCATCTTCGTCGGCCTGGAGCCCGTTCTTCGCCGAGGGGCAGTTGTCGCAGGCATCACCTACGCCGTCACCATCCCGGTCGCGCTGATCCAGGTCGGTGAGACCAGGACACACGTCGCACAGCTCGCCGACACCATCATCGTCCACATCGAACTGGTCGAGGTTGAGCAGGTCGGGGCAGTTGTCGCAAGCGTCGCCGATGCCGTCGCCGTCCACATCGGCCTGATCTTCGTTCGGATCCTGCACGCAGTTGTCGCACTCGTTGCCCGTGCCATCACCGTCACCATCGGCCTGCGCCGGGTTCTCGATGTCGAAACAGTTGTCGCAGGCGTCGCCCCGTCCGTCCGCGTCCACGTCGAGCTGAAGCGGGTCGGCATCCCCAGGGCAGATGTCGCAACGGTTGCCCACGCCATCGGCGTCGTCATCCGTCGGATCGATCACCGGGTCGAGCGGACAAGGATCACAGGCATCGCCCAGGCCGTCAGCATCCGCATCCAGCTGGTCGACGTTCGGGGTGTTGCCGCAGTTGTCGCAGCGATCGCCGAGGCCATCGCCGTCGGAGTCGAGCTGATCACGATTCCACAGGTCGGGGCAGTTGTCGCACGCGTTGCCCACACCGTCGGTGGGGAACTGGTCGGGCGAGGGCGAAGTGGCCGTCTCCTCCTCTCCCGTGACCAGCCCACCATCGGCCTGGTCCGGATTGTAGAGGCTCGGGCAGTTGTCGCACACGTCGCCGAGCACGTCGTAGTCGACGTCGGACTGGTCGGGGTTGGGCCGCTCGCGGAACCCGGGGCAGTTGTCGCAGTCGTCGACGACCTCATCGGCATCCTGATCCATGCCCATGTCTTCGAGCGTGGGACAGGAGTCGCACGGATCGCCGGCACCATCGCACTCAAGGTTGCGCTGATCGGGGTTGAAGTCCGCCGGGCAGTTGTCGCACGTGGGCCCACGCAGGTCGGGGAACGGGCTGGGGGTGACCTCGTCCGGGAAGATCTGCACGGGCTGGTCCCCGAGCAGGTCGCCATCCTGGTCGTTCGTGGAGACCTCGTACTCACAGCCGAACCGCTCGTAGAGAAAGTACCAGTCCTGGTTGGGCTGCGGGCTCTGGTCACACTCGAAGGCCAGGGGATCGATGGGACCCTCAAACGCTTCGTCGAGGCCGTTGCAGTTGAGGTCTTGCAGCAGCACCGTGTTGAGGCAGGGCTCGATCAGGTTGAGCGTCCACAGCACCGTGCTCGTCATGAGCTGGGCACCGTCGGTGAGCACGTCCCAGTTGGGCTCGGAGGGCGAGTAGACCGCAGCCAGCGAGTTCGACACGGGGAAGAAGTTCATGGCCGCGACGCGCCCGTTGGAGGGCTCCTTCACCACCACGAGCGGATCACCATCCTCCCAGCGGTAGGTGGTGAGCGCATCGGCGGTGAGCGAGATGCCGCGGGTACGGAACGATCCCGTTCCACCGTAGAACCGCACCACGTTGAGCAGCGTCTCGTGAATGCCGAGGTTGGGCAGCGGAGCCACCACACCGCGCTGCCGACCGAGTGCCGCCGAACGGGTACCCGCCACCGTGAGCGGTAGGTACCCATCGGTGACCAGGCGACCGGCCAAGGCCGTTCCCTGCGCGAATGCGTTGCCCGCCACCACGACGCCGCCGCCCGCATCCACGAAGTCGGCCAGCTGATCGCCCAGCGTGACGGCGCGACCCGCAGGCGCAAAGGGCACCTCAGTCCACACGAAGGCCGCGTCGTAGAGCGTGAAGTCGATGGGCTCAGCCGAGGCCGAGGTGAGCTCGAACGAGCTGACGGTTGCGATGCGGCCATCCGCGAGCAGCGCAGACGCCACATCGGCCTGATGAATCCACGTAGACGGCGTGCCGAGCAGCACCACATCGACCGGATCGTCCTGGGCGAGCGCCGGAAGCGGGAGAAGGAGCCCGAACGTGACGAGCAGGCGCACCATCACGCGACCTCCTGACGACGACGGCGGGTGAGCCAGAGCAGCGCCATCAGCGCAACCGAAGCGCCCTGACTGCCGGCGGGCCCACCGCCGCACGCTACCTCGTACTGCTCGGCGCCACCACGAATCTGGATGTCACAGATGTCGCCGCGGCCGTTACCATCGTCGTCCTCCTGGACCGGGTTGTTCAGCGTGGGACAGTTGTCGCACACATCCCCGACCCCATCTTGGTCGAAGTCCAGCTGAGCAGGGTCCACATCGAGAGGGCAGGCGTCACACCGATCCCCGACGCCGTCACCATCGCGGTCGACCTGCTCGGGGTTCCACTCGTTGATGCAGGTGTCGCAGGGATCGCCAACGCCATCACCATCGGCGTCGCGCTGCAGGCCGTTGGCCTCACCGAGGCAGTTGTCGCAGACATCGCCTGCGGCATCCCGATCCTCATCATCCTGCTCGGGATTGGTGCGTAGCGCGCAGTTGTCGCAGGCATCGCCCACACGGTCACCATCTCGATCACCTTGGAGCGGGTCCGGGATGTCGATGCAGACATCGCACTTGTCGCCCACACCGTCGCCATCGACATCTTCCTGGCAGATCGTGTAGATCTGGCCGCCGCCGGCATCGACGACGAGCTGGTTGGTGCGGCCCGCCGCGTTGCACTCGATGCCGCCCGCCGAAGCGTCGATGATGACATCGTCCACATAGGGGCACGCATCGCAGGCGTCGCCGTAGAAGTCGTCGTCACTCACGAGCTGGAGCGGGTCGGACACGAAGGGGCACACGTCGCATGCGTCGCCGGCTTCGTCTGCATCCGAGTCTCGCTGGTCGCCGTTGGCCGCGAACGGGCAGTTGTCGCAGGCGTCTCCACGGAAGTCGCCGTCGCTGTCGGCGGCCGACACATCGAAGGTGTCGGGGCACAAGTCGCAGACATCACCGATCGCGTCGAAGTCGGCGTCGGACTGATCCGGGTTGGGCACGATCGGGCAGTTGTCGCAGAAGTCGCCGACACCATCTTGGTCGAGATCGCCCTGCATGAGCGGATCGTTGCCCTGATCGGGGACCGTGGGGCAGATGTCGCACTCATCGCCGATGTTGTCGCAGTCACCATCGAGCTGATCGGGGTTGGCGTTCTCCGGGCAGTTGTCGCAGACAAACGCCACCGTGGTGTAGGTGCCGCTGGTGGGATTGAACGGGTCCTCGATCTGCACGGGAACCGGGATCTGGTCGTGTCGAACGAAGCCGTCGTCATCGGCATCGGGCGGCGGCATCATCGGAGGCGGCGGCACCTCCAGCACGGGAATGGCGCAGCCGTAGAAGCCGTAGTCGAAGTAGTCGTCAATGCGGTAGTAGCCCTTCTCGGTGAACCAGAAGAGGCAGACCGGATCGGCGAGATCCACGAATCCTTCATCCGCCGCATCCACCGTGTTGCAGTTGATGTCGCGCTGCAGGCTGGTGTTGACGCACACCGGCGAGAGCTTGGCCGCGTAGAGCAGCGCTGCGCCCATCAGGACTTCGCCGTCGCTGACGTCCTTCCAGTGACCTGGGAACAGCCGATCCGACACGGGGTGGAAGTTCAGCGCCACGATGCTGCCGCGCTGCAGCGAGAAGCGTCGAGCGACGAAGGGCTCCTGGGTCTCCGGGGCCGTGGCGTCATCGCCATCCCACCACGTGGCCACCAGGTTCACTCCGGGCTGGACCGACAGGCCGGAAGCGTGCGGGCTGCTCGTTCCGCCGTACACGCGCACGACGAACCGCACGGCGGGATCACTCGGGGCCACGAGCTCCAGCTTGCTCTCGACGGCCTCCGCGGGTCGGCCGTTGGCCGTGAGCGGGTTGTACGCCCCCGCGCCAAACCGCCCGCCGATCTCGGTGCCGGGGATGAACACGTTGCCCGCGAGCACAACCCCACCGCCCTGATCGACGTAGTCGGCCAGCACGTTGCCGAAAGCGGCGGGATCCTGGAATGGCAGGTCATCGGTGTAGACCAGCACGGCATCGAAAGCCTGAAGCTGGGCCAGCGTGGGGGTGGTGGCGCCCACATCGAACACGCTCACATTCGGAAAGGCGCCCGTCGACGTGAGTGACGTCTCCACGTCGGCGTTGGCCTGACGCACGGAGGACGCGCCGAGCACGGCCACATCCTGGGCGTAGGCCGGAAGACCCGCCGCCCCGGCGAGGGCGGCCAAAGCGGCAGCGCGCACCCGATTCACTGTGCCCCTCCCTCGTCGATCTCGACCTCGTCCTCGGCACCATCAAAGCGGGCGTCATCGAGCGGATCGGCTTCCTTCTCCGGCGCAGGCGGAGCGGCAGGAGACTCCGAAGCAGGCGGCGTCTGCGCTTCGTCACCCTCAACCTCGATGGCCTCGGGTGCGAGGTCGACGTCGTCGGGGGGCGCATCCTGGAAGTCTTCGCGCCGCTGCTTCTCGTAGAGATCGCGCAGCTTCTGCTCCTCGATCTCGTCGGGGCTGGGCGGCGTGATCACGTTGACCGACTCACCCGTCCACGGAAGCGCTTCGGTGGGACCAAACTTCGGCCAGTTGAGCGTGTCGGTGCCGTACTGAGCGACGATCTGGAACTCAACGCGACGGTTGACGGCCCAGACTTCTTCCCCGTCGCCCGGGATCTTCGGCCGCACTTCGCCGTAGGCCTTGTACGACAGGCGATCGGAAGGCACGCCCACCAGGATGAGCTGCTTGAAGATGCTCTCCGACCGGCGCTTGGACAGGTCGTAGTTGTAGTCGAAGTCGGCCTCAGCGGAGGCGTGACCGATGACGACGACATGCTTGATGCGCGCATCGTTGTTGAGGATGTCGGCCACGGCCTGCACGACGTGCAGAGACTCGGGCTTGATGTCGGCCGTGTTGACGAAGAACTCGATCGGCTCGCGGATCTCGATGCGGTCATCGCGGCGAACGGCCACGGCATCGGCGGGCGGCTCTTCTTCCACCACGGGCGGCGGCAGGATGGGGGGCGGGCGCTCGATCTTGACGATCTCGGGCACGGGCTTGCGCCCCGGGTTGCGGCTGAACGTGACGCCCGCCAACAGGCGGAAGTCGGTGGTGCCGTAGCCTTGCGTGGCTCCACGCCCCGCCATCACGTCCAGCACCACGTCGGTGCGGTACGCGATGTCGCGGAAGGGCACCTGCACACCGCCGTAGATCTCGAGACCGTTCTCGGCGCCACCCTGGAAGAAGTTGGTGAAGCCGCCTCGGCCAATCAACGCCTGGGTGAGCGAGATGTCGATCGGGAGGAAGGCCAAGCGAAGCCTGAGCCCTTCCGAGAGGTAGAGCTCAGGGCCCAGATCAAAGTCGGCGTTGGTAGCGAGCACCGAGCGCCCTAGAACCGCCGCATCGGCCGCCACATCCAAGGTGACCGCCTGACCGAAAGCGAGCTTTCCGAGCATGGAGACGCCGCCCCAACCGCGAATGCTCGACTCCCCCATGTAGGCCGGAGCGCGGCCCGAGGGCACCCACACGTCTCCGAAGATGCCCAGGTTGAAGTAGCGCGTGCGCACCGGCAGGAACTGAACACCGGCGCTGATGTCGCCAAAGCCAAAGCCATCGGCCGCGAACTCGGGGATCTCCGTGTCCCAGTTCACGTTCACCGGGACGACGGCGCGCAGCGATCCCCACTCGGCGAAGTCCCAGGAGACACCGGCCTGAACAACGAGGCGGTTGACGACGATCTGCCCGACCTCCACGTCGAGGCGGTAGCCCGTGACCGGGTTGCGCTCGTACTGGAAGAACACGCCTCCCCGCACGGTGTTTCGGACGTCGGCATCGGCCACAGGAACGCCCGGAATGCTGTTCCGGTCGAAACGCGGGACGACAAACTCCGGATCCGCCGACACCGGACCGCTCTGGGCGGAGGCGACGAGCGGAAACGCGAGGGCGACGAGGGCGACGGGCAAGCTGTTGGCGGCTCGCAGAGGCACGGACATCAGGCAGCTCTCCCGTGAGGCGGGCCGAAGGTAGCGCGCCCCATAGCGTGGGCCCGTCGTGCTGGCACATCGATGGCACGTCGTTGGATCGGAACGTTGGGAAATAGCTTGGCAACCGTGAAATCCGATGCGATCTTGGGTTTCCCCACCTGTGGCCCGCATCGCACTTGAGAAGGGGTTCCAGACCCCTTATGCCGTGGCTCAGTCGACCTCGGCGCCCCCGGAGCTCCATCATGCCGCTCACGCGCATCCTTCGCGTCCTTGCGACCCTCGCGGTCCTCTTCGCCACCCTGATGCCGCGGGAAGCGCAGGCCGATGCCTGCGACTTCAGCGAGTTCCCGCTCAGCTGTGCCACCAAAGGGCCCTACTACCTGGAGGTGGAGGGCTCCTTCTTCGGCGGCGTCAGCAGCTGGTTCACCACGGATGAGTACCGCGACTGCGGCACCACCACCGACTACGGCGAAAACCAGGATGTGTTCGTCCTCACGTGCATTCGCACCACGGAGGTCACGCTGCGCGTGCAGCCCACCGACTGTGACGTCGACCTCTTCGTGCTGAACGACTCCTGCAACCCCAACCTGCCCGGCTCGTGCGTCGACTCCTCGATCAACGGAGGCAATGCCACCGAGCGCGCCAACTTCACGTGCCAAGAAGGCAGCATCTACTACGTGTCGGTGGAGCGCCCCGACGACGACGTGCTGAGTGACCTCTGCTCGCTGCTCGATGCCGTCCTGTGCGGCCTGTTTGGCTGCGACATCTGCCCGTGCACCGCGGACGAGGACTTCGGCTACACCATCGCGCTGCAGTGCGCCGAGAACTGCGACAACCGCTGGGACGATGATGGCGACGGCCTCGAGGACTGCCTCGACCCCGACTGCCCCCAGTGCATCGAGACCTGCGACGACCGCAAGGACAACGACTACGACAACCTGATCGACTGCGAAGACCCCGACTGCGCCTGGTTCGACGGCTGCTGCGACAAGGACGGCGACGACTGGTTGGCCATCGGCAGCATCTGCGGCGGCGACGACTGCAACGACAGCGCCACAGCAGGCGGCGTGCTCGTGAACCCCGGCCGCGCTGAGATCCCCGCGGATGGCGTCGATCAGAACTGCGACAACAAGGAGCTCTGCTACGTCGACCGCGACGGCGACCGCTGGGGCATCTCGGTGCTCGAGCTCAGCAGCAACCTCTCGTGCCTCGCTGCCGGCTACACCACGAAGGATGGTGACTGCGACGACACGAACCCGCAGATCTACCCCGAGCGCACCGAGATCCCCGTCAACGGCAAGGACGACAACTGCGACAACCTGGAGCTCTGCTACCTGGATCAGGATGGCGATGACTACGGCCGCGACTTCTTGGTCTCGTCCACGTCGCTCCCGTGCAGCGCTGGCAACGTCAGCAGCAACAACGACGACTGCGACGACGACAACGCGTTCGTGCACCCGGGCGCGCCTGAGCTGCCGCTCTCGGGCTTCGATGAAGACTGCGACGGCACCGAGGTCTGCTACGTCGACAGCGACGGCGACGGCTTCGGCAACCCCAATGCCACCACGTCCACGCCGTTCGTGACCTGCATCGGCCCCGGCGTCTCGCCCGACCCGCGCGACTGCAACGATGCCAACCCCTCGATCTACCCGGGCGCCACCGAGGTCGTGGCCGACGGCGTCGATGCCGACTGCGACACCCTCGAGCTCTGCTACACCGACGAAGACAACGACACGTTCGGCAACAACCAGGGACGCACCGGCAAGTCCCCTGTGCTCACGTGCATCTCGAACGGCTTCTCGCCGAACCGCACCGACTGCGACGACAGCAACGTCACCATCTACCCTGGCGCTCTGGATCCTCAGGGCGATGGCGTCGACCAGAACTGCGACGGCCTGCAGGAGTGCTTCGCCGACGCCGACGGCGACGGGTTCGGTGGCACCACGCTCGTGCTCTCCTCTGCGCCGAGTTGCGTAGGCGTCGGCATCGCGCCGGTCTCGGGCGACTGCAACGACTCCAACATCGCGATCAACCCAGGCGCCACCGAGACGCCGGTCAACAACGTCGACCAGAACTGCAACGGCACCGAGCTCTGCTACGTCGACCAGGACCTCGACACCTTCGGCCGCGACCAGCTCGTGGAGTCGGTCGACCTCACCTGCGCGGCCTCGGGCGTGTCCCGCAACAACCGCGACTGCAATGACAACCCGCCTGAAGGCACGGCCATCTTCCCTGGCCAGACCGAGGTCGCGCTCAACGGCTTCGACGACAACTGTGACGGGCTGGAGCTCTGCTACAAGGACGGCGACGCCGACCGCTACGGCAACGCAGCCGGAACGCTCGTCACCAGCGGCTCGCTGCAGTGCAACGCAGCCGGCGTGTCCTCCAACACCGACGACTGCAACGACGCCGACGCTCGAATCAACCCAGGCGCCACCGAGGTGCCGGTCAACAACCGCGACGAAGACTGCGACGGAAGCGAGCTCTGCTACCTCGACGCCGACCGCGACAACTTCGGCAACGACGCCGGCGTCACCGTCGAGTCCACCATCTTGGTGTGCACGGGTCCCCTGTCGGGCGTGTCCACCACCCGCAACGACTGCAACGACGGCAACCCGCAGGTCTACCCTGGTGCCCCCACGCCCCCCGGCGCACCCGGCGGCGTCGACTACTCCTGCTCAGGCTTCACCACCTGTTTCGCCGACCAGGACGACGACGGCTACGGCGCCGGCGCGCCCATCGCCTGGGCCGACCCGAACTGCGGCGGCTCCTTCGTCAGCCCCACGGCGGATGACTGCAACGACAGCAACCCAGCGATCAAGCCCGGCGCCACCGAGATCGGCACCGACTCCGTCGACCAGAACTGCGATGGCTTCGAGCTCTGCTACCAGGATCTCGATGCCGACGGGCACGGCTCGATCATCACGCAGCTCTCCACCGACATCACGTGCAACTCGGCGGGTGTCAGTCAGCTCAAGGACGACTGCAACGACAATCCGGCGAACAACGGCGCCTCGATCTACCCCGGCGCTCCTGAGCTCACAGCCAGCGGCTACGACGAAGACTGCAACGGCACCGAGAACTGCTACCTGGACTTCGACCAGGACAGCTTCGGCCGCGCCTCCCCCCCTTCGCTCGTGGCCACGGCCGACGTCACCTGCCGCGGCGGTGCCGGGTACGCCGACAACGCGCTCGACTGCAATGACAACAACTTCTCGGCCAACCCCGGCAAGCCGGAGATCCCGGCGAACGGCATCGACGAGAACTGCGACGCCGCCGACGACTGCTACATCGACGTCGACCTCGATGGCTACGGGCGCGCATCCAGCACCCCGTCTCCGTTTGGCCTCCTCTGCATCGGGCCGGGCGTGAGCCAGAACGCGCTCGACTGCCTCGACATCCCGCCCCAGGGCGCGCTGGTCTACCCCGGTGCTCCCGAGATCCCTGCCAACGGCCTCGATGAGAACTGCGACACCCGCGAGGTCTGCTACCTCGATCTCGACCAGGACAGCTGGGGCGGCACGGCCACTGTGCAGTCCGCGAACCTGCTGTGCTTGGGCACCGGCATCTCTGCCCGAACCGGCGACTGCAACGAGAACGACAACCAGATCCACCCGGGTGCGGTCGAGACGCCGGCCAACAACCGCGACCAGAACTGCGACCTGAAGGAGGACTGCTACCGCGACCAGGACCTCGACGACTTCGGCACGGTGGTGATCATCCCCAGCACCGACATCACGTGCACGGCGCTCGGCGTCGCGAACAACGACGACGACTGCTACGACGTGCCGCCCGACGGCGCGTCGGTCTACCCGGGTGCCGCTGAGATCATCGGCAACCTCCGCGACGACAACTGCGACGGCAGCGAGGGCTGCTACCTGGATGGAGACGGCGACAGCTACGGTCGCAACATCTTCGGCTTCACCCAGTCCCTCACCTGCGCGGAGCCCGGCTACTCGGCGTTCAACACCGACTGCAACGACTTGGTGGCGTCGATCAACCCCGGCGCGATCGAGATCCCGGCCGACAACCTCGACCAGGACTGCGACTTGTTCGAGGACTGCTACCTCGACATCGACGGTGACCGCTTCGGCCAGGTCAACACCACGCCGAACCGCGACTTCACCTGCACCACGCTCGGCGTCTCGCCGAACGATGACGACTGCGGAGACTTCCTCCCTGGCGGCAACTTCATCTACCCGAACGCCCCTGAGATCTTGGGCGATGGGGTCGACCAGGACTGCAACGGCGCCGAGACCTGCTACGTTGACGCCGACGGCGACTCGTGGGGCGGCACCGGCAGCGCCGAGTCCCTCGCCTTCGACTGCGTGGGCCCCAACTCTGCGGCCCGCGGCGGCGACTGCAACGACAGCGATGTGGCGGTCTACCCGGGCGCCACCGAGATCCCGGCCGACGGCAAGGACCAGGACTGCAACGGCGGCGACGCCTGCTACCAGGACATCGACGACGACGGGTTCGGCTCGGCCAACGTCATCCCCTCGGTGGACCTGATCTGCACCGGCGCCAATGAAGCCGCCCAACCTGGCGACTGTGTCGACTCCGGCACGATCAACGGCGTGCGCGCCCGCGAGATCAACCCCGACGCCATCGAGCAGTGCAACGAAGTCGATGATGACTGCGACGGCTTGGTGGACGACGACGACGGCGACCTCACCACCACCCGGGTGTGGTTCCCCGATGAAGACGTCGACGGCTACGGCAACACCGACCTGATCACCATCTCGTGTGTGTCGCCCGGCAGCGGCTTCACCACCGTGTTCGGCGACTGCGATGACGCCGACGAGCTGGTGAACCCCGGCGCAGACGAGCTCTGCGACGACGAAGACGTCGACGAAGACTGCGACGGCAAGGCCGACAACCTCGATGTCGACAGCACCGGCAAGGTCACGGCCCTCGGTGCGGTCACCCTGCACCCCGACGTCGACGGCGACCTCTTCGGCAACAACAACCCGGCCGCCGCGATCGTCACCTGCGATCCGGGCCCCGGCCTGGTGGTCGATGCCACCGACTGCCTGGACACCAACGCGAACGTGAACCCGTCGAAGTCCGAGGTCCCCTACAACGGCCTCGATGACGACTGCGACGCCGGCACGCCCGACGACGACCTCGACGGCGACGGCTACACCCGCGCCAACGACTGCAACGACAACCCCAGCACGGGCAACAACGTCAACCCCGGCGCGTCGGAAGGCACTCAGGGCAACGGCATCGACGATGACTGCGATGGCAAGATCGACGAAGGCACCAACTGGGGCGACGACGACAACGACGGGTTCAGCGAGGCTGGCGGCGACTGCAACGACAACAACCGCACCACCAACCCCGGCGCCACCGAGCTGCCCAACGGCGTCGATGACGACTGCGACGGCACCATCGACGAGGGCACCACCCGCTACGACGACGATGCCGACGGCTACACCGAGGTGGCAGGCGACTGCAACGACGGTGACGCCGGCGTGAACCCCGGCGTGCGCGAGGTCTGCCCCGGCACCGATCCCAACTGCTCCGATGGCATCGACAACGACTGCAACGGCTCGGTGGATGGCGGCACCTTCGACCCCGACGGCGACGGCTACACCGAAGGTGGCGGCGACTGCCTCGAGGGCAACCCGGCCATCTTCCCGGGTGCGCCTGAGATCCCCAACGGCAAGGACGACGACTGCGACGACCTCGTCGATGAGGGTACGAACCAGTACGACGACGACGGTGACGGGTTCACTGAGCTGCAGGGCGACTGCAATGACAACAACGAGCAGGTCTACCCGGGCGCCAGCGAAGGCACGACGCCCGACGGCATCGACCAGGACTGCGACGGCCGCATCGACGAGGGCCTCGCCAACTCCGACGACGACGGCGACGGCTTCAGCGAGATCGAAGGCGACTGCGACGACAACAACGCCCAGGTCTTCCCCGGCGGCGTCGAGGTCACCAACGGTGTCGATGACGACTGCGACGGCGAGATCGACGAGAACGGCGATGACAAGGACGAGGACGGCTACACGGTCGCCGAAGGTGACTGCGACGACAACAACGGCTGGGCGAACCCGCAGCAGCCCGAGGTCTGCGACCAGGTCGACAACGACTGCGACGGCGACGTCGACGAGGGCTCCGTGGCCGGCGGTCCGAGCATCTGCGACGAGGGCTCCATCACCGTGAAGCCTGAGACGGACTGCACCCAAGGCTGCAGCAACAGCGGCTCGGGCTCCCCGGCTTGGATCGTGGGCCTGGCGCTGGTGCTCGCGCGCCGCCGCCAGCGCCGCGCCGCCTAGCGCTCCCGACGCCTAAGCGTCCCGAGGGCCGTCATCCCCCATGGGATGGCGGCCCTCACTGCTTAGATGGGCGTCAGCACCAGCGAGCCGTCGGGCCGAGCCATCAAGAGGTGGGTGCCCGCGGGGAACCATGCCACCTGGGTGGCAGGGAACATGCCACCGCCGTCCACCGAGCCCGTCCCCTGCCCCCACGCAGCCCGCCGTCCGGTCGCGAGTTCCACCGCGACACCATCGCAGGGCTTCGTCTCCCCGGCGCGGCCTGTGGCCGTCCAGAGCTCGCCGGACGCGGAGCGCGCTACCACCTGCTCACCGGCGGGTCCGAGCCACAGGTGCAGCGAAGCCACACGACCCTCCAGATGCCACGATGGGGTGACGGCCAGGCCTGAGTCGTCCACGGCCAGCACGTCCCCATCCGCGCTTGCGACCCACCAGTGGGTCCCCTCCAACGAACCCACGGCCGCGACGATGTCGTCACGCGCACCGACAGCGGACGCTCGACCGCTCGCCACGCGCACCACCCGCAGGCGTCCGTCCTCGCCCACCAAGGCCAAGCGGGCGCTGTCCCGGGACACCGCGACGCCCGTCGTTCCGGCGAGGCCCAGCCGGTCGACCCGCTCCCCTCGCGCGCCGCGCGCCAAGACCACGTCCTCGGCCGACCCGATCACCACCCCCGCCGACAGCACGGCCAGGAAGCGCGGCTCGGGGGGACCCGCAAACGACGCCACCGGCCGACCCGTCACCAAGCTGAACAGGTGGACGTGGCCTCCACGCTCCACCGCCACAGCCGTTCGCCCATCCGGACCGATGCCCAGGTGCTGCCACCCGAGCGCGCTGGAGCCGAGCAGCAGCTCTCCCGGGGGTGGCCGGAACTGGAGGCCCGGCAGCCGCATCAGAACGCGAAGACGGCACGCGCCTCGGCCACAAGCGCCACGACCCGCGCGACCACATCGTCGGTGGGCACGCTAAGCTGCACGGACTTGTCGCGGGTGCGCACCTCGAGCTCCCCCGCGGCCAGCGCCTTCGGAGACACCACCACCCGGAACGGCACACCGATGAGGTCGGCGTCTGCGAACAGGAAGCCCGCCTTCTTGTCGCGGTCGTCGAGCAGCACGTCGATGCCGGCGGCGCGCAGCGCACCGTAGATGGCGTCGGCCGCTTCCTTGACGTCGGCCTGCACGTAGTTCAGCGCCACCACGTGCACTTCAAACGGCGCGATCGAGATCGGCCAGATGGGGCCGTACTCATCGTGGCTCTGCTCCAACACCGAAGCCATCGCCCGTCCGACGCCGATGCCGTAGCAGCCCATGATGTAGTCGTGGGTGCGGCCGTTGTCGTCGAGGAACTGGCCCTTCATGGCCGCCGAGTACTTGGTGCCGAGCTGGAAGATGTTGCCCACCTCGATGCCCCGCTTCTCGACCAGCGGCTCCCCCGTGACGGGGCACGGATCACCGGCACGCGCCGTGGCGACGTCGACCACCTGCACGTGGCTGATGACGTCGGCCAGATCCCGGCGAAAGTTGAAGTTCCGCACGTGAACATCGACCTCGTTGCCGCCCACCACGAGGTTGCTGGACTCAGCCACCGACGGGTCGACGACGAGGCGGCACCGCTTGAGGCTGACCCCCATGGGCGATGCAAACCCCGGCACCGCACCCACCGCGGCGATCTCGGCATCGGAAGCAGGCACCAACGCCGCGCTCTGCACGGCCCGTCGGAGCTTCGGCTCGTTGACCTCGAGGTCCCCACGGATCATCACGAACACCAACCCGCCATCCTGGTGGCGGTAGAGCACCGCCTTCCCCAGGTCGCTCGCGGCTACACCCAAGAAGGCTGCCACCTCGGCGATCGACGTCTGGCCAGGGGTAGACACCCGCTCCAACGGCAGCGGCGCTTCCTGCTTCCACACCAGTGCCGTGGTGGCCACTTCGCGGTTCGCCCGGTACTGACCATCGGGCGAGACGAAGAGGGTGTCTTCACCCACGTCGGCCACGGCCATGAACTCGTGCGCTTTGCTCCCGCCCATCATCCCGGTGTCGGACTCGATGGAGAGCACGTCCTTCATCCCCACCCGCCGGAAGAAGCGCTCGTAGGCCTCGTGGCACCGCCAGTAGTAGCGCTCGAGGCACTCGTTGCTCGTGTGGAAGGAGTAGCCGTCCTTCATCGTGAACTCACGCACCCGAATCAGGCCCGCGCGGGGCCGCGCTTCATCGCGGTACTTGGTCTGGATCTGGTAGACCATCACTGGGAGCTGGCGGTGCGACGTGACCTCGGTGCGCATCATGTGCACCACCGCCTCTTCGTGGGTCATGCCCAGGAGCATGTCCTTGTCGTTGCGATCGCGGAAGCGCAGCAGCTCGCTACCCACCGACTCGTAACGACCAGACTCTTCCCAGAGCTCCCGAGGCAGCACCACCGGCATGAGCACTTCCTGCCCCTCGATGGCATCCATCTCCTCGCGCAGGAGCCGCTCAATTCGCGCCGTGATGCGCCGCCCCAGCGGAAGCAAGGTGTAGATGCCAGCCGACACCGGCCGCGCGTAGCCTCCCCGCAACAGGAAGATGTGGCTCGCCGTCTGTGCCTCCTTGGGCACCTCTTTCACCTGACGACCCACCAACTGAGACATACGCATCGGGCTCTCTCCGGGTGGAGCCCGCTATCGCGTTGACCCCGCCGGAGCCCCGGACCCTAGTCCTCTTCGTCCCAGCGATCACCGAGGTCCATCAGCGCCTCGAACACCGCGAAGTTCTCGGCCTCCATCGGATCGATGACGCCATCGCTGGCGACCATCTCAAGCGCCGCCTCCAAGAAGAAGCGTCGATGCTCGGCCGGAATCTCCGACGGGTCGAGATCGTCCTCCCCCGGCGGGTGATCGAGCCACGTCGCGGCCAGGGCGCGATCGTCCGCCGAGAGCCCCATGCGCAGCATGACCTCGTGCACGAACTTGCGCTCGCGGTCGGAGATCTCCAGATCGGCCCACGCGAACGCGCACATGAAGCGCAGGAGGCGAAGCTTCTCGGGGGCGGTCAGTGCGGTCAGAGAGGTCTGCATGGTGGCCATTCTACCGAGTGAGAGCCTGGGCACAAGGCCTGATCGTGAACCCTTCGCCAGAAAGCAAGAAGGGGGCGCCCAGCGGACGCCCCCTTCGGGATGAACCCTACCCACCCTTACGGCCAGGTGGGATCCTCGTTGATGACCTGCACCGAGTAGTGCTGGCAGTTGTTCGCCGCCGGGTCACGCGTGACGCGCACGTAGTAGATCGAGGTGAAGTTCTGGCAGTCGTTGTACTCGGCCGTGAAGATGCTCCCCGTACCCGTGCGGCAGCGCTGACGATCCGCCGTGTAGGTCGTGAGGTGGTCGGGGTGCGTGTAGTCGCCGCGATCGTAGTTGTAGAAGTTGTACGAGTCGTAGTTCACGCCAACGCACTGTTCCTGCAGACCACCGGTTCCCACAGGCGCCACACCCTGGCGGTAGACCCGCAGCTGGTAGGCCGAAGCGCCGGAGGTGAACCCAACCTCCATGTTGAAGTTGTTCTCCCCGTCCGTGTTGTCGTCGGTCGGGTTGTCCACCGCGCGGAAGTAGTAGTAGTCGTCCGAGTCGCTGAACTCGACGCCCGAGCCGATGATGTTGCCGGTGAAGCTCACCGAAGCCGACACATCGTCCTGGAAGTCGGCCCAGTCGGCCACCGCCGTGCCGGTGGAGTCGCCCACCGTCTCACCGCGCAGCTCGAACTGGTCGTACTGTGCGCACACTTCCGTGTTGCGCAGCGACGAGTCGAGCGAGCGGTTGCTGTCGATGTCGATGCAGTAGGCCCAGCAGGTCCAGTCGTGTCCACGAGGCAGCGTGAGCACCTCGGAGAACGTACCCGTGGAGGCCGGGCAGGAGCCCGAGATGCCCAGGTCGGCGTCGGCGGAGTGGAGGAAGTCACCCAGCTCGTTGCGGCACTCCAGGAAGAGGTTGCCGCACTCGTTCGGACGACCCACACAGGTACCCGCCATGGTGACGGTCTCCGTGTTGCGGTAGCGCTCGATGGAGTTGATGAACGGCGACGGAGGCGCGTTGAGGTCCTGCACGGTCTTCGACGCCGAGTCCGTTGCGGGGCCCGCCACCGTACCGTCGTGAGGCGTGACGCGGCAGAAGAGCTGGTCGCCGTAGATGGGGTCCGCAGCGGCCAGGGGATCGTTCTGATCCACAGCGCCCAGGTCGTCGATGATCCACGCCGTGGGGTGGTTCAGCGCAATGCCCGACGTGGACTTCAGCACCACCGGCGAGAAGCTGCCGGGGGGCGAGACGAAGGGGTCGTCGGGACGATTGGCGATGAACTGCACCGTGTAGGTGATGCTGTCGCCATCGAAGTCGGTCGACGGGGCCACCCACGTGCACTCGACGTCGTCAAACTCGCCCACCGCTGCGGGATCGAGGTTGCCCAGAACGATGGCCTCAGGAGGCGAGTTCTGGATGATCATCGTGGCGGAGGTGACGGCGTTGCCGAGCTCCGTACCATCGTGCGAGCGGTAGACCACGTAGACCTGGTCGCCACGGAGCGCGTAGCTGGCGGCCAGCGAAGGACCGGTCCAGACGTTCGTGCCGTTGACGTACCACTCCACGATGCTCAGGTTCGGGTCACCGTCGTAGTCGTAGAAGTTGATCGGGTTGGCGATCAGCAGCTGACGCGACTCGGCCGGGTTCGGCGAGATCGTCACACCATCCACCGAGGGGGGCGTGTTGAGGATCGTGACCTGCACGTAGGTGGAGGGACCGTCCTCGTAGCCATCCGTAGGCGTGACCGTGACGCCCCAGACCTCACCCTTGCGGGTGTTGCCGGAGAGCACCACACCCACGTTGGTGGGGTAGGTCGGGTTGTTGAACGGCGCGCCGTCCTTCTGCCAACGGAACACGTAGCTGACGGGGTCCACGTCCGCGTCGGTCGACGCCGTGATCCGCGAGGCCTGCAGGTCCTGGTTGGACCGCGGGCTCAAGGGAAGCAGCGCGTACGTGGGCTGAGTGGGGGCCGTGTTCAGCACGTTGATGGGGGGATCCGACGTGAGAACGTTGCCGAAGGTGCCGCGCTGGTCGCGAGGCGTGCACCGGGCCACGATGGTGTCGAAGTGGTCGAAGTAGAGCGACCCATCGAGCGTGCTCAGGTTGAGGCCCAGGGGAACGCCGTTGACGACCCAGTCGTAGGTCATCGTCACGGAGTCGCTGTCGAGGTCCGTGGCCGACGCCGAAACGGTGAGCGTGGCGTTCGTGCGGGGGTCGGTGGGCGTGACGACGCAGGTCTCAGCGACCGGTGCGGAGTTCACGATGACCACGGCGGCCGACTCGTACTCCTCGCCCGGGAAGGGCGAGATGTCGCGAGGCGTGCACACCACCCGGAGGAAGTCACCCACCGTGCAGTTCACCACACCCGCCGACGGGTCGGTGGTGGGGATGCGGCGCTCCACGCAGGACTCCAGCGTGGGGCCCGTCTGGCCGGGAATCTCCAGCCAGAAGGTGCTCTGCGCCAGCTTCTCCCACTGGTACTCGACGTACAGGAAGGGCACGTCGCCGAGATCGTCGTCGAACAGGCCGGTGTGAGAGGCGGCCAGGTCGGTACCGACCGTAGCGGTCAACGGCAGGGCACGGCACTCGTCGAGCACGGGGCGCGAGTTCTGAATGACCACCGAGTCCTCGCCCCACACCACGTCACCGCGGAGGTCGTCCAACCCGACGCGGCCCGTGACCGTGTCGCTCTTGTTGAAGTAGTTGGGCAGCAGGCTGGAAGTCGTCTGACCCGGGATGAGCGTGCCGTTGACGTACCACTCGTACTGAGGGATGACGTTCGGCTGCTCGAGGTCATCATGCTCGTAGGTGAAGTCGATGGTGAGCGTGTCGCTCGCCAGCGCCGGATCCGGCACGATGCGGACGAAGTTGAACACCGGGAGGATGTTCGGCGTGTCGTAGCCGTCGCAGTCCGTGTCTTCGCCGTCGGTGCCAGCCGCTTCCACCGCACCGGGGAAGATGGTGTGGTCGCGGTCGTCACAGTCAAGCTCGGCCGTGGGCGCGGCCAGACCGCGGGGCACAGGGACGAGAGGATTGCGGAAGCTGATCGGGCGATGCATCTCACAGGCGCGGAACGTGGTGAGGTTCTGGTCCGTGAAGGTGTCGGCGTCGAAGTCCCAGTACCAGAGGGCATCGGAGTTGTCGGTCACGAAGACGTCGACGCCGTAGGGCCCACCGGAGATCGCGTACACTTCGCCGCGGTCGGTGATGAGGGGGTCGCGGTCGGCGCGAGGAGCGCCGAGCAGCAGGTCCGAGCGCTGGTCACCGTCGAAGTCGCCACCACCGGTGACGTACTCCATGAACCCGGAGACCTGCTCGCCGCGGATGCGGGCACCTTCCAGCGAGAGGCTGTTGGCCGCGCTGTAGGTGGGGAACGTGGTGGCAGGCAGCAAGCGGCCGAAGCTCTCGACGCGGTCGGCGAGGAACGCACCGCCCGGAGCCACCACGTACTCAAGGTTGGAGCGATCCACACCGTAGACCAAGATGATGGCGCCAGCCTTGGAGCTCAGCGAAGAGTCTTCCGTGGCCGAGAACGCGATGTCATCGTAGCCGTCGTCGTTCAGGTCGCCGACGCCCACGGCGCGACCGCCGAAGCGCTGACCCGCCGAACCCACGAACCGGACCTGCGAGAGCGGACGCACCGCCTGCGCACCCGAGAGCTGGGTGGCCGAGCCCATGACCAGGTACGCGGAGCCCTGGTTGGTGCCGATGACCATATCGTCGAAGCCGTCGTCATCGAAGTCGCCCGCACCATCCAAGGTGAGGCCGAGCGCTTCGCCTGCCGCATGCGGCGTGAGGATCGCATCCAGAGCCACGGTGCCCATCCAGGTGGAGGTGCTGCCGTACTTGATGTAGACCCGACCGCCCGTGGTGAACGTGGTGGAGTCGGCGCGGGCACCAAAGCCCAGGTCGTCCGAGCCATCGCCATTGAGGTCGCCGAGGTTGGCGATCGCGCTGCCGAAGCGGCCATTGCTGGCCGTGCCGTCGATGATGGCGCCGGCCGCGGTGAGCGCAGCGCGCTCGCCGCCGCCCAGGCCGATCGCGGTGCCGAAGAAGGCGTACGCGCGACCCTGACCAGGGAGCGTGCCCTGCCACGAGGGTGCGGTGACCACGAGGTCGTCGAAACCATCGTTGTCGAAGTCGCCGATGGTCAGCGCCTCACCGAAGTAGTTGTAGCCGGCCTCGCCGCGCAGCGTGAGGTTGGCATCCGCCGTGGTGTAGTCGCCGTTGGTGAGCGGTCCGTAGAACACGTAGACCGCGCCCTGCTGGATGTTGGGGACGGGGGCGCCCGGAGCGCCGATCGCCATGTCGCCGATGCCGTCGTTGTTGAAGTCACCGAACGCGGCGGCCTCACCGAAGCGGCTGCTCTTGCGGGTGGCCACGATGCGGATGTTGATGCCGTAGGTCTGGCCCACCGCCGTGGTCTGCATGTCGATCGAGGAGAACGCACGGTCGCCGCGCTGGACGTAGACCGCACCCGCACCGGAAGCTCCGACGCTGGCGTTGGGATCGCTCCACACCACCTCGTCGTCGTCATCGAAGTCCTGGTCGGCGAGGAAGCCGAGAGGACGGATGACCTCACCGTCGATGCCGTTCACGATCTTGGCGCGGGCCACCGTGGTGTCGATCGGACCACCCAGGTAGTCGATGCCATCGCAGTCGTTGTCGATGAAGTCGCAGGTCTCGGTGGCACCGGGACGGAGGGTGCTCGAGGCATCGTTGCAGTCATCGCGGTTGTTCGCGTAGCCCGTGGGAGGCACGAGACCGCAAGCGCGGATGGATGTGTCGGCATCGCCGTAGCCATCTGCGTCGAAGTCGAGCCAGTGCACGGAGGCATCCACCGCCGTGCTGTCGTCGACCAGCGTGTCGCAGTTGTCGTCCTGACCGTTGAAGCAGACCTCGTTTTGAGACGGGTTGATGGCCACCTGCAGGTCATTGCAGTCGCCACCCACATTCGTGGAGGCGGAGGCAAACACCGGCTCGGTGCACGAGTCGCGGCGCTGGGCCTGGTCGCCGAAGCCGTCACCGTCGACATCCGGGTACCACGCGGCCGCGTCGACCGCGGTTCCATCGTCGACCAGCGAGTCACAGTTGTTGTCGACGCCGTCGGGCTCGCCGTTGACGAAGCACCGCTCGAGGGCACCGGGGTTCACGGCGTTGTTGCTGTCGTCGCAGTCGGTGGTGGCCGAGGAGGACCCGCAGGACGAGTAGCCGTCGAGGTCGTTGTCGGCGTCGGCGGTGACGTTGTCGCAGTTGAAGTCTTCGAGCTGACCGCAGGGCTCAGGAGCCGTGGGGTAGTAGCTCGCGCCATCCACCAGCGAGTCGTTGCAGTCGTCGTCGTTCTCGACGAAGTCAGGGGGCGCGGTGCAAGCCTCGTCCGTAGAGGCCGCATTGCCGTAGCCATCGCCATCCGCATCCGCGAAGTAGGTGATGAGGTCGGCGGTGTCATCACCACCGCTCCACATCCCGACCTTACCACCCTTCACGGTGCCGTTGGACGAGCTCGGCGCTGCGATGAACAGGTCATCGTAGCCGTTGCCGTCCTGGTCGCCCGCGGCCAAGGCCCAGCCGACCTCCTCCTTGTAGCCCGTGCCGACCACGTTGCCGGAGGCTTCGTTCTGCACGGCCGTGTCGATGCCCGAGTTGAACGGCCCGTAGACCACGTAGACCTTGCCGGTCTGGAGCGCCTGACCCGCAGCACGAAGCGCGCCGATCGCAACGTCGACATCGCCATCGCGGTTGAAGTCGCCAGCGGCGAACGTGAAGCCCAGGTTGGCGTTCGCTTCGCCGCCGTTGAGCGTGTAGTACGACGAGAGGTTGGCGTTGCCGGTGTAGGACGTGCCGGAGCCGCCCAGGTAGAGCCAAGCCGTGCCCGACTTGTTGGCGTTGCGGATGGCCGCACCCACCCAGAAGTCATCGCGGTCGTCGCCATCCACATCACCCGCAGGCGCGATGGCGTGACCAACGCGATCGTAGGCGTTGCCGTAGAGCTTGATCTGCGCCGTGGAGGCGGAGACCGAGGTGGGCAGCGTGCCGGCGTTCCCGAACCAGAGGTAGGCCGCACCCGCTGCGGTGCCGCCCGAGGAGTCCTGGAGCGCCGTGATGCCGAAGTCGCCGACGCCGTCGTTGTCGAGGTCGCCTACGCCGGCGATAGCAGAGCCGAAGAGGCTACCAGCCGTGGCACCGTCGATGCGAAGATCCTGCTCGGACCCGTTGGTCGCATCCGCGTTCTTGGTGCCGGTGACCGGGCCGTACCAGACGTAGGCGGAGCCCTGACGGTAGCCCACCTGGCTGTACTGCGGGGCACCGATGATCACATCGCTGAAGCCGTCTCCGTTGACATCGGTGCGACCGCCGACGGTGGAGCCGAACTGGTCGTTCTGGAAGGCTCCGTAGAACGTGGCCGTGGCTTCGGTGGCGAGCGCCACTTCGCTGTCGGTGGAGATGTCCTGCCCAGAGACCAGGTAGGCGACACCCGCGCCACCGGAGAGGCCGCCCGTGGCCATGGAGCCGACCAACAGGTCGTCGAGGCCATCGCCATCGACGTCGCCCGCGTTCGCCAGCGCCACACCCGTTCGATCCCCGGCGGACACGCCGCGGATGATCGTGTCGTAGGAGGCACTGAGGACGAGGTCCCCGGTCTGCGTGTTGGGCGACAAGATGATGTAGACAGCGCCCGAGGCACTGCCGTTGTCGTCGTCGCCATCGGCGGCCATGGCCATGTCGGCCAGACCGTCGCCATTGAAGTCACCCGTGACGACGGCGCGCCCCAGGAAGTCGGAGGCAAGGCCCGTGTAGGACCGGGACTCGTCATCGAGGAACGACTGTGCGCCCTCGAAGAGTCCTCCCGCATCATCACACTCATCCTTGACCGCCGACGCCGTGAGCGGCGCGAGCGCGGCTGCGAGCACCACTGAGAACTTTGCTACTTGCTTCATCCGAGCCTCCCCCGGCTAATCGCTGGGAAGTACGACGTGATCGAATCCACCACGCGAATCCTACCAGACGGGTGTGAAATTCGCGACCCCGACGAACGACAGGCAGCCGAAATGCGCCTGAATCCATTCGTATCGACAAATGCACGCAGTGACGGCACTGCGTGCGAGCGGCGGGCGGCGCGGCGCGCTGCGTCACCACCCGACCCAAAGGCCGGGTGAACGCCCGTCCCGTGACGCGTGATCACGGGGTGCCGTGGTGTGGAGGGACCTCGTCCACGAGGGAGCCCCGGACCGCGACGACATCGACCTGATCACGGAGACCCCCGATCTCCGCCCGCACGAGCTCAAGGCCGTCGAGGGCCTGCCGAACGAGCTCGTCGAGGGTGGTCAGGGTGTCTTCGAGAAAGGCCATCCGGATCTCGAGGTCGGTGAGCCGGTCGTCTGAATGGCCGCGCATGGCCCCTCCATGCAGCTCCCTAGCGCGGCCCGTCGTGGAGGGCGTTGCTTTGGGAGGCGGGGCAGCGTACCCAAGCGCGTGATGGAGCAGTGCCGTGCAGACCTCGTGGGACCGAAGCAAGCTGGCGGAGTTGCAGGAGCTCACAGGCGGAGACCCCGCTTGGGTCTCCGAGCTTCTGGAGACCTACGTCGCCGACACCCGCGCTCGGCTGGTGGAGCTGCGGGACGCGGTGCGGGTTGGCGCTGTGGCTCGCGTTCAGCGTGCGGCGCACGGCATCAAGGGTTCCAGCGGCAACGTGGGAGCCGCGCGGATGGCTGAAACCTGCCACCGGCTGGAGTCCGTCGAGCGAGATGGATCGGTCGGTCGGATGGGTGAGCTGCTGTCCGACGTGGAGGCGGCGTTTGAGGCGATGGTGGAGGGCATTCCGCCCGAACTACGGCGCCGGTAGGACCTCACCTTGCTGCTCACCTTGCGGATCCGCCAGCTCGCCGTGGTCGCGTCGCTGGAGCTGGAGTTTGGTCCGGGGCTTCAGGTCCTGACGGGCGAGACAGGCGCGGGCAAGTCCATCTTGGTGGACGCCCTGAGCCTCGTGCTCGGTGCCCGAGGTGGGGCGGAGCTCGTGCGCACAGGGGCGGATGAAGCGACCGTAGAGGCCGTGTTCGATCTGACCCACGCGCCGGTGGCGGTGGCGTCCGCTGTGCGTGACGCGGTGGGCGAGTCGATCGACGAGCTCATCGTCCGCCGGGTCCTTCGGGCCAATGGACGATCCAAGCACTACCTCAACGGACACCTAGCGACCGCGGCGGAGGTGCAGCGCGCAACGGCTGGGTTGGTCGACATCTGCAGCCAGCACGAGCACCATGCACTCGCGGATCCGGCGGCGCACCTCGGCTTCCTCGACGCGTACGCTGGGCAGGCCGACGCCCGAGCGCGCACCGAAGGGGCCCACGCCCGCTGGCGAGAGGCCTCAGCGGCCGTTGAGTCGCTGACGGCTGCGTGGCGGGCCCGTGAGGATCGGGCCACAGTCCTTCGTTCGCTGATGGAGGAGCTGGGGTCGGCGAAGCCAGAGCCCGGTGAGGAGAACCGCCTGGTCGCCGAGCGCAGCCAGCTCGCCCACGCGGGCCGAATCGGCGACGGCGCGCGCCGCGCCGAGGGGTGGCTGTCGGCGTTTGAGCCTTCGGCGGCAGGACTCCTGTCGCGGGGCGTGGCCGAGCTGCAGCCGCTTGTGGGCGTGGATCCGGTGCTCAAGGAAGTCTGCGAGCAGGTTGAGAGCCTGCTTGCCTCTGTGGAGGATGCCGCGCGCGAGGTGGGACGACGCGCAAGAGACGTGGTGGAGGATCCGGTGCGGCTCGCGTGGATCGAAGACCGCCTGAGCCTCTTGCGTCGCCTGACGCGTAAGCACGGCGGAGATGCCGACGCTCTCGCCACCCGATGGGAAGGCCTGCAGCAAGAGCTGAGCACCTTGGACAACCTCGAACGGGAGCTGGAGTTGCTGGAGTTGGTGCGCCAGCAGGCCGCCGACGAGGCCATCGCAGCCGCGCGCACCTTGTCGCACGCGCGCCGAGAGGCCGCGGGCACGCTGGGACAGGCCATCACGTCCGAGCTGGCGGGCCTCGGCATGGGCGACGCCAAGGTGGAGGTGGAGGTGGCCTCCCTCGATCGTCGCTCGGGGGAGCTAGAGTGGGAGGGTGCACGGGTCACCGCCCTGGGCCTGGATCGGGTGGAGCTGCTCGTCGCTCCCAACCGCGGTGAGCCCCCTCGCCCGCTGCGACGGATCGCGAGTGGCGG
This sequence comes from uncultured Enterobacteriaceae bacterium, assembly GCA_964396405.1. Taxonomy (GTDB): domain Bacteria; phylum Myxococcota_A; class UBA796; order UBA796; genus JACKEO01. The sequence continues at coordinate 41,996 of CAYNFK010000003.1, forward strand.
TGAGCTCTCGCGCGCGCTGCTCGCCATCAAGAGGGTGCTGGCGCAGCGAGGGCCTCGTGTGCTGCACGTCTTCGACGAGGTGGACACCGGGGTCGGCGGGGGTGTTGCCGAAGCGATCGGACGCAAGCTCGCCGAGGTGGCACTGGGCGGGCAGGTGCTGTGCATCACCCACCTCGCGCCGATTGCGGTGTACGCCGACCGCCACCTCCATGTGTGCAAGCGCGTCGAGGGCGAGCGCACCGTGGTGGACGTGGAGGAGCTCACCGAAGAACGCCGTGTGGCCGAGATCGCCCGCATGATGGGCGGGTTGATCGTGGAGGACGCCACCCGCGCCGCCGCGCGGGCCTTGCTGGACCAGGCGCGCAACGCCAAGGCCAACCGAAGCTCCGAGCCCTACAGCACGGGGCGCTAGATCCCGTCGGCACCGCCAGCGATTCGAAGCACGTCGCCGAGCACGCCGGCCGCTGTGACCTCGGCGCCGGCGCCTGGGCCGCGCACCACCAGGGGGTAGTCCCGGTACCGAGCGGTCTGGAACACCAGGATGTTGTCGGGGCCCCGCAGAGACCCGATCGGTGAGCCCGCGTCGACCTCGACGAGGCCCACGCGGGCGCCCTCACGATCCACCGACGCCACGTACCGAAGCACGGCTCCTCGCTCGCGTGCCTGCTGGACCCGGGCCGCCATCCCCTCCCCTTCCGCAGCGAGCGCCTCGGCGAGTCCGCGCTCCAGGCCCGCCACGAACGGTTCGACCTTCACGTCGTCGGGCTCGAGGGGAAGTCCCATCGCACGACCGATGATCAACGCCTTTCGAGCGACGTCCCTTCCAGACAGGTCATCTCGTGGATCGGGCTCGGTGTAGCCAAGTTCGGCCGCCGCGTGCACCGCGGCCGAGAGGGTCCGCCCGTCTTGCAGCTCCGTCGACAGAAAGCCCAGAGTCCCTGAGAAGCAGCCCGAGACCCTCTCGATGCGGTCGCCTGTGGCGATGAGCTCTTGCAGCGTGTGGAGCACGGGAAGCCCTGCGCCGAACGTGGTCTCGAACCCATACTGCGCGCCCGTGCGAGAGCGAGCGGTGCGAAGACGCACCGAGTCCGCCAGCGCACCCGATAGCGGGATCTTGTTGGCCGTGGCGACATGAAGGCCGCGGTCCACCGCTGCCAGGTGGAGCGCCGTGGTGTCGGACCCGGTCAGGTCGACGATCACGCACGGCCCGTGACGCAGCCGGTCAACCTGATCGAGCAGGTCGAGGTCGTGCGGCCGCGGAAGCCCAGGCCTGCCCTGTTGCCAGGCCTCCCCCGCGTCGCCGTGTTCGTCGATCCACACCGACGACCGATTCGCCACAGCGAGCACCCGCAGGGCGATGCCGCGGGTTCGAGCCAGCTCGTCGCGATTGGCTGCGAGCATCGCGACGAACGCTCGCGCCACGCGCCCCGTGCCCAACACCGCGAGGTCGACGCGCTGGGTGAGTCCAAAAGCGGCGTGGACCGCGCGCACCGCCCGCGGGACATCCGACTCCTGAATGGCCGCCGAGATCGAGAGCTCGTTGGCTCCTTGCGCGATCGCGCGCACGTTGACCCCCGTGCGACCCAACGCTCGAAACAGGCGCGCCGAGATGCCCGGCGTGCCGGCCATGCCTTGGCCCACCGCCGAGATCACCGCGACCTCGTTCTCCAATCGAATGGGATCGAGCAGACCCGCGCGACGCTCCAGCAGGAAGGCCTCCTCCAGCCGATCGCGGAGGCGAGCACCGTCGTGCTCCGGCACCACGAGGGAGACCGCCTGCTCCGAGCTGGCCTGAGAGATCATCACGACGCTGACGTCGGCGGCCTCGGTGACGCCGAAGATTCGTCGGGCCGTGCCAGGCACCCCTGCCAGTCCGCGCCCTTCGACGGTGAGCAGGCTCTGCTTTCGCACCGCTGTGACGGTCTTGACCCCAAACGGCTCCTCGGAGCTGTCTTCCGAGATCAGCGTGCCCAGGCGCTGCGGCTCAAAGGTGGAGCGGATGCGAAGGGGAATGCCGCGCTCGGCGGCGGGGAGCATCGTCTTCGGGTGCACGACCTTGGCCCCGAAGTACGACATCTCGGCAGCCTCCCGGTACGAGACACGCTCCAGAGGACGTGCGTCGCGAACGAGCCGGGGGTCTGCCGTGAGGATGCCGTCCACGTCGGTCCAGATCCAGATCTCTTCGGCGTCCAAGAGCGCGCCGATCAGCGCACCCGAGTAGTCCGACCCTCCCCGACCCAGCAGCGTGGTGGCCCCGTCCGGACTGGAGGCGATGAACCCCGTGACCACGGGGATCACGCCGTCACCCAGTATGGGCAGCAGGCGCGCTCGGACGAGCTCGCGACTGATGTCGAGCTGCACCTGCGCGGACTCGTAGCGCGTGTCGGTGCGCAGGATCTCGCGCGCGTCGACATCCACGGCCGCCCGCCCCAGGGCGCGGAGACGCGCAGCCACCAGCGGTGCGCTGAGGCGCTCGCCGAAGGACGCGAGCAACGCGCGCGATCGCGGCGTCTGCTCGCGAAGGAGGGCGATGCCCTGCAGGAGGTCCTCGGCTTCCGCGAGCATGCGCTCGATGCGGGCAGCCACAGCCTCGTCTGAGACCACAGCGCGATGGCGCGCACCGATCTGCTGCAAGATCAGGCGCCCACCCGCGAAGTCGCCGTTCTCCGCGCAAGCGCCGGCCTCCAGGAGTGCGTCCGTGGTGCCTCCCATCGCCGAGACCACCGCGACAACGGGCCGTGACTCCGCCGCACACAGCGCGGCCACCTGGTCCATCCGGGCCATGTCCCCAACGGACGTCCCGCCGAACTTCATGACGATCACGCACACCTCCGCGCCGCCCCGCCTTGGCCCGGGCGCTTCGGCTTCGCAACCCGGCGTGCCCGCCGACGGCGCAAGATCGCGATCCGCTCCTTTACGTCACGGATCGCACTGACATAGGCTCGCGCGCACGCACGACCGGCTAGAGGCGGCGACCGCAGGAGGACCCATGATTCCCTACATGATCGTCGCTGCCCTGATGGGCTGTGGTTCGCCGGCTCCCGCGCCTGTGGCGGTCCCGCCCGCCGAGACCCCTGCGCCGGCACCCGTCGAAGCCGTCAAGCCTGCCGTACCCGCGCAGCATACGGCGCTCTTCCAGCCGCTGAAGAGCATCCCCGTGGCACCCACTGAGAAGGACCTCGTGGAGCTTGGCCGGATGCTGTACCACGAGAATCGGCTGTCGGTCCGACAGAACCAGTCGTGCAACACCTGCCATGTCCTTTCCGCCTACGGCGTCGACAACCTCCCCACTTCGCCAGGTTCTCGGCAGCAGCTGGGCAACCGCAACAGCCCCAGCTCCTTCGGTGCCTCCGGGCACTTCGTGCAGTTCTGGGACGGTCGGTCCGCTACTCTCGAAGAGCAGGCGAAGGGGCCGATCCTGAACCCCGTCGAGATGGGCATGAAGGACGAGGCCACGGTCATCGCCATGCTGGAGTCGATCCCGGGCTACCAGGAGGCCTTCTCTCGCGCTTTCCCCACCGACTCCCCCGCCATCACCTACAACAACCTCGCCATGGCGATCGGCGCTTTCGAGCGCCACTTGATCGCTCCGAGCCGCTTCGACGCGTACCTCGAAGGCGACGTCGCAGCGCTCACCGCCGAAGAGACCAAGGGCCTGGAGGCGTTCATCAGCACGGGCTGCATCGCGTGCCACATGGGCCCCCACCTCGGTGGCCAGATGTTCCAAAAGCTGGGGCTCGTGGTGCCCTACCCCACCGCGGACCTGGGGAGGTTCGAGGTCACCGGCCAGGAGGCCGACAAGTTCGTGTTCAAGGTGCCGTCGCTGCGCAACATCGCGAAGACCGGCCCCTACTTCCATGACGGATCGGTCACCACGCTCGAAGACGCCGTGGGTCTGATGGCCAAGCACCAGCTCGGCAAGGACCTCACGGGCGAGCAGGTCGCCGACATCGTCACGTTCCTGAACGTGCTCACCGGCGAGATCGACCGCGCCTACGTGGCCGAGCCGTCGCTGCCTCCGAACGGTCCGAAGACCCCCGGTCCTTCGTAGAGGGCGCCGAGCGGGCCGTGCACTACCGCCCGGCCCGCTCCCCTACGCCGCGGCCCAGGCCGCGCCTGCGATCCAGAGCATCCTCGCGATGCCGAGCACCGCAAGGCCCCGCCACGCCCACCGCGATCCCACGAGCCGGCGCGCCGCCATCACGCCCGCGGCCGCCGCTCCAATCCACGGATCGTAGCAGACCGCCATCACACCCCCGGTGAGCGCGATGAGGAGCACCTCCTCCCACTCGCCCGCACGCTGAGTGATCTGGTCGAAGAGCACGAGCCCGACCATCGAGACGAGGCCCACGATGGTGAACCACGTCCAGATCCCGCCCGGGCTGTAGGTGGTCCACAGCAGCGAGGTGACGCCGTGCGCATCGAGGCTCATGCGCTCCGCCAGCATCGGGAGAACGTCCGTCTTCGGGAGGGCCGCAACCACCTCGGGCGCGACGCCCTGGGACTCCACCAGCATCCGCCGCGCGAGCACCACCTTGTCGCCGCCCTCCTGGTAGAGGGCACCGGCAATCAACGAACCCAGGGACCACCCAATGCCCGTCGTGGCGTTGACGTAGCCCAGGTAGAGACCCTTTTGGTCGGGCGGTGCGATGGTGGCGAAGTACCGAATCTTGGTGGGGCTCGCCATCATCTCGCCCAGGCTGAACAGCGCCACGGCACCCGCGATCCACCAGCCCGACACGCTCTGACCCAGCGCGTAGATCCCCCCAGCGGCCACGACCACGCCCAAGATCATCGCGGTCATCGAGCGAATCCGGCCCGTGAACAGGCCCACCACCGACGCGAACGCCATGATCAGGCCCGCGTTGATGTTGATCAGGTACTCCTGGGGCACCTGTCCGGCCCACTCGGAGGGCGACGTGCTCCCAAACAGCGCGAACGCCGGAGCCACCACCGCATCGTGCAGCGAGCGGCTGTCGACCCAGTCCTCGATGAAGTTCGGAAGGAGGTCAAACAGCTGGTAGAACATGGCCCAGAACCCAGAGAACACCGCCAGGAACGCGAACAGTCGGGGCTCCAGGATTCCTGATCCGCTGTCGTCGAGCACCTTCCAGAAGCTTCGCTGCGGCCCTGCGTCCTTCCGCGCCTCGGGGTCCTTAGCACCCAGCAGCAGAAGGTAGTTCAGGGCCACGATCGCCGCGCAGCTCACAAACACCCACTTCCACGCCATCAGCCGCATCACACCAGCGAGGAAGGGGCCGAGGAAGCCTCCCACGTTCACCACTTGGTAGAAGAAGGACCAAGCGACGCTCGCGTTGCGGTCGGTGACGTGCTGCGCCACCAACCCCTGAATGCCCGGCTTGAAGACGGCCGTGCCGAGCGCGAGCAGGAGCGCGCCGGTGAGGAAGGCCGCGTAGGTCGCGGGGTGACCCGGGACCGTGGCCGACGCGCCCGCCGTGGCGAAGAACGCGATGTCGGTGGCCCAGCCCATCACGAGGTAACCGGCCACCTTGATGGCGATGCTCACCCCCACCGTGAGCCTGTAGCCGTACCGATCGGCGTAGCCCCCTGACAGGATCGGCACGAAGCTCTGCACGATGGCCCACCACGCCAGGATCGTGCCCTTCTGCACGTGGTCGAACTGGGGGCCATCCTGCTCGACGGCCAGCACCATGTAGATGGGCAGCACGGTGCGCAGGCCGTAGTAGCCAAAGCGCTCCAGCATCTCCATCGCGTTTGCGAGCCAGTAGGCGGCCGGCAACGACCGGAACTGCTCGCCAAAGCTGGCGTCGGAGACATCGGCGTCGGCGCGTGCGGTCATGCGGCCTCCTGCGGGCGGCCGGTAGCGCGTTCTGCCGCCGATGGCCGCCGTCGACAGGGCGCGACGGAGGGCGTAGGCTCGACGGGTAGGAGGTCTCATGGGCGCGCTGTTGCTGGCGATCGATCAAGGCACGACGGGATCCACGGCCTTGTTGGTCGACGACTCGGTGCGGGTGGTCGGCAAGTGCACGATCGACTTCCCCAACCACTTTCCCGAGCCGGGACGGGTGGAGCACGACCCCGCAGAGATCGAAGCCAGCGTAGCGGCAGCGGTCACGGGTGCGCTGAAGGCTGCAGGGCGTTTGGCGAGCGAGATCACGGCGATCGGCATCACCAACCAGCGCGAGACGTGCCTGTTTTGGGACCGACGCACGGGCGAGCCTGTCCACCGAGCCCTGGTCTGGCAGGACCGCCGCACCGCTGAGGTCTGCCGGCGGCTCAAGTCGGAGGGCCACGAGGATCGGGTGCGCCACAAGACCGGCCTCGTGCTCGACCCCTACTTCTCAGGCACGAAGGCTGCGTGGATCCTCGACGAGGTGCCTGGCGCACGGGCCCGTGCAGAGAACGGCGAGCTGGCCTTTGGCACCATCGACTCCTGGCTCACCTTTCGGCTCACGGGTGCCCACGTCACCGACCCCTCCAACGCCAGCCGCACGCTGCTGATGGACCTTGCCACCCTCGACTGGGACGACGGCCTGCTGGCGTTGTTCCGGGTGCCCCGCGCTTCGCTGCCGACCATCGTGCCGTCGTCTGCCGAGGTCGGACGCACACGAGGTGTGCCCTACCTTCCGGACGGCATCCCGGTGGCGGGCCTCATCGGTGACCAGCAAGGCGCGCTCTTCGGCCAGGCCTGCTTTGACGTGGGCATGGCGAAGTGCACCTTTGGCACGGGCGCGTTCATCCTCCTCAACACGGGCACCACCCCCGTGATGTCGAGCCGGGGCATGCTCACCACGGTGGCATGGAGCCTCGGGGGCAAGGCCACCTACGCGCTCGAGGGCAGCGTGTTCCTCGCGGGAGCCGCGGTTCAGTGGCTCCGCGACGGCCTCGGCATCATCCGCACAGCGGCCGACGTCGAGGCGCTCGCAGCCCAGGTGCCGGACACCGGCGGGGTGGTGTTCGTGCCGGCGCTCACAGGACTGGGTGCACCGCACTGGAACCCCGAGGCACGCGGGACCATCGTGGGCATCACCCGCGGTACCACGGCCGCTCACCTCGCCCGCGCCACACTCGAAGGCATCGCGCTCCAGGTGGACGACGTGGTGCGTGCGATGGTGGGCGACCTCGGGCGTTCGCTCGTGGAAGTGCGTGTGGACGGTGGTGCTTCGGTGAACGACCTGCTGATGCAGCGGCAGGCCGATCTGCTGGGCGTGAACTGCGTGCGGCCCACGGTCGTGGAGACGACGGGCCTCGGCTCCGCCCTGCTCGCGGGCCTCGCCACCGGGGTGTGGGCCTCACCCGACGACATTCGTGCCGCGTGGACCGTGGACCGCCGGTTCACGCCGAGCGGCGATGCCAGCGAGCTCACCGCCACCCGCAAGGCCTGGGCGGCCGCCGTGGCCAAGGCCTGAGCGCTACTTCTTGGGTCGAAGCTCGCGCTCGATGCGCGCCAGCATCCAGCGCAGGAAGTGAACGGGCCGCTCGCTCTCGGTCGGGGTGAACCGCACGCCGAGGCGGCGCTCGCCGTTGCGCCCGGCCTCCACCGTGAGGCGCTTCGGGTGCTCGGCGAGGATGACCTCGAGGTGGGTGGGGGCGACCGGCGAGGCGGCGTGGAACTCGATGAGCGCCCGCACCTTCAGCCAGCTCACGCGGGTGATGCCGAGTCGACGGCACACCAGCGCAATCTGGAGGCGCCCCGCCAGATGCAGCACCTCCTCAGGCAGGTCGCCGTGCTCGCCGCGGAGGTCATCGATCAGCTCGTCCACATCGGACTCACGGCGCGCAGCGGCCAGACGCCGGTACCAGCCCATGCGCTCCTCGACGTCGGGGATCAGCGTCTCGGGCAAGAACGCCGGCAGCGGCAGCTCGACCTCGGGCTCCACCCGGTCGCGATCGACGTGGCCGCGGGCAGCGTGAACGGCCTCTTCCAAGAGCTCCACCCAGACGTGGTAGCCCACCGCATCGATGTTGCCGGACTGCGCCTCCCCGAGGAGGTTGCCGCTCCCGCGCATCTCCAGGTCGGCCGCCGCGATCGCGAAGCCTGACCCCAGCCTCGTGTTCTCGACCAGTACCCCCAGCCGCTTGCGCGCATCCCTGGAGAGGTCCTCGGGCACCATGAGCACGCAGTTTCCGCGTGCGCTGGCGCGTCCCACCCTTCCGCGGAGCTGATGGAGCTGGGAGAGCCCGAACAGGTCGGCGCGGTGGATGAGCATCGTGTTGACGTTGGGCAGATCGACACCCGACTCCACGATCGCCGTGCACACGAGCACATCGAACCGACCCTCCATGAACGAGAGCAGGATCTCCTCCAGCGCCTCGTCGTTCATCTGACCGTGCGCCACCTCGACCCGCACCTCGGGCACCCAGTCGCGGACCTCGTCGGCTACGCGCCCGATCGACTCCACCCGGTTGTGCACCACGTAGGCCTGACCCTTACGCTCCAGCTCGTGGAGCAGCGCGTCGCGCACGCGGGTGCGGTTCCATTGGCCCAAGGACGTTCGAATCTCCAGGCGCTCGTCGGGGGGGGTGGCCATGATCGACATCGACCGCAGGCCCGAGAGCGCCATCTGCATGGTGCGTGGGATGGGTGTGGCCGACATCGAGAGGAGATCGACCTCGGTGCGAAGCTTCTGGAACCGGGCCTTCTGCTTCACGCCGAAGCGGTGCTCCTCATCGATCACCACCATGCCGAGCCGAGCGTACCGAAGGTCGCGGCCCAGAAGAGCGTGCGTGCCCACCACCACGTCGATCGTGCCCCGAGAGAGGCCGTCCTTCACGGCGCGCGCCTCCGCCGAAGAGCTAAACCGCGACAGCATCGCCACCGTCACGGGGAACTCCGCGAACCGCTCCACCAGCTTGCGGTGCTGCTGGTAGGTCAGCACCGTGGTGGGGCACAGGATCGCCACCTGCTGTCCGCCTTCCACCACCCGCATCGTGGCCCGTAGGGCCACCTCGGTCTTGCCGAAGCCGACATCGCCGCACACCAGGCGGTCCATGGGGTGGTCGCCGGAGAGGTCCTCCTGAACGTCGAGGATCGCCTGCGCTTGGTCCGGGGTCTCGGCGTAAGGGAATCGCGCCACCATCGCGCGGTACATCGGACCTGGCTCGGCATGGGGGGGCCGATCCGCCAGCTCCCGTCGTGCGTGCAAGCCCAGCATCTCTTGGGCCATCGCGAGCAGGCTGTCGCGGACTTTTCCCCGGCGTGCGGTCCAGGTGGCACCGCCGAGCTTGTCGAGTCGGACCTCGCCGTTAGCCTTCGACGCCGTGTACACCGAGAGCTGATCGAGCGCTGTGGCTGGCACGTAGAGCAGGTCGCCGTCGCGGTACGCGATCTTCGCGAAGTCCTGCGCGGCGCCCTTCATGTCGAGGCGCACGAGGCCCAAGAACCGACCCACGCCGTGGCTGCGGTGCACCACGAGGTCTTCCGGCTTCAGCTCGCCCACATGGGCCACTGAGCCCGTGAACAGCTCATGTGCGCGGCGGCGCGCCTCCGTGTTGCCTCCGCCGAACAACGCTGACGCCGGCACGAAGGCCCAGCCTGCGTCCTTCGCGACGAAGCCCTTTGGGAGGTCGCCGACCAGCAGACTCACCTCGCCGGGCCGGCAGTCAAAGGGGCTCGCTCGACCCACCAGCCGCAGTCCGTGCTCGACGAACAGCTCCTCCATCATCTGGGCGCGGCGGGCTGAAGGGGCCACAAGAGCCACCCGCACCTGATCGGTCGCCAGCTTGTCGAGCTTGGCTGCTACAGGACCCAACGCCGTACCGCGAACCGCGAGCCCCTCGACAGGCTCCGCGCCGAGGCTGCGAAGACCCTTCCCCGCGGAGAGCTCGTGCACAGCGTGCCCCGCGGCGAGTCGCTCCATCAGCGGCCCGGGCGCGAGGTAGCGTTCCTGGGGCGAGACCAGCGGCCGCTCTTCATCGCCGAGCTCGTTGTAGCGGCGACGCACGCGCTCTTCGGCATCCCGCGCTGAGGCCGACACCGCCTGCGGATGGACCACAAACAGCGCGAGCTTCGAGAACGCGTCCATCGGCGCCATCGTAGGCCCGAGCGCAGGGAGGTGGTCTTCGATGCCCGAGAAGCGGATGCCGGCACGCAGCTCATCGAGCAGGCGCTTCCGCAGCGCGGCCGGGCGCGGCTGACCCAACACCCGTTCGGACGTGAACGCCTGGAAGTGCCGCAGCGCTGCGTCGTCCACCCGTTCTTCCCGGGCGGGCAGGAACAACGCCCGCCGCACCCGTCGCGTGACCTTCCCGCTCGCCGCGTCGAGACCCACGAGGGTCTCCACCTCGTCGTCGAAGAAGTCCACGCGACGTGGGGAAGGCATGCCTGCCGACCACACGTCCACGAGGTCGCCGCGCACCGAGAACGTGCCGGGGTGCTCCACCCGACCTGCCGCGAGGTAGCCCGTCTCGGTGAGGCCTCGGACGAGGGCGTCACGATCGAGGCGATCGCCAGGCTGCACCACCAGCGTGCCGCGAGCGCGCGTCTCGGCATCAGGAACGACCTGGAGCAGCGCTCGCACCGGCGCCACCACCAGCACAGCGTCGCCTTTCGCGACCCGGTAGAGCGCGTGCATCCGCTCAACCGGAACCTGAGGCGCCGGTGAGAAGCCGTCGTAGGGCTGGGTGTCGTCGGCGGGGAACAGCATGACCCGATCGGGATCGGCCAGGAAGAAACGCAGGCCCCGCGCGAGTCGCTCGGCGCTGTCCGGCTCATCCACCACCACGAGCGCCGCGCGACCGACGAGGGTGCCCGCCAGCGCAAACGCCAGCGCATCACCCGGCAGATCGGCCCACGCCTCTCCCCGGGCCAGCCGCTCGGCGGCCAGCTCCAGCAGTCCCCTTGCCGTCATTCCGTCGGCGCGCCTGGAAGGAGAGCGCCCTCCGCAGCCTGCTGGGCAACCTGAGCCTCACGCGCGGCGAGCAGCTGCGTGCGCTCGTCATACAAGATGCCCAGCGCCACCGTGCCGATCCACAGCGCGGCCCACGGCCCGAGCATGGCCAAGGTGGCCACCCCTTCGGGCACGAGCGAGGGGTCGAACAGGGCACCCACACCTCGCTCGGTGCCCAGCATGCCGAAGATCGCGCCCAGCATGGACGCCTGAGCCATCAAGAACCCGATGAGCATCACCTTGAACACGCGCCCGCGAGCCCCGGTGACCGCGCGCACCGACCCGCCGAACGCCGCCTGGTCGCGACCTGAAGCGGCAATCCAGTCGGAGAACGCCCAGCTCACCGAGAACCAGATGCCTGGGATGATCACCTCAGCGCCGAGCTGCACCACCTGCTGACGCCCGGACCACACCGCCACCACATCGGGGAGCGTTCCGCGCGCCTTCGACCACGCTGCACCGAGACCGGCTGGCGCGCCCGCCTGCGCAAGCCGCGCAGACGCAATCCACAGCGCTGCGCAGACACCACCCACCCACGCCACCGGGCCAAGCTCCCAAGCGGAGCTGACGAGGTAGAGCAAGATGGGGCCGGCACCGCCCGTGGTGCTGTCGCGGTACACGACAGCGAGCGTCAGGAGCAGTGTGGGCAAGAGCAGCAGGGCGGGCCACCACGAGGCACGCCTGGCGGTGGCCCGCCGCGGAAGCTGAACCAGGGTGAACAGCGCCAACACCGCCAGCACCAGCCAGAGACCCTCGGCCAGACCTTCCCCCAGCTCCCCTTCGGCGCGGGCGAACACGGCGTCGACGAACCGCTTGCCGCCGTCTCCCTGCACCAGCGCCGCCAGGACCACCGTGGGCAGGCCGACGGTGATCATCGACGGTGCCGATCGGAGCGCTCGCGCCCAGGCAGCCAGCGCGCCGGTCTGCGTGGCCCAGCTTCGCACACGACGCACCCGGAGGGCCTCCCCAGGCGTGCGAGCCCAGAGCTGAAAGAACAGGGCCACGTTGAGGAACGGAACGACGCCCCACAGGAAGTCGTCGGGCGCTCGGCCCAGGTCGAGGAGACGAGGGACGCTCGCCCACGCCTTCAGCACTTGCAGCCCCGCCGCACCCAGTACGAGCGCTGTCAGCAAGTACACATCGGTCGAACCCGCCGTGGTGGCCGCCACCAGCTGACCCAAGATCGCGCCCTGAGGCGCGCTGAGCACGAACCACGACATCAGCCACAGGCCCCGGCCCGCCCGTCGACGTTCAAGCTGTGCCTGCACCTCGGGCGGCAGGGCCGCCTTACCAGCTTCCATCACGTCGGCCTCGGGAGACGGCATCACGCCGAAGGGGGGAGCGTGGCGAGCCTCGCCCGGTCGAGGTCGAAACGACGCAGCGCCTCAAGGGCAGCGGCGCGCGTCTGGAACACAGCGATGAACCGGTTCTTGTGGCAGAAGACGGAGCCCGTGACGCCCGTGGCCTCGTCCAGCTCGGCGCCCATCTTGCCCGCCCAGCTCTCGGGAAGCGGCCGCTTTTGCTCGAACTGGCCCAGGGAGGGCGGGATGCCCACCACCTTCCAGCTCCCATCATCCGACGGGAAGAGCACGTAGTCGGTGGGGTGATCGGCCCCCCCTTCCTCGAAGTAGACGGGCTTCCACGGATGGTACCGCTCCAGCTCGACGATGCTGCTGCCGCTTGCGACCGCTGCCGCCATCGCCGCGCGCACCGCGGCACGCGCCTCCACCACCCGCGCATGGCCGCCCCGAAGCGCGCTCACCATCTTCTCGGCGACATCCGCCGCGTCGAGGAACGCAGCGCGCTGGGCATCGGGCGTCTCGGCCCCCTCACCGAAGGCCTCTACGATGCGCGCAAAGCAGGGCACATCGATGCGGGGTGCCTCACGGCCGGTGTCGACCGCATCCACATACTCCACCATGCGATGCCGAAGGTGCGTCGCGAGGTCGGACGAGACGCGGGCCGTGCTCTCCAGCCAGTCCAGCACCATGCCCGCCGAGCTGCGCGGGCCCACATAGGCTGCCTGGTGGTGATCAAACCGGCGGGCCTCGGGATCGAAGACGCCGCCCACGTCGACCACGAGATCACAGGCGTCGAGGCGGGCTGCATCACGCGTGCGCACCACCTCGGCATCGGCGTCGACAAACACGCGCACGAGCGCGAACGCCAGCACGTCGTCTGCGTGGAAACTACCGGAGTGGGTACCGACGGTCAGGGCCAAGGGCTGCCTTGCCTCCCGCACGTCGCGCACCCTGGACCAGGGTGCCCGAGCGAGCCCCGCATTCTATTGCGCGTCCCCACTGCCGGCCACCGTGCCGGGCGCACGCCAGCCGGGGTCCATCGCCCGCATCGACTCCGAAAAATCGGCGACAGACGCCATCTCCTCCAGCGCGATGCGATCCTCGGCGAGCTCGACCACCTCTTCGTGGTCGGGCCCGAGGTGGGCCAGAAGCGCCCCCATCGCTCGCTCGAAACAAACCCGGGCCCCTAGGTAGTCTCCGCGGGCCACCGCGGCGTGCCCGGCCTCCACGTCGGCTCTGGCTGCCAATACGCCCCTATCCGTCGGCTCCATCGGCCCCTCCTGCCCGGCTGTGGCCTGCCATCGTCGACGCGACGGGGCCCGGCGTGGTACCGTTGCGCCCGCCTGTCTCCCATGCCGTAGCACGAGGTCTCCCCGATGAGCTTGCACAAGGCCGCCCAAGACGGCGCGCTGGACGACATCCGCACCCTCCTCGCCAGCGGTGCCGACGCGAACACCGCCAACGCCGTCGGTCAGCGGCCGCTCCACCTCGCGATCTCCGGCGGGCACGAGGGCGTCGTCGGCGCGCTGCTCGAGGGCGGCGCAGACCCCGAAGGTGCTGATGGCACGGGCCAGACCCCCCTCATGTGGGCCTGCCACGATGGCTTTCCCGGCATCGCCAAGCTGCTGCTTGGCGTCGGCGCTCGGGTGGAGGCGGAAGACGTTCGGGGTGCGTCACGCGCCCTGCACTTCGCTGCGGCCCGAGGCCACGCGGCCTGCGTGGAGCTGCTGCTCGACGCCGGTGCAGACGTCGATGCGGCCGAGAAGGACGGCATGACCGCCCTGATGTGGGCCAGCGAGTTTGGTCACGCCCCGATCGTTCGCGCGCTCATCGCTGCGGGGGCCAGCGTCACCCTCACCGCCAAGCAGGGCATGACCGCGCTGCACCTCGCCGCTGAGTACGGGCACGAAGACGTGGTGGAGCTGCTGCTCGCCGCCGGGGCCGAGGTCACGGCCACCGAAGAAGACTCCGGACTCCAGCCCCTGCACTGGGCCGCGGAGTACGGTCACCCCACCGTGGTGACGGCCCTGATCGCGGCAGGCGCCGCTGTCGATGGCGCCGATCTCGGCGGGCGCACGGCCCTCCACTGGGCCGCGGAGTATGCGCGCAGCGAGGTCGTCGACGCGCTGCTTACGGCCGGTGCCTCGATCGACGCGCTCACAGCCGATGGGCGCACAGCCCTCGACTTGGCGGTTGAGTTCAAGTCGGCCACCACAGCGTCGTTGCTCCGGGAGCGGGGGGCCCGCCGCGCGCTCGACATGGCCGACGCCAGCTAGTCGAACGCCAGGGCCGGCCCAAAACGCCTGCTTCCCCCAGGACGCTCCGATGTCTCACCCGGTGTTGCGCCTGTTCGACGGGCTGGACGCTTCCGCTCCGTTTCGCTTCGACCAGCAGCCTGTCGGAGGCACGCCGCGTGCCGTCAGCGCCGTCCGCGAGGACCTGGAGCGACTGCACGCACAGGGCGTCGAGTGGGTAGCGCTTGCGGACCGCGAGCCTCAGGCCCACCCCCAGCTCCCGGAGATCGTGCGGATCCTCGAAGAGCTCGGGTTGCGAGCGCGCATGACCACCACCGGCGTGGGTCTCGCAGAGCGTGATCGGCTGGAGCGCCTCCGCGATGGTGGGGTGGCACAGCTCACCCTCTTGGCCTTCGGTGGAGAAGCGTCGACGCACGACGCCCACGTCGGACGCGAAGGCAGCTTCCTCGACATGATCGAAGCCGCCGAGCTCGCCCACAAGCTCAATCGGATGATGGTGATCGTTCGCTACGTGCTGCTGCGCGACAATGTGGACGAGGTGGCCACCCTGATCGCGAAGGTGGGAGGTGTCTCAGACCGGGTGGAGCTGGTTCGGCTCACTGCGCTCACGGAGGACCGTGAGATGCTGAGAGCGCACGGCGTTCCCCGTCGTCTGGCGCTCGGCGCGGTGCAGGCCGCGTGGGAGGCCGCCCGCGAGAACCACACGAAGCTGGTCACTGAAGCTTTCGCCACCTGGCCTGAGATCCCGATGCCGTCGGACGCTGTGGTGCAGCCGGTCGACGCCACCTTGCTGGAGCTGCTCCGCGCCGGTGTTCCCGTGCCCAGCACCACGAACGGCACATGGGCCACACCCCTTCGCCACGACGTGCGAGGGCTGTTTCCGGCCGTAGAGTCTGCGCGTGGGCTTCAGGAACTCGGCCTGCTGCTGTCGGCGTGGGGAGCGCCCGCGCTGGACCTTCCGCCCCAGTACGGTGGGCTGGGCCTGAGCGTGCCGCCCGGCTCCGACGACGCCCCCCTCGAGCGTGTGGAGGGCGTGCCTGCGCCCATCGCGAAGGTGTTTGGACCTGGCGATCCCGGTCCCCTGCCCGCCTGGGTCGGCGCGGGCCGTTCGGCCTGCGTGCATGTGGTCAACGGACCGGGAAACGACGGACTGCTCGCGCTGAGCACGTTCCCGTCCCTGGCGCGACGCCTTCAGGAACTCGGCGCGTCCGTGGTGCACCACACGGCGTGGGCAGCACCGTTCAATCCACACGATCGCGAGATCCAGCTGGTCGACCACGCGATGGTGCCGTCGGACGACCCCACGCGGCCGGGCATGCGGTTCCCACTGGAGGTTGCCGACGCCTTCGCCACGACCCCAGCTCGCCACGCGCACGTGGTGCGTCAGACCAAGCCGTGGCTGGCCGCTCTCGACTTCTCAGGGGCCGACCTCGTGGTGGCTGGTGGCTGGGAGACCGCCCTCGCCGTCGCCGACCACCCCACCCTCCCACCCGATGCGCGGGTGGTGGTGTGCGACTTCCACCTCATGGCGGGACTTCCGACCTGGCACGAGCGCTGGTTGCGCCCCGGCGCACGCCCGATGGACGGCGGCTGGTGGCCAGACCCACGCTTTGAGGTCCACGCCCTGTTCCCACGCAGTGCCCGCGTGTACTGGCGCTCGGGCGTGCCGCTGAGACAGGTCAGCTGGCGCCCCTACCCGATCGAGCTGGCCCAGCTGCCGCACGGTCCCGACCCGCGGGGCTCTGAGTACTTGGTGGCCGGCGGCTCACACCAGCGGGACTGGCCCACGCTGGCACGCGCGATGTCGCTGCTGGGCCCCACCACCCGGCCGATGACGGTCTACACGAAGGATGCCGTTCCCGCGCCCTTGCAGAGCGGCGGCGAGATCCGACTGCTGCACTTCTACGAGGCCCTCGCCAACGCGCGCTTTGTGGTGCTGCCGCTGATCGCCGACCCCCGCCGTCCCGCGGGCATCAGCGCGGCAGCGATGGCGCTCGCGGCCGGTCGCCCGATCATCGCCTCGTGCACCCTCGGCACGGTGGACCACCTCCACCACGGCGTGAACGCCATCCTCGTGCCGCCCGGCGATCCGCACGCCCTGGCGTCCGCCATTCGTCGGCTCGACACGGACGATGCCTTGCTGGATCGCCTCGCTGCGGGTGCACGCGCATCGGCTGAAGCCTCCTCTGTGCAGCGCTGGGCCCTCGATCTGCTTGACGGCGCACCGCCCGTACGAACCTGGCCTTCAGGAGGCGACCTGCAAGGTCCCTACCGCCCGTGGTCGGCGTAGGCTGCGCGCTCACGCACCTGCAACCACCATGGCACCGTCGTCGTCACCCTCGCGCGCAATGGCGCGGCGCGCCCAGACGTGCTCCAGCACCATGCCCACGACCATCGATGCGACGAACACCAAGGTGCCCGGGTCGAATGTGGCCACGTTCATCACCGCAGGTCCCGGGCAGAGGCCCGAGAGGCCCCAGCCCACGCCGAACAGGACGGCCCCGCCCACCAGACGCCGGTCGATGACGCGCGATGTGGGCAGCGACCACGAGCCGCCGATCCAGGGTCCATCCGTGCGGCGCTGCACCACGTAGGCCACGGCATGAACCGAGATGGCCCCGCCCATCACGAACGCCAACGCAGGATCCCAGTTCCCGGTGACGTCGAGAAAGCCAAGCACCTTGTCGGTGCGGGTCATGCCACCCAGCGCCAGACCCAGCGCAAACAACACACCAGCGCCAGCGGCCAGCGCCCACGACGTGGCGCGGTTCACGGCACGCCCCCGGCCGCGCGCAAGATGCCGACGGTGACGACCCCGACCGCGATGAACACGAGCACGGACACCAACGAACGCGGCGACCCGCGCGAGAGGCCGCACACACCGTGCCCTGCTGTGCAGCCGGACCCAAGGCGCGTGCCCACGCCCACCAACAGCCCTGCGACGGCGAGGGTGGGCAGCCCAGGATGGTAGGCGGTGGCGAACGCTTCGGGGAACAGGGGCACGAGCACGAGGCCCGTGCCGACAAGACCCGCCAAGAACGCGGCGCGCCACCCGTCGTGCTGCGGGGCGGTGACCCATCCCGCCACGATGCCCGAGATGCCAGCGATCCGACCATGTCCGAGCAGCATCACCGACGCAGCGAGGCCGATGAGTGCGCCGCCCAAGAGCGACATGAGGTAAGGGTGCAACGAGACTCCGAGCGGGCCCCGACCTTCGCTCGGTCCCGTGCTCTCGTCCACCGACAAGCGCTGACCATGACGTTCGCATACGCTCCCCGCCCCTGCCCGAGGACCCCGTGACGGACCGTGCTGCCACCCCCCATCGCGCCGCCGAGATCCGTGCGCGCATGGCGGCTGCGCACGCCGCGCTGGCCGCCCAAGATCCTATCGGTGCCGCATGGCGAGCCCGTGCCGCTGCCGAAGCCCTGCTCATCGCGCTGGCGGAGACACACGGCGTCGAGGTCGCTTCCGGCTCTTCATCGCCGGCCACGCTGGAGACGCTGCGTAAGGCGCTGCGCCACGCGAAGGTGCTGGAGCGCCGCGTGGAAGACCACGTGGACTACGTGCAGCGGGTGGGCAATCGGGCTGCCCACGCGCAAGCCCGACCCGACGACCAGGTCGACATGGCCGAAGCCCGGGCCGTGCTGGCCGCGCTCGACAACCTCCACCGAGCCCTCAACCTTCTGCCGCCCCCCGAGGGCCCCGCTCCTGCGCTCGCAGGCTCAACGCGCTCTGCTCCCCTCCTGTGGGGCGTCGCGCTGGTGACGTTGGCCTTGGTTGCCCCGTTCGCCGCTTTTGTCGCTACGACCTCGGTGCTAGCGGCCTCGTCTCGGCCGCCTGACCCCGATCGGGTCGCCTCGACCGCTGCTCCGCTCGTCGACGCGGCACACTTGGAAGCCCTGCTGGCGGAAGGCGACGCCGAAGCCGATGGCCCCTCGGACGAAGCCCTGTCGGCCCTCCCCTGTGCCGCGCTCGTCGCGGGGCACGATGCGCTGTGGGCTGAGACGATGGACCCTGGTCGTCGCGTGCTCGCTGCCCGCTACAGGGCGCTGATCGAGGCGCGCTCCTGCGGCTGCCGCCAGGCCGCGGGCCCGTGCGGACCCTGACCGTGCGATCCGACGCCTACAGCATCACCTGGATCTGCGAGCGCACCACCAAGCCACGACCGGACAGGCCGTCCACGTAGCGAACGTCGGTGGACCAGTCGAAGTGGTCGCCGATCATGGGCGACCCCCAGCCCACGCCTACCTCCTGCTGGAGGGCAGGCCCCCGGGCAGGAGCCCCGGTGAGCTCGGTGACGTCGGCTTCCAGCGCGTCCAAGCGTGCCACCACCGCATAGCGCGCGCCCACCTCAATCCATCGGTGTGCCGCCCAGGTCACCTCACCGACAGCCCCTCCAAGGCCTAGCTGGGGAGCGCCGTTCCGGTCGAGGAGCCAGCCGAGGTAGCCCACCCCCGTGAACGACACGCGTCGCACCTGAACGAACACCTCAGGGGCGAACCGCGCGAACAGATCGGTGCGGGCCATAGGAGCCGAGTCCACGGCAAAGCTGGCGAGCGCCGTGACCCGCGCGGGTCCGCCTGCACGATCCACCGACACCAGGGGCGTGGCCTCGGCGCTGCTCCAGCCGAGGTGCCCCACCACCTCGGCGTGCATCGGCTCCGGAAACGAGAAGTCGGCGAAGCGCGACGGGTTCGCCACCGCAGTGCCGAAGGCGTCAGCGACCCCCAGCCCGTGTGAGGCCCGGGTGGAGGTGCCCGTGAACACCCCGAGCGCGTAGTTCACCCCGCGCGAGAAGCCATCCGAGACCGAGAGTCCGAACTGCCGCTCAGCCCCAAAGGCGCGCGAGGTGAGCGCCCAGTCCACGAAGTGAAGCACCCCCACCATCTGCTGGCGGTAGCGGGTGAACGGCACCTTGCCGGTTCCCAGTGCCAGCGTGACCTTCTCATGCACCCGGCTGGTGAACTGGTAGTCGAGCAGCTCCAGCTTGGTGGGCGCAAGCTCCACCTGAGCTCGAAACGCGAGCGCGCCGCTGGCGAAGCTGGTCCGTAAGTCCGCGCGCAGCCGGTGAATGGTGGGCGTGAACGTGGCCTCACCGCCGGCGGGCACGTCAAGCGTCACCAGGAACTGGTTGAGCAGCCCGAGCTGGACGAAGCCCTCGTCACCGACAGGTGCGCGCAGCGCAGGCAGCTTGGACGGAAACCCGGGCAGGTCCGACGGCGGGCGCGGGTCCGCTGCCAGAGCGAGTCCGATCCCGAGCCAGCACGCGCCCAACCCCATCGTCGTCTCTCCCAGCGGCCCGCGGATCCTACCGCGATCCACTCTCGGCGGGGTGGCGGCTCGATCCTCAATAGACTAGACTGACATGTCAGTCCATCTGTGGGATCCGATGCACGACCCCTCCACATGCCTCGCTGTGTTTCGTGTGGAAGGCGTGCTGGTGCGGCGCACCTCGCTCGGCTGCGCTGCGCGAATGGCCACCGAGGGGCAGGGCTGGAGCGGACGGTTCGGCGAGCTGGCACGCGTAGGCTTGGCTGCGGCCGCCCAGCGAACCTCAGCTCTGAGCCACGAAGCCGCCCTGCGGTCCGCGTGGCGCGCGCTTGGCGGCTGGTCCGAGGATCGCCTCGCTGTGCTCGCTGAGACCTACGCGGCCGACCAGGTCGCGTCTGCATGGAATGAAGCGGGGTGGGGCCTTCTGCAGCGCTGTCGGGAAGCCGGCGACACCGTTGTGCTCCTCTCCGACCACCCGCGTCCGTTCTTGCAGTCCGTGGTGGACCGTGCGCGACCCGACCACGTCGTGTGCAACGAGCTGGTCGCGTCCAACGGGCGCCTCACCGGCAACCTTCGCACGCCCGTCGTCACCGGCGCAGGCGATGGCGCGTGGCTTCGGAGGTGGGCCGAGCAGCACCACCACAGCCCGCTGCGCATTCGGGCGTACGGAGCGTGCGAGCACGATGCGACCTTGCTCGCCGGTGCACCGCTGCCTTGCGCCGTCACGCCCGATCGGACCCTTCGCGGCCTGGCCCGCACCCACTCCTGGCCTGTGGTGGACGCTTGACCCGCCTCCCTCCATTGCGTGAGATCTTCGCCGGCCGCCACATCGTGGTCACCGGCACCACCGGCTTCGTCGGCAAGGTGTGGCTCTCGCACCTGCTCAGCCACGCGCCCGAGGTCGGGCGGATCACGCTCCTCGTCCGCGGCGGAAAGCGCGGCGCACGGGAGCGCGTGGCCGAGATGGTCGACACCTCCCCAGCGTTTCGGCCGCTGCGCGCCCAGCACGGCGATGCGCTCGGGCCCTGGCTCGACCAACGTCTGGCCGTGTGGGACGCCGACCTCACACTTCCCGGCTGCGGCCTGTCGAAGGCGCAGGTCGACGAGCTGACGGCGACAGCCGATGCGTTCGTGCACATCGCCGGCCTCACGGACTTCCACCCTGATCCGCGCAAGGGTGTCCCCGCCAACATCGACGGCACCGCCGAGATCGCGGCGCTCGCCGAGCGAAGCCGCGCGGGACGCCTGCTCCACGTGTCCACGGCTTATGTTGCTGGGATGCGCGACGGGCCGGTGCCCGAGAGCCTAGAAGTCGGTCGTTCGCCGCTGGGTCACCGCTTCGACATCGATCGCGAGATCACCGCGCTGCACGAGATCGTGCGCACCCATCCCAACCCTCAGGCGCGCACCGATGCGGCAGCCGAGCGGGCGCGGGAGCTGGGATGGCCCAACCTCTACACGTTCACCAAGGGCCTCGCCGAGCACGACCTGGGGAGACGCGACCTGTCGCTGGCGATCGTGCGTCCCAGCGTGGTGGAGTGCGCCCGATCCTGGCCCTTCGTGGGCTGGAACGAAGGCCTCAACACGTCGGCGCCGATCATGTGGTTCTGCGGCACGCCGTTCCCTGCGCTGCCCTCTTCCGCCGACCACATCTTCGACATCGTGCCGGTGGATGCGGTGTGTCGGTGGATGACCGTGGTGCTCGCCAGGCAGCTTCTCGGAGACGCACACCGCGTGTGGCAGTTCGCTTCCGGTGACGTGAACCCGGCCACCTTCTCGCGCATCGTCGAGCTCACGGCGCTGGGCAAGCGCCGCCACGCGCGCCGAACGGGGGCAAGCCCCATGGAGCGCCTGGTGGCCCAGCTCGATGTGTCGCCTCGCACACGGGATCAGCTCGGGTGGCTCACGCCCGACCGACTCGAAGACCTCGGCAAGCAGGCGCTGAGCTGGCTGGAGGCCAAGCCCACGAGCGAGCGTCTGCCCGGCCCGCTCGCCTCGTGGCTGGGGCCCACCGTCGACCGCGTCGCGCGGGACGGCCGCAAGGATCTCCGCGACCAGGTTCGCACCTTGGGTCGCCTTCGGCGCATGCTCGACCAGTACCAGCCGTTCATTCACGACCACAACTGGATCTTCGCCACGAACCACATCCGCGAGGCCGTGGTGGAGCTTCACGCCGATGACCAGCCCGTCTACGGCGACACGCTCGCTGATCTGGACTGGCGTCAGTACTGGCTCGACGTGCAGTACCCAGGCATGGTGAAGTGGGCGTTCCCGTTGGTGGACGGTCTCACAGTGCCTGAAGATCCGCCCTCGCAGCCCCCGCTGGCGCTCGCAGCACCCACGGTCGAGCCCGCCGTGGCGGTGGTGGCATGACGGGCATCCTCATCACGGGCGCCAATGGCTACCTCGGCGGATACGCCTGCCAGGAGCTGCTCGCGCACACGTCCGCCGACCTCTACCTGCTCGTGCGCGCGCGCAACCGGCGCGAGGCCGCCGAGAAGCTCTGGAAGGGCTGGCAGCTCCACCTCTCGGTCGACGCGTTTCGCGAGGCCCTTCGGCGCGTCCACATCGTGCCGGGCGATCTCCACGCGCCCAACCTGGGCCTCACGAGTGACGACGTGGAAGGCCTGGTGGGCGCGGTGGGCTCGATCCTGCACATCGCGGCGAGCCTCAACCGCAAGTCCGAGAAGGCCTGTCTCAACACCAACCTGCGCGGCGGGCTGTCGATGCTGGGCCTCGCCCGCAAGCTCAAGGACCGCGGAAGCCTCGACCGCTACTCGTTCGTGTCCACCGTGGCCGTGGCGGGGCAACGCAGCCATGAAGACGTCGCGGAAGACGCCAGCATCGAGTGGGATCGCAGCGACTACGATCCCTACGCACGCACGAAGAAGTTCGGTGAGCACATGGTGCGCGAGCTGCTCCCGGACGTGTCGACCCTGGTGTTCCGCCCGTCCATTGTGATGGGCGACCCTCAGATGCCCGCCACCACCCAGTTCGACATGATCCGGGCCACGTTTGGGCTTGCGGAGCTTCCGGTGATCCCCATCGACCCGGCCGCGAGGCTCGACATCGTGGACGCACGCTACGTGGGGCGTGCGCTCGCTAAGATTCACACGTGCAAGGCACCTCGCCACACCACGTACCACCTCTCCTCGGGCCGAGACTCACCCACCGCGCAGGCGATCCTCGACGGCTTGGCCCCAGCGCTCAAGCGCCCGGGCCGCTTCGCCCCGCAGCTCTCCACCCCGGCCGAGTGGGTGTTCCGCGCCATGAACCGGGCACCACGCAGCACCGGGCTCGCCGGTCCCGGTGCGGTGATGAAGGTGTTCTGGCCCTACGTGACCTACGACACCGTGTTTCTGAACGACCGCGTGGTGCAGGAGCTGGGCACAAAACCGGCTTACTTTCCGTCGTACGCCGAGGAGCTGTACCGGTGGTGTAAGGCCCACCACTACACGGCCCCCGAGCGCCCGCTGCCCGAAGGCATCTCGTGAGCTGGCTCACCCGAGTGCGCGACCGGCTGGAGCCGGTGGTCCGCAAGGTGGCTGACGCCGCCGACGCCGACGTCGCCTTGCAGATCGCCATGGCGGGCTTCATCGAGCACGCCAAAGAGACCTGGCCGGACCGCGCCCACCTCCGTTGGCGCAAGGGCGATCCGCTGCGCCTGCTGTTCGCGGGCTACTCGGGCACCCGCAACACCGGGGCTGACGTACGGGTGGAGGCCATGATCGCCCAGTTCCGGCACGTGCTCGGCGATCAGCTCGACCTGTCGATCTTGGTGCACGATCCGGCGCTCACCCGCGGCTACTTTCGCACCGCGAAGCAAGTGCAGATGCCACGGGTCTTCCCGAAGTTCTTGTACGACACCGTGCAAGACCAGCACGGCGTGGTGGCCTGCGAAGGCTCGATGTTCAAGAGCAAGTTCGCCACCGCCCTGTCGACCTTCATGGTCGGCAGCATGGGGCTCGCTGCCGCTGGAAACAAGCTCTCCATCGCGTACGGCGGCGAAGCGGGCGCGATGTCGCCGGGCCTCGAGCGCTTGGTGCGTCGGTATGTGAAGGACGCGCTCGTGATCACCCGCAACGAGGCCTCCCGGGGCATCCTGGAGGAGCTCGATATCCCCTGCCGGGTCGGCACCGACACCGCTTGGACCTTCGAGCCCGCGCCCGATGAGGTCGGTCAGCAGATCCTGCGGAGCCTGGGCTGGGATGGTCAGCGGCCCGTGCTGGTGGCCTGCCCGATCAACCCGTTCTGGTGGCCGGTGCGCCCCGACCTTGCCAAGGCGGCAGCCCACTGGGCATCGGGAGCCTACGACGACGAGCACTACGGCAGCGTCTACTTCCACCGGGGCGGGGACGAGGTGGCTGCGGCACAAGACCGCTACCTGGACGCGTACGCGAGCGCCCTTCGCACGTTCTCCCACGAGGCGGGTGCGTTCGTGGTGTGCGTGGGCATGGAGCAGCTCGACAGGACCGCGTGCGAAGCGCTCGCCACGCGCCTGGGTGGAGCCGCCGTGCTCGCCTCGGACACGGTCGAGATGTTCGAGCTGGTCAGCGTGATCCGACAGGCCCGGTGGATGCTGTCGAGTCGATACCATGGCATCGTCACCTGCATGCCGGCCGGCGTGCTCTCGGTGGGGGTCACCATGGATGAGCGCATCCGCAACCTCATGGAGGATCGCGGAACGCCCCAGCTCGCCCTCGATGTAGACGACCCCGACCTCGCCGCCAAAGCGCTGGCCGCCCTTCGTTACGTAGAGGCCCACGCCGACGCGGTGCGATCGGGGTTGGACACCACGGTGGCGCGTAACCTTCGGCGCATGGGGGAGATGGGTACCATGCTCGCCGGGTACGTTGAAGATCGGCTCCCTGGCTTTGTTCTTCCAGAAGGAATGGGAAGACGGGGCGACCCGTGGCACCATCTGCCTCCGCTGTCACCCCGTCTGACCGACCTGGTGGCGCGGGCGGAGGCGGAGCGATGAACTTCATCGACCAGATTCAAGGCCACCTGGTGCGGTTCACCGATCCGCGGCCCCCGGTGTCGGAGGTGGACACGGCGGGCGTGCAGGATCTGCCACGCATCGCGTTCTACGAGCTGGTCGGGCGAGCGCGCGGAGGTCTCGCGAGCCTCAACGTGCTCCCCGGCGACCGCGTGGTGCTGCTCGGCCACAACAGCATGGAGTGGGTGGCTCTCGACCTGGCGATCCTGTTTGAGGGTGCGGTCTCGGTGCCGCTCTATGCCAAGCAAGCGCCCCGCGAGCTCGCCGACCAGATCGCAGACTGCGCCCCCCGCGTGGTGTTGGTCGCCGATGAGGATCGGGCGGCAGCCCTGCGCCGCGAAGGTCCGGACGCCAGGATCGTCCTCTGGTCGCGGGTGTTCGAGGCGGGACCCAAGGTCGCCCCCCATGTGCGCCGCAAGCCCGATGACGTCGTCACCATCGTGTACACGTCGGGCACGACCGGGGGCTCCAAGGGCGCGATGATCACGGTGCGCAACGTGGACTTCATGCTCCCACGATGCCACGCGGCGCTCGCCGATCTGATGGACCAGCCCGCAGGGGAGGATGTGGTCTACCACTACCTGCCCCTGTGCTTCATGGGCTCCCGCGTGGTGCTGTGGACCTGCCTCTGGCGTGACAACGGCATCCTGCTCGGCACGTCGCTCGAACACCTCGTCGACGAGCTGGCCGTGGCCAAGCCACACTACGCGCTCAACGTACCGCTTGTGCTGGAGCGCATTCGCCGCGGAGTCGAGGCGAAGATCGCGCAGCAGAGCATCCTGGCCGGGATGATCTACCGGCGCGCGCTCAAGCTCCGTTCCACGCGCGCTGTCCTCCCCACGGGCGGACCGGACGGCTGGGTGCTGCGCACGGCCGAGGCTCGCATCTTCAAGCCGATCCGCGACCGCATCAGCCCGAACCTGCGCTTCCTCATCTCCGGATCCGCACCGCTATCGCCCGAGACTCACGCTTGGTTCGGCCACATCGGTGTGCCGGTGCTGCAGGTGTACGGGCTCACCGAGACCACCGCCATCGTCACCATGGACGGGCCCACCACCGCGCTGCCTGGAACCGTCGGCGTGCTGCTCCCCGACCTGGACGCTAAGATCGGCGAGGACGACGAGCTCCTGATCCGTGGACCCAACGTCTTCGCCGGCTACTGGGATCGACCGAAAGACACAGCGGCCGCCTTCGTCGATGGCTGGTTCCGCACGGGCGACCAGGCCGCGTTCGATGCCGTCGGTCGCCTGGCGATCCTCGGCCGAGCCAAGGACCTGCTCGTGCCCACCACCGGGCACAACGTGGCACCTGCGCCCATCGAAGCGAAGCTGCTCGAAGCGCTTCCCGGTGCCACCCAGGCCGTGGTGATCGGACACGCACGCCCCCACCTGGCTGCGCTGGTGTTCGGCGCCGTCAGCGACGCAGAGGTTCGTAAGGCTGTCGCTGCGATCAACCCCACGCTGCCAGGGTACCAGCAGGTGCGGGCCTCCATCGCCGTGCCTGGTGAGCTCACCCACGAGGCGGGCCACCTCACGGCCAACGGAAAGCTGCGGCGCGCGGCCATCGAGGCTGCCTTCGCCGAGCCGATTCGAGCGCTCTACCGATGAACACCTTCCATGGCGTGACGCTCTCGTGGCAGCTCGACCAGGGCGTGCTGGAGGTCGAGCTCCATCGTGCACCGTGCAACGAGATCGGAACGGCCACCCTCGCCGAGCTGGAACAGCTCGCTGCGTTCGTCAAGCAAGGTGCCGGCGGCGCGAGCGCGCTGCTGTGGTGGTCGAGCCGCCCCAAGGGATTCTCTGCCGGTGCCGACCTGCGGGAGCTGCACGCCGGCATGAAGGTGCTGGGGCGACCTGGCCTGCGCTCCACGGCCACAGCGCTGCTCGGTGGAGCCGATGTGGGCGAAGGTGTGGCCTTTGTGCGGGACGCCGTGCAAGCCTCGCTGACCAAGGGACGGCGCGCGCTCACCCAGCCGCTCGTGCTGCGTGAGATTCGGCGCTTCTTGCATCGGGTGCACGCCGTGTTTGACGCGCTCGATCAGGCGCCGCTCGTGACCGTCGCCGCGCTGCACGGCGTGGTCTTCGGTGGCGGGCTTGAGCTCGCGCTCACAGCGGATCTACGGGTCGCCGATCGATCCGCCAGACTGGCCTTTCCCGAGCTGCGCCTCGGCATCGTGCCCGGCTTCGGGGGAGTCCCTCGCATGGAGCGGGAGGTGGGCGCTGGTGTCGTGCGCGACCTCCTGTTCACTGGGCGTAGCCTCAACGCCGAGCGCGCGCGTGATCTGGGCCTCGTGAGCCAGGTGACGGCGGTGGGGCAAGCCGTGGAGGTCGCCCGCCGAGCGGCACAGCAGGCCGCACGCTTTCCGGCGGGAACGGTGCCCGCCGCCAAGGCCTTCACCAAGAAGCTCCCGCGCGCCCGCCTCGACGAAGAGATCGAGACCTTCTTGAAGATGGTGCGGGAGCCTCATGTGGAGGAAGCCCTGAGCCGCTTCGTGCACGCGACCGACCCGAGGCCCTACCTGCCATGAGCTCCCCTGCCCGCTCCGTCGACGAGATTCTCCCCCGCCTGGTCACGCTCACGGCGAAGCGCTTTGGCGAGGCAGGCGGAAGACTGCAGCCCGGCGACGACCTGTACGAGGCGCTCGGGATCGACAGCATGCAGGCGATGGACCTGCTCACGGCGCTGGAGTCGGAGTTCGACGTCGAGATCCCCGACTACGAGCTCGCCGAGGTCCGCACCCTCGCTTCCATCGCCGAGATCGTGAGCCGACGCCTGTGATCCACCCCGCCCGCATCCCCCACCTGGGTGCGCTGTTGGAAGATGCCTTCCTGCAGTACCCTTCGGACGTGGCCTGCATCGAGGTCGACCGCGACCGCGAGGTGGCGCGCCTCAGCTTCGCCGAGGTGCGGGCGCAGGTGCGGCGGGTGGCGGCGTGGATGGCGCAGGCTGGGGTCGGACCCGACGTGCGTGTGGGCATCGTGATGAGCAACCAGTCGAAGTGGCTGATCGCGGCCTCAGCGATCCTGCGGCTCGGTGGCGTCATCGTCCCCCTCGATGCACGCCTCACCGTGCCTGAGCAGCAGACCCTGCTTCTGCATGCGCAGGTGCATGGTCTGGTGGTGGAGGCCCACACCTGGCGATCGATGGACCTCACGCTGCCGGTGACCCTCGTGGTGGACGATGCCGCGCCTGGCCGGGGAGCCACGGCATGGTCGACCGCAGCCACCTTCGACGGTGATGCCCCGGTGGCCCCGCGAACCCGCGAGGATCTCGCCTGCATCGTGTACTCGTCGGGCACCGGGGGAACGCCGAAGGGCTGCTTGCTCCCGCACAGGTGCTACCTCGCTCAGTACCAGTCGCTCACCGAGGTGTTCACCTGGCGACGGGGCGACCGGTACTTCTCGATCTTGCCCACCAACCACGCCATCGACTTCATGTGTGGGTTCATCGCGGCCTGGGCCACAGGCTCCACCGTGATCCACCAGCGCGCGCTGCGGCCCGAGTTCCTCGTGAGCACGATGCGCCGCTACAGGGTCACGCAGATGGCCGTGGTGCCGCTGGTGCTCAAGGCCTTCGATCGCGCGCTCACCGCGCGGCTCGATGAAGCACCTGCTTCCAGCCGACGGGTGCTGGACGGCCTCGTGGGACTCCACAAGCGGGTCACCGACGGCTCGCCGCGCCACGGCCTCGCGCGGTGGATGCTCAAGCCGGTGCACGACGCGTTTGGCGGCCACCTGCGCCAGATCTTCTGTGGCGGTTCGTTCACCGAAGCCGAGCTCGCCACGCGGTTCACCGACCTCGGACTCCCCGTCGCCATCGGCTACGGGCTCACCGAAGCCTGCACGGTGGCGACCGTGAACAACCTCGCACCGTTTCGCGCCGACACCGTAGGAGCCGCTGTTCCGGGCGTGCAGGTTCGCATCGTCGACGCGGGCGCCGATGGTGTGGGCGAGGTGCAGATCGCCGGCCCCACCGTGTTCGCCGGCTACCTCGACGAGCCCGATCTCACCGCCGAGGCCTTCGACGGGCCGTGGCTGCGCACCGGCGATCTCGGCTGGATCGACGCCGCCCACCACCTCCACCTGGTGGGCCGGCGCCGCAACATGATCGTCACGCCCGGCGGCAAGAACGTGTACCCGGAGGACGTTGAGTCGGCGTTCGGGGGTCTAGACGTCGATGAGCTCTGTGTGCTCGCGGCCGACTTCGTGTGGCCCCGCACCGGGTTGGTGGACGAAGAGCTGCTGCTGGTGGTGAAGGCCACCTCCCACGACCGTGCCGATCACCTCCGCGCGCTGCGGCGCCAGAACCGCTCCCTTCCCGAACACAAGCGGGTGCATCGGGTGCTGTGGTGGGACGATGCGTTCCCCCGCACCGCGTCGATGAAGGTCAAGCGCGACGCGCTCGCGAGCACGCTGCGCGAGCATGCGGTCCGCGACCAGACTGAGGTGCTCGGATGAAGCCGCTGCCGTTGATCCTCAACCCCGCTGCAGGCGGCGGTCGCTGCGGGGCCCAGAGCGAAGCCGCGGTGAGGCGCTTGGCCGACTCAGGCATCGAGGTGGACGTTCGACGCACGAACGGCCCGGGCCACGCCAGCGCACTGGCGCAGGCGGCGTGGCTGGAGGGTCACACCACCCTGCTCGTCGCGGGCGGCGACGGCACCACCTACGAGGTGGTCAACGGGCTCTACCCGCATCGGGGATCGACCAAGCCCCGCCTGGGTCTGCTGCCCCTCGGGACGGGAAACAGCTTCCTGCGCGACTTCGGCATCACCACCGCCGATCAGGCCCTGGCGGCCGTGGTCCGCGGCACCACGAGGTCGGTGGACGTGATCCGCGCCACCCACACGTTGGGGGCGGTCCACTACGTCAACCTGCTCTCGATCGGGTTCACCAGCGACGTGGCCACCACCACCAACCGGTGGCTCAAGCCCTTGGGTGCTGCAGGGTATGCGCTGGCTACCGTGGCCGAGGTGGCGCGGCTGAAGGCCCGCCCCTTCCCCCACCGCCTGGATGACGGACCCGTCGACGTCGCGCCCTACGTGTTCCTGTCGTTCAGCAACACGCGCTGCACCGGCGGCACCATGAACATGGCGCCCACCGCCGACCCGTCCGACGGACTCGTCGACGTGATCCGTGTGGGACCGCTCGGACGGGTCGGCCTGCTCACCACCTTCCCGAAGATCTACGCGGGGACCCACCTGGACCACCCGCTGAACAGCGGGTCGACGGCGGCCTCGGTCTCGTTCGTGCCCGCTACCCCCTACGACTGCATGATCGACGGCGAGGTGGTGCGCCTCACGCTGCAGCGGCTCGACGTGCTGCCGCAGGCCCTGGAGGTCTTCGCGTGACCGAGCCGGCGCCCACGTGGAGCGAGCTGGGCGCATCGGTCGCGCTCTGGGGCCTGAGCCTCGCGTGGCTCGCCGCCACCGTGCCCGCGCTCACCGTAGTGCAGTCGCGCGTGCCCTCGGCGCGCATCGACGCGCTCACGCGGCTCTACACGCGCGGTCAGGTCGCGAGCACGCTGTGTCGCTGGAGCGCCCAGGTGGACCCCGCCGTTGCGCCTGAGCGTGCCTACCTGTTCGTGCAGAACCACGTGAATGTGCTCGACCACGTGACGATGTACGCCGCCACGCCGCACTTCAAGCAAGGCATCGAGCTCGCCGAGCACTTCCGCATTCCGCTGTACGGTCCGTTCATGCGCACCCGCGGGACGATTCCTGTGGACCGCGGCGATCCCAAGGGGCTGCTCACGCTGCGCCGGAGAATGCGCGAGGAGCTGGACGCCGGGCACAGCTTGTTGGCGTTTCCGGAGGGCACGCGCTCGCGGGACGGACGGGTGGGGCCCTTTCAGGAGGGGCTGTTTCACCTGGCTCGCCAGCTCAAGGTCGAGATCGTGCCGGTGGCCGTCACGGGCATGAGCGACGTGCTGCGCACGGGATCCTGGCTGATGCGGCCCGGCCGGGATGTGACGGTGCACGTGCTGGCCCCCCGGCCCACCGAAGGCCTCTCGCGGGAAGCGGTCTCGGACCTCGCCCGCTCGGTGCGCGACGACATCGCCGCGATCGTCGATGCCCACCTAAGCGCACGGGGGACTGCATGAGCGACGGCCGGACTGAGCGCGCCGCCCGCCAGCGGGAAGAGACGCGCGCGCGCATCCTGGAAGCGGCACTCGAGGTGTTTGCTTCGCGGGGCTACCACGCCACCAGCGTGTCCGACCTCGTCGAGGCCGCAGACGTGGCGCGCGGCACCTTCTACGTTCACTTCGAGTCCAAGCAGGCTGTCTTTCTCGACCTGCTCGACAACCTGCTGGCTGCCTTCCGGGGGTCCGTGCACGGGGTCGACGTACAGGCGGGTGCTTCCACGCTGCGCGACCAGATCGTGCAGAGCGTGGTGGCGATCTTGGCAGCTGCCCACGCAAGTCGGGCCCTCGCCCTGATCGTGTTTCGTGAGGCCGTGGGCCTCGACGAAGCGGTCGACGCTCGGGTGCTGGCCTTCGAAGAGCGGCTCCAGCATTACCTCGAAGAGAGCCTGAAGAACGGCGTGCGCTTGGGCCTGCTGCGTCCGCACGACACCGAGGTGGCGGCCACGGCCGTCTACGGTGCGCTGCGCCAGGCGATCCAGCGCCACGTGCTCGCCGCCGTGCCGATCGACCCGCTTCGGCTGGCCGAAGCCCTGGTGGACCTGCACCTTCAGGGCATCGCCGCTACAGGATCACGTTGTTGAAGAAGGCGGCCAGCACGCCCATGATCGACAGTCCCGCGATCACGCCGGACGACACCGCCACGAGGTGATCGTCAGCCGTCTTCGGGCTCGCGCGTGTCCACACCATGCCGATGGCTGCGCCCAGAAACATCGAGAGCGGGTACTGGAACGGCAAGATCATGCCGAGCCCGAGGCCCGTGGGCGACGGCAGCCACTTCTTCGCCTTTGGCAGAAGCTCTTCCATCAACACGAGCAGCGTGCCCAGGCCCAGCCCGAAGAACAGGACCTGCTGGTGCACCGGGTGCATCCCCCCCAGGCCCGTCCGGAAGACCTCGGCCACAGCCCGCCAGGTCTGCGCAGACGGCGCGGGGAACTGCGGGGCCTGCGAGCCCACGCCGTTGAGCACGGTGGCATCGGGCACAAGGAGGTAGAAGCCGCCCACCGTGGCGATCGTGCCGGCGAAGATGCCCGAGAGCTGTGCGATGAACTGACGGCGAGGGTTGGCCCCGAGCAGGTAGCCGCTCTTGAGGTCGTTCAGCAGGTCGGCCGAGGAGCTGGCTGACGAAGCCGTGATGCTCGCCGTCATCAGGTTGGCGGTCATGCTCTGGGGAATGAGCACGCCGTACGTGAGCTGGACGATCTTGCCCATGGCGCCAATCGGCGTGATGTCGGACTCGCCCGTGGCGCGGGCGGCCACCAGCGACAGGAAGAACGAGAGCACCACAGCGAGCACGCCGTAGATCGGCGGCACGTCGAAGTAGAGCCAGGCAATCACCACGGCACCCGTACCGGCCACGAGCACGCCGAGGCCGAACCACGACATGGGCACCTCGGTGGCCGCGACGCGGGGATCTTCGCCTTCCGCAGCACCGCCGGCGAGCCCGCCGATCGCGCGCAGGATCGTGCGCCACTGCAGCGCAAACGACACGAGGCCCGACGACACCAGCACGGCGACGCCCAGCCACAGCCCGACCTCTTTCCACGCCTTGTAGGGCGCCGTGACCGCCCGCACCGCGGCGCCGGTGTCGGGGTGGGTCCACACCTGCTCCCAACCCCACGGCCCCACGCCCCATGCGAGCGCGATCCCGCCGATCAGCATCCACAGGCTCACGCGCATGCCGACCAGCATGCCGGCCGCGATCATCAGCGGGTTGTGGTCGAACACCACGGTCCAGTCGGACGGCTTGAACGCCTCCAGCTTACCATTCACCTCATGCATGCCCCGCGAGGGCAGCGCGTCGAACAAGGGCGAGTCGGCGGCCAGCAGCGGCTCGCGCGAGATCGCACCCGTCGCAGGGTCTGTCACCGACTTGAGCTTGAGCTCCAGCAGGATGGGGAAGATGGCCGAGATCAACGCAGCACCCGTGAGCACCCGCGCCTTCTGCAGGGCTGCAGCGCCTTCCGAGTACAGCGACTGCAGCGTGACCGCCGCGGCGGTGCCCGACGGGAACTTCAGACGGTCACGGTTGATGAAGTTGCGCTTCATCGGGATCGCCATCACGGTGCCCAGCGCCGCCAGCACCAGCGTCCACGCGGCCAGCACGTGCATCGGGAGGTGAGCGCCCTGGGGGTTCGCCTCGGTGGCCGAGAGCATCAGCAGCGCCGAGACCGCCGACACCATCGTACCGCCGGTGGAGTAGCCCGCCGACGACGCCGTCGACTGCATGCAGTTGGTCTCCAGGATCGTCATCGGCGTCTTCGCGACGCCGACCCGCTGCAGACCACTCCACAGACCGTACGAGAGGATGGACGCCGTGATCGCCACACCCAGGGCCCAGCCGGTCTTGAGGCCCACATACAGGTTCGTGAATGCCAGGAAGAAGCCCAGGAACGACCCCATGAGCACGGCCCGCACCGTGAGCTGCGGCACGTCGTCGCCTCGGTAGACCTGCGCGTACCAAGCCGCTTCGTCGAGCTCGAGCACCTGGTCGGGGGTGATCGACAGCGGCTTGCAGGCCTCCACCTCGGCGGGGGTGCTGGGCGGGGTCTGGAACAGGGCCATGGGCTCTCCTCGGCGCGTCGCACCGTATCTCAGATGGCGGACTCGGCATGTCCAAGGTGTGTCGGCGGCGCACCGGGGGTTACCCCGCCGCCCTCCTGCAGATCAGGCACCCTCCATGGCCACCTTCGACGCTCTCCTCCGTGACGCCGCCCTGGCCCGCCCCGACGCCATCGCGGTGCACTTCCCGCGCGGCACCACAACGGCGCAGGGCTGGGATGCCGTCACCTACGCGGAGCTCGACGCAGCCACCGATGCCTACGCAGCGGGCTTTGCCGCCTACGGCGTTCGACCGGGTGACCGCGCTCTGCTCGCCGTTCGCCCCGGCGTGGGCTTCTACGCCCTCGTGTTTGGGCTCGTGCGCGCAGGCGGCGTGCCCGTGTTCGTGGACCCCGGCATGGGTCCTCGTGCCGTCCTGGGCTGCATCGCCGCGATCGAGCCCACCATCGTGATTGCGAGCCCCATCGGCAATCTCGTCCGCACCTTGGTCCGCGCGCCGTTCCGCACGGTCCGCCACGCATTCGTTGACGGCCCAGGCCTAGCGGGGGCCGTGTCCCTCGCGAAGGTTCGGGCGCGCGGGGGCTTCTTGCCCAAGCCCGTGCAGAACCCCGACGCCGACGCGGTGATCGTGTTCACGTCAGGCTCCACCGGACCGGCCAAGGGCGTCGCGATGACCCACCGCGTGCTGCGTGCGCGTGTACGGTACGTGCAAGAGATGCTGGAGCTCGTCTCGGGCAGCACCATGCTGGAGACGCTGCTGGTCTACACCGTGCTGGAGATCTGCATGGGCATGACCGTGGTGGTGCCGCCGATGAACCTGGCGAAGCCCGCCACCGTCGACCCCGCTGTGGTGCTTGACGTCCTGGAGCGGTTCAGCTGTTCGGTGGCGTCCGCGTCTCCCGTGGTGTGGCACCGCACCTTGGGCCTCGCGCGCACCACGGGCCGAAAGCTCGGCGGCGTGGCGAAGCTGCTCACCACCGCGGCGCCCATTCCCGTGTCGCTGCACCGAACCATCGCCGACGTGTTCGGCCAAGGCACCGACCTCTACACACCCTACGGCGCCACCGAGGCCCTACCGGTTGCGTTCATCGGCACGAGCGAGATCCTCGCCGACACGGGCGCGGCCACCTTGGCGGGTGAGGGCACGTGTGTGGGCCGCCTCGCACCGGGCATCGAGGTCCACATCGTCGACGTCGTCGACGGACCCATCGTCACCTGGGGCGACGCCACGGTGCTCCGAACGCGCGCCATCGGCGAGATCGTGGTGCGTGGAGAGGCCGCGAGCCCGGGGTATCGAGGGGCGCCCGGCGCGGATGAGGCTAGCAAGATCGCCGACCCCGACGGGCGAGGTCACTGGCACCGCATGGGGGATCTGGGCTGGCTTGACGAAGCAGGTCGGCTCTGGTTCTGCGGGCGCGTGTCGCACCGACTTCGCACCGCGTCGGGCGTCGTCCCATCGGACGCGGTCGAGGCGATCTTCGATCCCCATCCGGGTGTGCGCCGCACCGCCCTGGTGGGTGTCGGCGCGACGGGCAGCGAGCGCCCCGTGCTGTGCGTGGAGCTGGAGGCCGGTGGCGCGTGGTCACCCGAGCAAGAAGCGGCGATGCTTAGCCGAGCGAACGGCACCCGCTGGGAGGGTCTCGTGGCCGACGTGCGCGTGCACCCCGGCTTCCCCACCGATGCCCGTCACAACAGCAAGATTCGGCGCGAGCTGCTGAAGTCCTGGGTGCTGGACGGTCGCTGACACCGCCGCGCGGTCAGCGAAGGGGGTCGGTGGGGTCGCTGTCGCCGAGGTACTCGAGGTGGTTGTCGACCCCGTCGCCGTCGGCGTCGAGGCCGCTGTCGTCCACGAGTCGGTTCAGGCCGAACGCCCGCTCCCAGAGGTCGGGCATGCCATCGGCGTCCGTGTCGAGCCCCGCCAGGATCACGCGAGTCGGCGCGTCGGGACCGCCGCAGGCGCCGATGCCCGCCCGTGAGCCATCGGGGTCGGCCACCTCGGGCCAGCCTGCGTCGTCGGCGTCGGTGCCGGGTGCCCAGCACCCGCCGACCCACCGACCGGTGGTGGTCAGCACAAGCGCACCGGCGAGGTCCACCACGTCACGCGGCTCCACGATGCGGCTGCCGAACGGGGTGGCCGCGTTGGTCCCAAGCCCCAGCGCGAGCAGGTCGATGCGCCCCGGCGCGGAGCCGTTGGGACCCCGGAACAGCACGCTCCCAGCGTTGTCGACCAGTCCAAACCCGCGCATGCGCTGGGCGCCACGCAGTCCGCGCACCACAGCACCCGCTCCGGTCTGACCGACCACCGTCCACTGGTCGAAGGCGGCCACGTAGGCCGGATCATCCAGCGCCGTCCACGCGAGCGCGGAACCGTCGGCCGCTTCGTTGCCCAGCGCGAGCACCTGCCGGATCGACGTGGAGTGAACGTCGGAGCTTCCGAACAGGCCGCCGCCGTTCCCGCTGGCCGTGTTGTGGTCGAGCACGAGTTGCACCACGTCAACGTCGGACGTGAGCGACCAGAGTCCGCCGCCGTCGGCAGCGGCCACGTTGCCAACGAGTCGCAGATCCCGCGCTACCAGGTCGCAGTTCTCCAGGCGGATGCCACCCCCTTGGGTGCTGGAGGTGCTGTCGCGCACGGTGACGTCGGTGAGGGTGAGCGCGGCGCGCTCAGGACCCGGCACCGCGCAGTGGATGCCGCCACCGCCGCTGTCGGTGCCGTTCGCCACGGTGAGTCCGACCAGCGACAGGGACGTAGCCGAAGTCCAGCTCACCACCCGCCTCAGCGCATCGGGCACCAGCACCACCTCGTCCGCGGGATCGAGCCCGAACACGGTGAGGGACCTTCCTTCGGGCAGCAGATGCAGCGGCCACTGGCCGGCACGCACCGCCACCACGCCTCCGTCGGGCGCGCCCGCGACAGCGTCGGCCAGCGTGGGCACATCGTCGGGCACGACGACCGCATCCACCACGGTCACCGTGACGTTCCCGGACACTGTGAACCCGTCGTTCGCCACGACCAAACCGAGGACGCACACGCCTGGGGAGGGCGCTAGCACCTGCGCCGTCGCGTTCGGACCCGGGGTCACCGTGGTGCCGCTCGGACACGCAGCCGCCGACCAAGTCCCTGCCCAGGCCGTACCGTCCCGATCAAAGGTGAGGTTGCGCACCTCAAAGGCTTCGCCAGGGATGGCGTAGACGGGGGCCTCCCAGTCCACGAATGGCTCGGAAGGTTCACTCCACAGCGGGTCTCGACCCGCTTCGGCCTCGTCACCGTCGAGCAGGCCGTCGCCGTCGGTGTCAGGCGCGGAGGGCATCGTACCCGCCCACCACTCGTCCTCGGCCGTCAGCCCGTCGACATCCGTGTCGCTCGCCGCGTCATCTTGCCCCGTGGACAAGCCCCATCGACGCTCCCACGCATCCGGAAGGCCGTCCTCGTCGAGATCGACGACACCCACCAGCAGCTCGTCGTCGGGTGCGTCCGATCCGGACCAAGCCCCCTGACCGACGAAGTCAGACGCCGGCAGCTGGCGCAGGTCCCACGCTGTCGGGTCGCCGCCCGGCGCGTAATCCATGAAGTGCACCCGCCCCCTCAACCCCGTCACATCCCAGCCGAGCGCCAGGTCCCACGAGCTGTTGCGAGCGTAGCCCACCTCGAGCACGTCGATGGTGGCACCGAAGTCGGCGAACAGGGGCTGCTCCACCCCCTCCAGGTGCATGGCGATCAGGCTGCTGCGCACCTCGGCGGACGAGCCGTCCCGCACATACACGGCCGAGCCGTAGCCCCCTGAGGAGCCTGGGTTTCGCACATCGTAGAGCGCTGCGTTGTCGACCAGGGTGCAGTGGTCGAGCAGGAGGCGCCCGGCGGCCTGGCTCGCATCCTCTCGCGACGTGGCCGCCCCGCCGTCGTCATCGGCCCGGTTGCCCGCCAACACCGATGCAAACAGCTCCACCGTGCCGGAGCGCGCCGCGACGCCCGCGCCGTCAAAGGTCGCGGTGTTGTCGAGAATGTGGAGCCTGTACCCTTGCAGGGTGGTGCCGCCGGCGGCAGCCGCCCCGCCGCCGTCCACCGCTGCGTTGCGGGCCAGGAGGCTGTCGGAGATCACCAGCGTGCCGCTGCGCACCTCAACGCCCCCACCAAAGCCGGTGATGGGGTTGTTGGGCAGGCCCAGGTTGGTGTTGTCCTCGATGCAGAGGCGGTCGGCCTCCATGTCGCCGAGCACCAGCAACCCGCCCCGAGCACCCCCCGTGAGGGTGAGCCCGGAGAGCCGGCCGCCATCCATCGTGACGGTGGCGTCTTCGAGGTTGCCAAACAACACCGAGCGACCGCACCCCGCGCCTGCAAGCGTGCCCTCAAAGCCCGTCAGGTCGAAGGGCCCCGTCCACAGCCCATCGGCCAGCTGGACCACATCACCAGGACCTGCTGCCAGCACGGCCGCTTCGAGGTCGCCTCCCGACGGCACCACGCGCTCGTCCGTGAACCCGTCGCAGTCATCGTCGACGGCGTTGCCAGCCTGCTCATCGGCGGCGGGCCCCACCGACGAGACCGTGTCGTCACAGTCGGAGCCGTGCCGACCGAAACCGGGAGCCCCCTCGCAGGCGAAGCCTACCTCAAGGCCGCCCGCTCCGTCGCCGTCGGCATCCACGCCCTGTGCGGCGAGCGGGAGGTCCTCGTCCACGGCGTCGTCACAGTCGTTGTCGTGTCCGTCACACAGCTCGGGCGCGTCGGTCCAGGCGAGCGCGTCGGCGTCGTCGCAGTCGTCATCCAGCCGGCTCGCAGCTTGTCCAACGATGCAGGCGTCCATCGGGCTGTTGGGGTCGCCGTGGCCGTCACCGTCAGCGTCGGCCCAGAAGCGTCCTTGGAGACCCTCGTCGACCGCGTCGTCGCAGTTGTCGTCGAGGCCGTTGCAGCGCTCCACCGCCCCGGGAAAGGCTGCGCCGTCACCGTCGTTGCAGTCACCGGCCTGCTCGGCCGCCTGCTCGGGGAGCGCGCACACCCGTCGGGAGGACGCGGAGTCGCCGAAGCCATCTCCGTCGCGATCCAAGTAGGCGGTGATCGCCACGTCTTCGTCGACGAGTCCGTCGCAGTCGTTGTCGCGGCCATCGCAGACCTCGTCGGCACCGGGGAAATCCTCAGCGCGCGCCTCATCGCAGTCGACACCCGCGATCGCACCATCACCGTCCACATCGGTGCACGCGGCCAACACCAAGGCCCACACGACGCCGACGCGCGACCCGGTCCAGTGCATTCCCACCTCCCACGGCCTACCTGCCCGACGCGCGTGGGAATGACAAGCCCGCGCGCCGTTGACACCGCCCAGGCCGTGCCGTATCCACGACTCGGCTTGGCGCGGCAGCGCGTCGTCCCGACGGAGGTCCTTCGTGCTCACCCACCACTCCCTCACGGTTCCCCACGCGCCCACCACCATCGCGGCCGAGAAGTTGGGTTGGTTCCGCTTCGGAGCGCTAGGCGATCGGGTCGTGCTCACGAACGAATTCGGTGAGTGGCACGTGCTCGCGCCCGCCGACTTCAAGTCCCTCATCGAGGGCGCCATCGACGAAGCGCACGCCGAGCACACGGCGCTGGCGGCCAAGGGCTTCTTGCGCAGCGGCCTCGATCCCAACCACGTGGCCGCCTCTCTTCGCCGCCGCAAGCGCTTTGTCGGCATGGGTCCGTCCGTGCACATCGTCACGCTGTCCGAGGGACAGGCCCGACTGCCCGTGCAGGTCGCGAAGGACATCCTCGACTTCGCGATGCTGTCGACGTCGGCTTCCCTGGAGCTTCGCCTGCGCCCAGGCCCGCTGCCCATCGACACCGAGCAGCTCGGCTTCTTGGTGCAGTACGGCACCGAGAAGAACCGTTACGAAGGCAAGGCGCTCACGTGGCGGCTGGAGGCCGACCCGGCGCTCATCGACGAGGCCACCGCCACGTGGCTGGTCGACAAGCGCTTCCGCGTTCGAGCGCCGTGGAGCGGCGCGTTCTCCCCCGCCTCCGAAGCCGGCGTGGCGAGGCTCCAGGCGGCCGCAGCCGCTAAGCGCCGCGAGGGCCAGGTCGTCGAGGTCGATGCGCGGGTGGGCGCCGCGGCGCTCGCGGCGCTCGCGGGTCTCCCGGGACAGCTGGCCAAACTGGGCGTGTCGCGCTTCCGCGTGCGGCCTGTCCAGTTGGGGGATGATGCCGTGTCCCCCACGGCCTTCGCGGCCGCCTATGGCGCGCTCCTCAAGGGCCTGATCGGTGGGAGTAGCGCGGTCGTCGAGGAACTCGGTGCCGCGATGGTCACGCGCATCCTGCGCACCGACATGGGCAGCGACGCCGAACTGCGCTCGCCCACGGGCGCGGGGCTCGGTGTCATGTCCTATGGACTCGATGGCACCCTCTACCCCGGCGAGCACGCGCTCCTGGCCGAGGATCCGTCGATGTTCGCGCTCGGAAAGGCCGGCGTCACGGCCTACAAGGAGGCCACACGGCACCCCACGCTGCGTGCGCTGGCTGTCGCTTCGCTCTTGGAGTGCCTGCCCGGCTTCGCTGACCACTGGGCCACCCCCTACCTGGGCGTGGATCCGCTGCTCACGTACGTGGAGCGAGGCGATCTGTTCGCCAAGAGCCCCACCTCCATCGAGGTGGCACACGAGCTGGCCGTGATTCGTGCGGTGCTCGGCGTGCTGGCCGGATCCGATGAGGGTGCGGTCGCGTCCCTCACGAAGTGGGCTGAGGCGTAGTCTTCCGCGTTGAATTCCCACCGGGGCGCTGCGTCCGGTGGTCGGTAGGCGTTGGATCGGCTAGCTTCCTTCGGTCCTGGAGGCCTGTTGATGCGCTGGACCCTCGCTGCCGCCCTGCTGCTCGCTGCGTGCAGCCCGTCCACGAACCCTCCTCGGGTCAACGTCGACGACCTCGTCGATGAGGATGGCGACGGCTGGTTCGTCAACGACCCCTCGGAAGATCGGGCCGACTGCGACGACCGCCCCAACACCGGCACCGCCGTGTTCCCAGGCAACCGCGAGGTCTGCGACGGCCTCGACAACAACTGCGATGGCGCCGTCGACGAAGATGGTGCCGCCGGTGCCCTCGAGTTC
Organism: uncultured Enterobacteriaceae bacterium; assembly: GCA_964396405.1. Taxonomy (GTDB): domain Bacteria; phylum Myxococcota_A; class UBA796; order UBA796; genus JACKEO01. Next base: position 82,458 of record CAYNFK010000003.1, read on the forward strand.
TGGCCGGATGACGACAGCGACGGGTTCGGCCGCCGGGTGGATGAGCCCGCGTACGCGTGCCGCCAGCCCGATGGCTACAGCATCAACCGTCGCGACTGCAACGACAACGACGAGCGCGTGTACCCGAACGCCCCCGAGCGCTGCAACGACAAAGACGACAACTGCAACCTCACGGTCGACGAGGGCTTCGACCCTGACGCCGAGTGGCATCGCGACGTCGACGGCGACAGCTTCGGGAGCGCCATCGTGGCCGGCGTGGGCTGCAACAACGACCCCCTCTGGGTGCGCGACGCCACCGACTGCAACGACGTGAACGCGCAGGTGAGCCCGGGCGCGCCCGAGATCTGCGACGGCATCGACAACGACTGCGACAACCTCGTGGACGGCCGTGACGTCGAAGTTCGCGGCACCCGCACCTGGTACGAAGACGCCGATGGCGATGCCTTCGGCAACCTCCTGGTGCGCACCGAGGTGTGCCCCACCACCGCGGCGCCGGCGGGCTTCGTGCTCGACAACACCGACTGCAACGATGCCGATGCGGGTCAGAACCCCACCACGGTGTGGTTCCGCGACGGCGATCGGGACGGCTTCGGCGTGGAGGGTCAGACCTGGCCGAGCCCCCAGTGCTGGCAGCCCATTGGCTACGCGATGGTCACCGGCGACTGCAACGATGCGGCTGCGGACGAGTGGGACGCGAAGCTCTGGTACGGTGATGCCGACCGCGATGGTGTGGGCTCCGGTCAGCCCGTGTTCCAGGGCTGTGGCAAGCAGCCTGGCTGGGTGGGCCTCGCAGGCGACTGCAAGGATCGTGATCCAGCGATCCGCCCCGGCATCGCCGAGCGCTGTGACGGCATCGACAACGACTGCGACGGCTTGACGGACGATGCCGACGAGGAGGTTGTCGGCCTCCGCACCTGGTACCGCGATGCCGACGGCGACACCTGGGGGGTGTCCGTCATTCGTGAGGATGCTTGTGCAGCGCCTGCCGGATTCGTCGGACGCGCGGGCGACTGCAACGACACTGAGCCGGTCCTGAACCCGGGCAGCCTGTGGTTCCGAGATGCCGACCGTGACGGGGCCGGCGACCCCACGACGCCGTCCGCCGGCGGCCCGTCCTGCACCGTCGTTCCGGGCCACGTGCCGAACGACGACGACTGCGACGACACGGACTACGAAGCCACAGCGAACACGCCCTGGTGGCTGGATGGCGATGGCGACGGCCTCGGCGTGAGCCTGCAGCCCAACTTCCGCGGCTGCCTGGCCGACCCCACCGGCTACGCGCGGTGGACGGGCGACTGCGACGACAACGACGTCGACGCGGATGAAGGCGGCTGCTTCGGGCCGCCCGTGGGCAATGTTCGGCTCACGGTCACCGTGGATCGGGATCCGTCGTCGGTGGTCGTGCGGCTCCGTTGTGTGCCGGGGGGTGTCGTTCTCTCGCGCACGCTCACGGCCGGCGATCGCCAGCAGGTGCTCACGCTCGCGCCTTCCGCTCCGCTCTCGACGGGGGATGTATGCCAGGTCGAGGTCGACACGCCTGGCGTCGATCTTTCGGGCGATGGCTTCACGCAGGTGCAGTGGAGCACCTGCGGCGTGGACGGCCCCGTGCTCGTGGCTTCGGCTGTGAGCAACATCTCGGAGCGCTTCGACGTGCTGCGCTGCAACGGCTGCACCGACCCCGCCGCCGACAACTATGACCCCACCGTGCTCGTGCCCACGAACGCACAGAGCTGTCTCTACCTCGACTGACGCAGGCGGCTTGGCTCTCCTCCCCACCGCCGACGACGCGCTCCACGCCCTCACCCAGCGCGCTCGCGCCCTGCGTGAAGGGCGTGTGCAGGAGCGACCCGACGGAACGCCGATCGGAGAGTACCTGCGCAGTCCGGCGGCCTCCCGCGTCGGCGAGCTAGCGGCCGAAGCCGGACTGTTCTCGTTTCACTTCGAGCACCGTCAGCACCTCCCCCTCCCCGGCGCCTGGGTTCGTGAGGCGGACGCTGAGCTGGCCGAGGTACCAGAATGGGAAGAGGGTGTGCTGGCCGAGGCCAAGTACCAGTCGTTTCGACATGATCTCGCCATCGGGAGCTTCCATCCGCACCACCGGCCCAAGTGGTCCACCCACGAGCTGTGCCACGGTCTGGTAGGCCACGCCTGGCGCCCCGACGCGAGCCCCTTCTTCCACGCCACGGCAGGACGCCTCGCTGAGCTACTGCCCGTAGCGCTCTGGTACTTCTTCGATGAGGCGTTCCTCACGCGCTGCGAAGACCACGCTGGGGACGGCGACCTGTTCCGCGGCACGTGCGCCCGCTGCGAGGAGGTCGCTGGCGTCGACCTGGACGACGCCCGCGCGGAAGAGCACATCGTGGCGGGGCTCCGGTATGTCGATCGCGAGCTCGCCGCGATCGCGAGGTCGAGGCGCACGGGTCGCGTTGTCCCTCACCGCTGGGCCACCCTCGATCTGGCATCCGATGGGGTCGCCTACGCCACGGCGCACGGGCTGCGCCTGTCGCATCCTTCCTTCCGCACCTGGGCCGAGCGCTTCCGGTGTGCAGGCCCCGCATCGAGCGACGACCTCGACCAGCTGGAAGCGCGGGTGCTGGACGTGCTCCGTGCGCTGGTCGCCGGGACACCACTCGACGCCGGCGTGCCATCGGCTGCGGCCGGACGCGCGCGGTGGATCGCCCAAGACCTCGCGAGCCGGGTGCTACAGTCCCTGGCCCACGCGCCCGGCGCACCGCGCTCACCCTGGGGTGAGGCCCTCGACGCGCTGGAGGCCACGGTCCGCGCAAGCATCGGGGCGCACGACACCACGGCGCCTCTCGCCGAGGCCGTTGCCCTCCTGAAGGTGATCCCCGTGGGCCGCAACGGACCCGACCCCATGGACGTGCTCGCCACCGGCTACTCGCTGCCCGGTCACACGGCGGACGCTCGAACCCTCATCGACGGTGTCCGCTCGGGACTCCCCGTGCTGAGCGACCTTCTGGGTTCGCGCCTCGAACCGCTGGCGAACGCGTTCGTCGTCGTGGATACCTGGACACGAACGCCCCTCGCAACACGGTTCGCTTCCTGGCTGAGCGCCGAAGCACCCGGCGCGCTCGCGGAGCTCGCACGCGGCGAAGCCGCGATCACCACGCTCCCACTGCGGTCCCAGCAGCAGCTTGGCGGACCGGCGGTCGATGCACGGAGGCGCCTCCCACCCGGCGCGCGTGTGGAGGTCTTCGAGCACGATGTGGGCGACCTCCTGGCCCGCGCCGAGCGCGGCGATCTGGAGCTGACGCACGACCTCGACATCGTCGACGTCACGGGCGCCCCGGTGGAGCGCGAGCCTACCGGTTGGGTGCTTCTCCGCGACGAGGAGGGCGAGTTGGTGCTGCTCGACATCGATCCCGACGCTGCGGACGCTCTCCTCGCTCTCGGTCCCGGCGCAGAGCCCGATCTGCTGCCCGACGAGGTGGAGGCGCTCGCCGAACACGGTGTGCTCGTCCCCGCAGGGTGGTCGGAACGTCTCGGCGCCGAGTGATCTTGCAGGCACCCCACGATACGCGTTCCCTTTGGCAGGAGTTCCAGCATGCTGCTGGCGTTGATCGGCCTCGCGGCAGCCTCTCCCCTGCGCACGGAAGCGGTCACCACCACGCTCGAGAACGGCTTGGTTGTGATCGTGGATCCGCAGAGCCGCACCGATGAGGTCGCGCTCTATGTGGGCTACGGCGTGGGCTCCCACGACGAGCTCGACGGGGAGCACGGCTGCGCCCACCTCTTCGAGCACCTGATGTTTGAGGGCTCGCGCCACGTGCCCGAGAACATGTTCGACACGTGGCTCACGGCGGCGGGCGGCAACAACAACGCTTGGACGAGCGAAGACCAGACCGTCTACCACATGACCTTCCCGTCAGGCGCGCTGGACTTGGCCTTGTTCTTGGAGTCCGATCGACTGGCTTTCCTCGATGCGTCGATCTCGGAGCGCACCCTCGAGAACCAGCAGGACGTGGTGCAGCAGGAGCGGGACCGCGGCTACGCGAACCCCCACGGTCGTGACTACGACGCGCTCTCCCAGCTCCTGTTCCCCACCGGCCACCCCTACCATGTGCCCGTGATCGGCACGGTGGCCGACCTCCATGGCTTCACCACGTCGGGCGTGTTTGACTTCTGGGAGCGGCACTACCGCGCGGCCAATGCTGTGGTGGTGATCTCGGGCCGTGTGAGTCCCGAACACGCGGTGGCACGCGTTTCCCACTGGTTCGAGGACGCCCCGCAGCGGGGTCCGGCGTTGCCCCGCCCTGTCGCTCCCACCGAGGAGCCCGTTCCGGCCAGCGGCGTGGTCTACGACGCGGTCGAAGACCGGACGCTCTACCTGGCCTGGCGTGCCTTTCCGGCCACCCACCCCGACGCTGAAGCGCTGGAGCTGCTGGCCTGGGTGCTCTCGGGCGGCAGGGGAACACGCCTCGACGACGCGCTCTACTACGACAAGAGCTTCGCTACGAGCACGTTCAGCAGCGTCTGGCTCTCCAAGCTCGACGGTGCCTTCGTGCTGGGCGCCAGCAGCCCGCGCACCCCCCTCAAGCGCCTCCTCGCCGGCATGGAAGAAGTGGTCGCCGACCTCGCGGTGAACCCGCCGTCTGAGGAGGAGCTGTCGCGCGCGCGGCAGTCCGCGTTGGCGGGGCTTGCGAACGCACTGGAGCTGCCCGAGGATCGCGCCAGCTTGCTGCTCGACTGCTACGTGCGGACGGGAGACGCGAACTGCGTGGGTGCCCAGGCCGCGCGCTTCGAAGCTGTCACGTCGGCGGATCTCGTGCGTGTCGCGTCCACCTGGCTGGTTCCGAAGCATCGGGTCACCCTCTCGGTGGTGCCCCACGGCGACAAGAAGGCGCTGACAGGCTCGCTCCCGGTGGAGATCCCATGATCATGCTGCTGTGTGCGCTGGCTTGGGCGCTCCCCGATCGCGCCACGCCTCCTGCCGTAGCCCCCAGCGTGCCGATGGCGCTCCCCGACGCGACGGTGACCGAGGTGGCACCCGGCCTGCGCGTCCACCACCTCAGGGTTCCTGGCGTGCTGCGAGCGGTGATCGACATCCAGTTCGGCCATGGGAGCGTCGCGGTGAGCGGAGCCTCCGCAGAGCTGTTCGGCACCCTCGACGCCACGTGGACGCTCGCTTCAGCAGGATACCCGGCGGACGCGCTTGAGGACCTGCAGGCTCGCCACGATCTCGACCTCTACGCATCGGTCGGCGACGAGGTCACCCTGGCCGGCATCTCGGTGCCGCTCGCGTCCTTGGAACAGGGACTCGACGTGCTCGTGGACGTGGTCCTGCACCCTGTGTTTGACTCGGCCGACGTGCGGCGCGCCACGCGCGACGCGGCGCTGTTCTACACGCTCTCCGCACCCCACGACGCAGGCACCTTGCTTCGCAACGTCGCGAACGTGGGCTGGTACCCGGCATCCGATCCGCGGCACGATGTCGTCGACTTGGCTGCGCTCCGCCGCGTTCGATCGGCCCCGCTCGTCGCACTCCATGACCGGGTGATTCACGGCGCCCCCATCGACGTCACCGTGGTGGGTGACATCGATGTTGAGACCGTGCTCGCTAAGCTCAGGTCCGCGCTCGCGCCGCTAGCCGCACCCGCCGCGCGTGCGCCGAGGGTGGGGCCTCGTCCCGAGGGCGCCGCGCGCAGCCTCGGTGTCGATCTTCCCGAGCAAGACCAGACCTGGCTGTCGATCAGCCTGCCTGCGCCAGCGTACAATGCGCCGGACGCGCCTGTGTTCGGCCTCGTGGCGCACGCACTGGCCGGACACTTCCTCTCACGGCTCAACCTCCTGCTCCGGGAAGAAAAGGGCTGGACCTACGGATCTCGCGGGAGCTGGCGCCCCGACGACAACGACGGTCGCTGGGTGTTCACGGTGGATGTGGACGAAAAGAACGCGGGTCCTGCGCTGGAGGCGGCGCTCGCCGAGATTGCGAAGATGGCCGAAAGCGGCCTGACCGCCGAGGAGCTCGCCACGGCTCAGCGCGGGCTCGCCGTGGACTGGAACTTGAGCCTCAGCACGGCCGATGGCGCGTCGGGCTTCTGGGGCGCCCTGGTGGAGCAGGAGGAGCTTGTCGCGAACGAACGCGCGCGCCTCGATGCGGCCCTCATCGCCACCCTCGAGGACACCCGTCGGGTGGCGAGCCAGTGGCTCTCGTCGTCCGATCGCCTCGTCACCGTGGTCGGCGACCGCGGAGCCGTGGCGTCGGCGCTCGACGACGTTCTCGGCGCGGCGGTCACGTGGCATGTCGCGGCGCCCGCGGCACTCGGCCAGCTCGTTCCTGCGCCAGCGTCCGAACCATGAGCGAGCGCCTTCGCCAGGTTGCGATCGCCACGGTGGCGGCCATCGTCGGACTGCTCGCAGGACGAATGGCCGTCCCGCCTACCGTGGAGGATGAGGCATCCACGCAGCCGCCAGCCGATATCTCAGCCGACCCGGCGAGCGTGCCTGCTGCTGGGCGCGCCATCCGCGACTACTCCGCTGAGGAGCTCCAGATCGCATGCCTGCCCTACATGCGTCGCACCGCCACCTCGCTCGAAGAAGCGCAGACCCGTGTGAATGCGCTCGAGCTGCGCATCCGCGACAAGGAGAGCCTCATCGAGGTCCTCGAAGAGCGCAAGCAAGCCGACGGCACGCGCTCCACCTCGGAGCTGGAGGCCGCCCGCACCCAGCTCGCCGACCTCGAGGCCCAGCTCGCTGAGGCCATCGACGAGAAGGCACACCTGCTGGTCACGCTGGCCCGGGCGCAAGATGAGCTGCAGGACTCTCGCCTGGCGCTCGCCCGCAGCGAAGCGCGCACCATCGAGGCGCGTGAGCAGACGCTCGACCAGCGTTGGACCAGCTTCCTTCAAGAGGCCCAGCTGCGGATCTGCGAGTCGGGCAACCCCGATCGCCTCGCCCAGTGCCGCGACGTCGTGGTGGATGCGATGACGCCGCTGCGGATCCGGTTCAAGGACTGCGTGCGGTCCGGGGCCGCCACGCCGGAGCTGCGTCGCTCCCAGCTCGTCGACGACCGACTGCCTCGGGTGAGCGCCCCGCTGGATGGCGAGGGCGATCCCCTCACCCGCGGCTGGTACGTGGCGCTGTGTGATCCCGATCTGCCTGAGGCAGGCCCCCTCACGGCACCGTGAGGCGAAACTCTCCGGTCGTCGGGTCGACGTTGGCTGCTTCCAGGGCGTCGACGAGCCAAGCGTCTTCGAGGTAGCCCCACGCCAGGAGCAGCCGCGCAGCCGCCAGGCGCACGGGCGCCACCGGCGACCACACGGCCTCACCGAGAAAGCGCGCCTCCAAGGGGACCACCGGCTCGCCTTCGAGCCAGCCTCGGCACCGCGCGCACGTCAGCAAGGTGCGGTCGAGCTCGGGCTCTTCGGGGAACGGCGGCAGCTCCCAGGCCCGCACGCCCTCGCGCCCTTCACACAGCTCACAGCGCCCTCTCCCCCTGCGGGTGAGCTCCTTTCCGAGCGCTCCCACGGCAGGTCGCTGACGCGGCGTTCGACGAGACACCGCCACCCTCCGATCGATCAGTTGGAGGTGGGCGGAACCTCGACCACAACCATCGGCGTGGTCTCGTACACGATGTCGAGAGCGAGCAGATCGAGCTGGTCGGCGGCTGAGGTGAGCGACGCCCAGGCATTGCCGTAGTCATCCGTAGCCGCCAGCGTCTTCGCACGCTCGAAGGCCGCCTTAATGCCCCGCCAGCGCTGATCCAGCGCCTCATCGTGGCGCGCTTCCACCACCCGTCGCAGGCTCTCGAGCCGCGGCGCCACGGCATCCACGCAGGTGCGCAGCGCCTTGCGGATGGGCACCGACAGTCGCACGCTGAACGCTTGCTGCGAGCCTTCTTGGAGAAGAGCACGCACCGGACCTGTGGCGCGAAGGACGTCGGCCGCGTCGCCCGTTTCGAGTCCGCTGACGAGCTCACCAAACTCGCGCGCACCGCGCTGCCACGAGACCTTGGCAGCATCCGAGATCTCGATGTTGCCCCCGCGAACTTCGGCCTTCAGCACCTCGAGCATCGTGGTGAGCGCCTCGCTCTCGCTGTGCAGCGTGGCCCGCACCTCGGCATCGCGGAGTTGGCGCTGCGCCTCATCGAGCGGTTCGGCGGCCAAGGCCGAGGCCGACAAGCTCCAGGCCACCAAGGCCCCCAGTGTCCGCTTCCAGCTCGTACCCATCGCGCCTCCAGACCGTGACACCCGCGGGCCCCGTCCCGCATGCCCCGACGTATAAGACGGCTGCAAAGCACACGCCCACGCCCAGCGGCCGAGGCCTCGTCCAACGGATACGCGTTCGCTCCCGGAGCCCTCCATGCGCAGCCCCATCGTCATCGTTGTCCTGGTCAGCGCGTGCGCGTCGGGCGACCAGCCGGCGTGGCGTGTCGATCTGTCCCGCGGACCCGGCGACCCCAGCCCCGTCGTGTCGGTCGAGGGCGACGTCATCTTCGAGCGCGCCAGCACGGGAGGCCCGGGACTGCGCGGGCCGGGCGGACCCGCCGTCGCGTTCGAAGAAGGCGATCTGCTGGAGCACTGTGCCTACCTCGTGGGGGGGGAGGCCGACTTCGACCACCACAACCTCGTCGTGCCCTACCGAGGTCACCTTGTGATGCCATGGTCGCCGGAGTTCGGCACCGGTGGCCTGTCGTTCTTCGACATGTCGGACCCCTGCGCACCGGTGAAGGCCGGCGAAGGCTTCTCGACCTCCATTCGTGAGACCCACGCGCTGGGCTTCGTCCACTTGCCCGAGGCCGATCCCCATGCCGGGGACTGGGTGGTCGTGAACATGTTCGGAGGGGCCGGCAACAGCGGCATTCAGTTCTGGGACATCACCGACGTCGAGGCGCCGGTGTCGGTCGCCGACCTGCCGCTGGAGGGCGTGTTCTACCCCGACAGCTACAACCTCATCTCCCTGTCCGTGTTCTGGCAGTACCCCTACGTGTACGTCGCCGCCGCGAACAACGGCGTGTTCGTCGTGGATGCCACCGACCCCCTGAAGCCCGAGGCCATCGCGCACTTCGTGTTCCCCAACGGCTTTCGCGCGGGCGGCGTGTTCGCGCTCGGCAACACCCTGCTCGTCACCAGTGCCGAAGAGAAACAAGCTGCGGTGCTCGACATCTCAGATCCTGCAGCACCAGCCCTGCTGCCCGGGAGTCCCTTCAGCACCGCCGACCGGGACGGCATCGCGCGGGAGGCGTACCACGGCAATCGTGCTGGCCATCTTGCGATGTTCGCGCGCAAGGAGGCCGGCGGCGGCCCCATGGTCTACGACATCTCCGACCCCACCCGTCCCACGTTCGTCGCCGACCTCCCCACGCCAGGCAGCGGCGGCTACGTGTTCTACGACGAGGGCTTCTTGTTCACGGGCGACAGCAGCCTCGCCCACATCGTCGACGTGCGCGACTGGAGCGCACCCGTGCTCCACGCAACGACGGATCTGGGCGGCGACCTCGACACGAACACGCCGTACGGCAACGTCGCGATCCTCGCTGTCGACAGCCTGGAGCCGCCCGACGGTCAGCCGGGTCAGGCCACCGCCGTGGTGCCATGGACGCGCGACGTCGATGTGGCACCCATCGAGATCCTCGGCCTCGACCCCCAGGATGGCAGCATCGGCGTGGCCACCACGGGTCGGGTCGGCGTGGGCTTCAATGAGTTCGTCGAGCCGGCGTCAGCGTTTCCGGGCTCCTTGCGTCTGTGGACTTCGGAGGGCGTGCCGGTGCCCGGCTGGGTGAGCACCCAAGAAGCGACGGTGAACTTCACCTCGAAGGAGCCGCTGGCGCCCAACACCACCTACGTTCTGGAGGTGGTCGCAGGCGGCGTGACCGACATCAACGGCAACGCCCTGGCCGCCACCTCCACCACCACATTCACCACCGCGCCATGAAGTGGGGACTGCGACGTTGGGTCTTGATGTTTGCCGCGTGCGCGTCGGGTCCTGACGCGCCGCCGGACGACACGGGCACCGACTCCGACACCCCCGACGACGGGATCGACGTGGACGCGGGCACGCCCGTGTGGGTGGCTGTCGGCGACGAGGTGAAGCTGATCGGCGCAGGCCCGACGGGCGCAGCTGAGTGGGACCTGGGTGACGGAACGACCGCGTCGGGCACGACCGTCACCCACACCTACGACGCACCCGGCAACCTGACCGCCACGCTCTCCGTCACGCCGCCGGGAGGCAGACGGCGCGTGGACTCCACGAGGGTGGTGGTCTACGAGCGCGGGGCGGATCGGCTCCCAGTGTCGGCGTCGTCCGTGGTGGTCCACCTCGACACAGCGTTCGTGGTGGAGCCCGATGCCGACCGCCTTGTCGCGGTCGACCTGCTCGCGGGCACAACGACCGCATGGCCCACGTGCGCGCACCCGCGAACCGTCGCTGTCACCGCCAACCAAGCTGCTGTGGCCTGCGAAGACGATGACGCCGTCTGGGTGTTCGAGCGATCCGGTGAAGGGGAACCTCGGGTGGTTGAACTCGGGGTGGGCTCACGTCCGTTTGGGATTGTCCCCGATGGGGACGGGTGGGCGGTCTCCCTGCAGGGCACGGGGGAGGTCGCTCGCGTCGACGCCACAGGCGCCGTCAACGTGGCCAAGCTGGGTCGCGACCCGCGGGCGCTCACCCTCGACGACCGCGGGGATGCTTGGTCCCCTGCCCTTCGCGCCCGGCAAGACGGTGGTGATCTCTGGGGTGAGCGAGCCTCCGTCCACCTCAGCCCCGACCCAGGCCCCGACTCCGACACGGGCAATCGTGGGGTGCCCACCGGCCTGCGCGCCGCCGTGGCCTCACCCAACGGGCGAACCCTCTACGTGGGCGGCACCGTCTCCAACGTCGAGCGAGGCCTGGTGCGCGACGAGCTGCCGCTCTCGTTCGAGGTGAGCGTGCGCGCCACCCTTCGGGTGGTCGACCTCGGCACCGCCGCCGAGCGGTTTGACGACCGCAAGCAGTTCGACAACCACGGCACGGTCGACGCCTTGGCCTTGAGCCCACTCGGCAACTGGCTCTGGGTGGCGCACGCCGGCACCCACACCATCGAGCGCGTGGACGCGTACACCCTGCGCGCCGCGGGTGTGATCCTGGACGCCGGCTCGGGCATCGACGGCATGGCCGTCACGCCGACCGGCGATCACCTCGTCGTGCACGCTGCCCTCGATCGGGAGCTCCGGGTCTACGACGTGTCGGACCCCTCCAGGCCCCTGCCACCGCGGGTGCTCACGGCTGCCACCGTCGCGAACGAGCCTCTGGCGGCCAACGTGCTGCTGGGGAAGCGGTTGTTTCACGAAGCCAGCGACGCGCGCCTGGGCAAGGATGGCTACCTGTCGTGCGACGCGTGTCACCCCGACGGGCGCGACGACGGCCTCGTCTGGGACTTCACGCAGCGCGGCGAGGGCCTGCGCAACACCACCACCCTCGAAGGGCGTGCTGGCACTGGCATGGGCCCCGTCCACTGGTCCGGCAACTTCGACGAGATCCAAGACTTCGAGAACGATCTGCGCCTGGCCAACGGGGGCACGGGTCTGCTCGCTGACGCGGACTGGGCCATCACGATGCACCCTGTTGGGCCCTCAAAAGCGGGACGCTCCGCGGAGCTCGACGCCCTCGCGGCGTATGTCGCCACCCTCGACCGCACGCCGGCTTCACCGTTCGCCGAGCCTGATGGGGGTGCTGCAGCGTTTGAGGCGGCCGGGTGCACCACCTGCCACGACCCCGCGCGCGGCTACACCGACTCCCTCGACGCCGTGCGGCACGACGTGGGCACCCTGCTTGAGACCTCGGGCCAGCGGCTGGGGGGTCCCCTCGACGGCATCGACACGCCCACGCTCCTGGGAGCCCAGGCCACCGGGCCGTGGCTGCACGATGGCCGTGCGGCCACGGTCGAGGCAGCCATCGCCGCGCACACCTCCGCCCTCGCGCTGTCCACCGAACAGATCAGCCTACTGGCTGACTTCGTGCGCTCGCTCTGACGAGGTCGCCCTCGGCGAGCACGGTGTCGTAGAACAGGCGCTCGGTGGTGTACAGGAGCCGCAGCGCGCGGGTGACGGCGTCCGCCTCGTCCGGGGTGGAGATGGCCTCGCAGAGCCAAGTCGACATGGCCTCTTCGGCACCCTCCAGCGCGTCGTGGGCGGCAAAGAACGCCACCACCGGAGCGGGGAATCCAAGCGCGATCAAGTCCGGCTCGACCCGCGCGGAGATCTCCAGGAAGATGGTCTCCGACGCGGCGAGCACAGCGGCCGCCTCCACAAAGCTGCTACGCACGAGGTGGTAGTAGAACAGCGACACCAGCGCCGCACACCCGGCCAGCGGCTCGACAGGCGCGAAGGACTCGGGCGGCACACCGAGCGCCCCACCAAACCGCGTGATCGCCTCCATCGCACCCGCCTTCGGCGTGAGCTTACGAAGGAGGATGTCGGCCACCTCGGGGCTCGGCGCGCGCGCGATGGCCAGGCCGTCCAGGCGGTGGATCTCTTGCAAGAGCCACGCATCCTGCACCGCAAACACAGCGAGGTGCTCCCGTCCGGTGCGCCCTGATGCAAGGCCGGTCCACAGGGGGTGGTTCAGCAGGGCCTCACGCTCCGCCGACAGATCCTGCGTGAGCACAGCCTCTAAGAACCGTGACCCGACGCCATCGCCGTACCGCTGCGTCACCCTGACCTCCTCGGACCCGTCGACGTAGCGCAACCCGCTTGCCAGCGGAAGCCGGCGGACGCATGGTGGCGAGGATGCTGCCCGTGGATGACGTGCTGGACGAGCTGACCCGCGCTGTGCGTGTGGGGAACGTGGTGCTGCACGCCCCGACGGGTGCGGGAAAGACCACCCGCGTGCCACCGGCCCTGCTCGGCGCCATGACGGATGGACTGATCCTCGTGGTCGAGCCTCGTCGCGTGGCTGCGCGTGCCGCCGCAGCACGCATGGCCGAGGAGCGCGGCGAGCCGCTCGGGGAGACCATCGGCTACCAGGTGCGCCTGGAGCGCGTGGCGGGTCCACAAACCCGCGTGCTCGTGGTGACCGAGGGCATCCTGCTGCGCAGGGTGGTGGCCGATCCGCTGCTCGACGGTGTTGCGGCCATCGTGCTCGATGAAGTCCACGAGCGCAGCGTCGACGGCGACCTTGTGCTGGCCATGGTGCGCCACCTGCAGCGTGAGCTTCGGCCGGAGCTGCGCATCGTGGCGATGTCGGCCACAGCGCAGATCGAGCCGATGGCCGCATTCCTACAGGCGAAGGTCGTGCGGTGCGAGGGCCGCGCGTACCCGGTGTCCGTCACCTACAGGACCCTGTCCGACGATCGTGAGCTCACCGTGAGGGTGAGCGAGGCCGTGCGTGAGGTGGTGGTCGGCTCCGAGGGCGACGTCCTCGTCTTCTTGCCGGGTGCCGGCGAGATCGACGACGTGGGGCGAGCCCTGCACGGGCTCGGGGTTGAGGTGGTGCCGCTGCATGGGAGCCTGCCACCGGCCGCCCAAGACCGCGCGCTGCGCCCGGGAGCGGGCCGTCGGGTGGTGCTCGCCACGAACGTCGCCGAGACCAGCGTCACGCTGCCGTCCGTGCGAACCGTGGTGGACGCGGGCCTCGTGCGACGGGTGCGACACGACCCTCGTCGAGGTCTCGACCGCCTGCAGATCGAACCCCACAGTCAGGCCTCCGCCGACCAGCGCGCAGGACGTGCAGGCCGCGTGGCCGCCGGTACCTGCCTGCGACTTTGGACCCCAAGGGAGCACACGGCCCGCGCCGAACACGACGTGGCCGAAGTCCACCGGGTGGACCTGTCCGGTCCACTGCTGTCGATCCTGGCGTGGGGAGAGCCACGACCCGCCGACTTTCCCTGGTACGAGGCCCCCCCAGAGTCGGCCCTTCGTGCCGCGACCGAGCTGCTCACGTTGCTGGGTGCCGTCGACGACCGCGGGCTGACCTCCGTGGGCCGCGCAATGGCGTCCCTACCAGCGTCCCCTCGCCTGGCACGCCTCGTCGTCGAGGGGCATCGGCGAGGGGTTCTGGCGGACGCAGCGAGCGTTGCGGCCCTCTTGAGTGATCGGCTCCCCTTCCGGAGGGAGCGCGGCAGCACGCACCGGTCGGGCGATGACCTGGAGGATCTGCTCGACGCCCTGCGCGGGGTGCGTGGCCACGGGTGGACGGTGCAGGTCCCCAGCGCGCTGGAGTCCGTGCGTCGAACGGCGGAGCAGCTGACGACGGCCACGCGGCGCTGCTTGGGGCCCGAGCCTCGCGAGCGGGTGGAGCACGGGCTGCGACAGGCGCTGCTCGCCGCGTGGCCAGACCGGGTCGGACGGCTTCGCAGCCTAGACCGCTACACGCTCGCATCCGGGCGTGGGGCGCGCCTCGCTCCAGACAGCGCTGTGCGTGGTGCCGCTTGGCTTGTCGCCCTCGACGTGGTCGACGGAGACGACGTGGACGCGCGCATCCACCTGGCGTCCGCGATCGAGCCCGAATGGCTCCACGCCGAAGATCGCGTCGAGGCGGCCTGGGACGCTGCGCGCAACCGAGTGGTCGGACGCCGCGTGGCGCACTGGGGAGCGCTGGTCCTCCGAGAACAAGAAGGGGTGGAGGTGTCCGCGGACGCCGTCGCGGACGCGCTGTGTCGCGCGGCGGCGGGCGACCTCGCTCGCGCTCTCCCGACGGAGGATCCGGCCTGGACATCGCTGGTCGGCCGCCTCCGGTTCCTCGCTACGCAGCGCCCCGAGCTGGGCCTCCCGACGCCCGACCCCGCCACGCTCATCCCCTTGCTCCCGGAACTTGCTGTGGGGTGCCGCCGACTGTCCGAGCTTCGGGAGGCCGACTGGCGTGGTGCCCTGCTGGCTCAGCTCGACCGCCCCCAGCGACGCGCGCTCGACGAGCTCGCGCCCGAGCACATCCAGGTGCCGAGCGGGTCATCCCTGCGGGTGGGCTACCCCGACGATGGCCCACCGTTCCTCGCCGTGCGGATGCAGGAGCTGTTTGGGTGCGCTCAGACGCCCACGGTGGGCGGCATGCCCGTGCGCCTGCACCTGCTCGCGCCCAACGGCAGGCCGCAGCAGGTGACCGACGACCTCGCGGGGTTCTGGAAGCGCCTGTGGCCGGAGATCCGAAGCGAGCTGCGCGGGCGGTATCCCAAGCATGACTGGCCCGAAGATCCGCTCCGCGCCCAACCGCGCGCTCGGCCCGGGCGGCCTCGCACGCCAACGGATACCGTGGGAGACAGGAAGAAGTCGTGATCCCACTTGCACTCTCGCTCCTTGTTGCGGCTGAAGCCGGCTCGCTGCGCACCACCTTCGTGGTCGAAGGCGACGCCGTGCGGGTGGAGCGTCAGGTCGCGGATGACGCCCCGCCATCGGCCGCAGGCGCAGCGCCCATCATGTGGGACGCTGATGGCACCGTGCTCAACCCCGGTGTGCTGCCCGGGCTCGCTCGCCATCGTTCGGTGGTGTTCCCGGAAGGGGGTGGGTTCGCGTTTGAGGCGCCCGTCGCCCGTGTGCGCCTGCGCCTGCCAACCTCAGAACAGCCGGGAGCGCCTGCCACGGCGCTGCACCGAGTCCCTGTCGATCTCGCAGGCGCGCCCGTGGCTCCGCCGTCCGTGGTGTTGCAGTCGGGTCCCACCGACAAGCGGCTCGACCTGGTGTTCTTGTCCGACGGCTACACCGCCGCGGAAGAGGCGAAGTTCAACACCGACGTGCAAGCGGTCGTCGACCACCTCGCTACGATCGAGCCGTGGAGCGCCTACCTGTCGCTTCTCAACATCTGGAAGGTGTGGACGCCGTCCCAGGACGCTGGCATCGACCAAGCCGACGTCGGCCTCAACCGATCCACCGCCCTGGAGTGCGGCTACGGCTGCGACCTGCTGGGGTCCACCGCAGCCAGGCTGATCTGCTGCGACGAGCCCACGCTGCTCGACGTGATCGACGCCAACGCCCCGTTCGCGGACGGCGTCATGGTGATGGTGAACGAGTCCCGGTACGGCGGGTCCGGCGGCCTGCTCTACAGCACGTCGTACACCGGCGACACAGTGGCGCTGAAGGTGGCGGCGCATGAGCTCGGCCACACGCTGCTCACCTTGTGGGACGAGTACAGCTACAACCTCCCTCAGCCTCGTGACCAGGAGTTCATCTCGCCCAACTGCACGGCGCACGGTGAGGCCGTGTCGTGGGAGGCCTGGCTCGATCTTGGGCCCATCGACTGGGCCGCCTGGGATGCGCTCCAGCAGCGCAAGGTCACCCGGCCGCAGTCCGTGGCCGACGTCGACTGTGACGGGCGCGAAGGGGGCAACGAACGCGATGCCATCTGCGCCTACCCCACCTGCTCGTTCACCGACTGGGTGCGGCCCACGAAGTCCGCGTGCATGATGAACGCGCTGCAAGATGCGTACTGCCCCGTGTGCCGCGAGGCGATCGTGCAGGGCCTGTGGGCGGAGGTCGGCGGCCCGCTGCTGTCGGCATCGCCAGCACCCGACACCACCGTAAGGCTCGACGCACAAGCGCAGCAGGCGTTTCACGTTGAGCACCTCGTGCCGAGCGGTCAGGCCGAGGTGGTGTGGACCCTCGGAGGCGAGGTATTGGGGACCGGCCCCGACCTCACGATCCTGGGATCCGATCAGCAGTGCGGTGAGCTGGTAGCGACCGTTCGCGACCCGACGGACTGGGTCCGCGACGACCTCGGCGGCACGCTCACGGCAACCGCCCGATGGCAGCTCCAGGGGGAGACCTGCTGTGGGTGCCAGCAGGGAGGCGGGCTTCCAGCGTCGATGGGTGTGCTGATGATCGGCTGGTTCTTCAGGCGGAGGCCGCGATGGACCGCGTGATCCTGGGCGTGGGTCTCGTGGCCCTGGTGGTCTGCCTCGTCGGAGAGGGCACCGACCGGTTCGTGCTGCGAGCGATGGGCAAGACGATCGCCTCGCTGGCCTTCGTTGCGCTTGCTTTCGACCTCGGCGTCCCCGTGCGGAGCCCGCACGGCGCGGCCTTCCTCGCCGCCTTCGTGCTGTCGGTGGCCGGCGATCTGCTGCTGCTCGGCAACTCCAAGCGAGCCCTGCTGGCCGGCATCGCCGCGTTCCTGGCGGCGCATGTGGGGTTCACGGTGGGCTTCGTGAGCCTCGGTGTATCGGCGGCGGGTGCAGCGGTCACGGCGGTGCCTGTGTTGCTGTTCGGAGCGGGAGTCGCCAGCGTGCTCGTGCCCAAGGCCGGTAAGCTCTCACGCGCTGTCGTGGCCTACATCGTGGTGATCAGCGCCATGGTGATCGCAGCTGGCGGCGTGGCGGCCACCGAGGCTCCGGGCACACGGCTCGCGTTGGTCGCGGCGGTCTTGTTCTTTGTGTCGGACCTGTTCGTGGCGCGCCAGCGCTTCGTGACGACCAGCCCGTGGAACCGCTACCTGGGCCTCCCGCTCTACTATGTGGCCCAGGTTCTGTTCGCGTACGCTGGCGCTACGCTGGGCACAGCAGCGTGAGGCTGCTCGCCCTCGCCGACCTGCACGTCCACCACCCCGGCCAGGCCGCTGCCCTGGAGCAGATCCCCCACCACCCGCAGGACTGGCTGGTGGTGGCCGGCGATGTGACCGAGCGACCGGACGCGCTCTACGACACCCTGGCTTCCTTCGTGCGGCGGTTCGCCCGCGTGGTGTGGGTGCCGGGCAATCACGAGCTCTGGTCGGTCGGCGATGCACCCGCTCGCGGGATGGGTCGTTACCTGGAGATGGTGCAGGCCGCCCGTGCGGCCGGCGCCCACACGCCGGAGGACGGCTGGCTGATGTGGCCCGGCGAGGGACCGCCGCTGGCCTTGGTGCCGCTGTTCCTGCTGTACGATTACTCGTTCGGGCCGCCAGGAATGGCCCCTGCACAGACCGTTGCTTGGGCCGCCGAGGACGGCATCCGCGCCGCCGATGAAGCGCTGCTCCACCCCGACCCCTTTCCTTCACGGGAGGCCTGGTGCGCCGATCGCGTGCAGCGGGCGGAGGTGCTGCTCGCCACCGTGCCTGCGAACGTCCGCACCGTGCTCATCAACCACTGGCCGCTGCGCCGCGACCTCGTCCGCATCCCGCGGGTGCCTCGCTACGCGCCGTGGTGCGGCACGACCGCCACCGAGGACTGGCACCTTCGCTGGCGCGCAGACCTGGTGATCAGCGGCCACCTGCACGTGCGCGCCACCGACTGGCGGGACGGCACGCGCTTTGAAGAGGTCAGCCTCGGCTACCCTCGGCAGTGGAACGCTGACCTCGGCGCGAGCGCTTACCTCCGGACCGTCCTGCCGGGGCCGGCGCAGCCATCGGCGCAGCCATCGACACAGTGGCACCGGTAGCCGGCAGCGGGTCGTGCTCGTCCGACCAAGACGCGTCCACCACGTCTTCCTCGTCCACGTAGATCATCGTGGCGGCGGCGGCGGACACCACGTCGGCTTCTGGCTCGGCGACCGCGTGGACGACAGGCACGACAGCGTCCGCGACCGGGACCTCGTCGACGGGTGCTTCCGCGGCTTCCGCAGGCTTGGGCGCGAACGTCAGGTAGGTGGTGGCAGGCTGAGCGACCACAGGCAGCGGCACTTCCTCCCAGCCTGGACGGCTGCTGACCTCGGGCGTGTTCGAGGTCGCCTGCGGACGTCGAAGCGCCGCCATGCTCCCAGACCGAGAACCGGAGGTGTCGCTGAACGGCCGAACCACCTCGGGCACCTTCTTGATGTCCAGCGGCCGACGTGCGCCCGAACCATCGGCCGCCACCTTCGGCTCGGTGCGCGGCTCAACATCGAGGGTGCGCGGTGCGGCCTGGGCGAGCTGGCGCAGCGACACGCGTGCCTCCGACAGCCAGCCACGCGTGTGGCTCTCGACCTCCAGCTGGCAGAGCGCGAGGTGCGCGTCGACCCGAGCCCGCGAAGCCTGCTCGCGACCCACCGCCATGCCCATGGCGAGCACGACCAACGAGGTGACGCCTGCTGCGATGGACAGGCCTCCTGCGACCGAGGCGCCAAGCACGTAGCCGAGCAGCGCGCCCATGAGGGCCCAGTTTCGGGGAAGCCAGCGAGCGTCGGCGATCCGACGCGCACATTCCAGGCGCACGACCTCAGGGTCAAAGCGGACTTCGTTCATGGGGGCCCTCCACGGAGACGACACGGTGCCTACAGGTCATCGTTCGTCCGGCGACTCGCTGAAGGCGATCTTGCGTTCGGTACCCATCGAACCCACCCGGAGAACCTGTGGCCGGCCTCCGCCCCCTGATCGATGCTCTGCTCAACCTTCTGCCGCCGTGGCTCGCCCTGCCCGCGCTCGCGTTGCTGGTGCTCGCGCTGATCCGCGGACTCCACTTCCGTACCCGTGTCCGGCAGGTTCGAGGGCTTGTGCGACAGCTCATGCGGGCCGACGACGCGCGTCGCGCACGCCTGATCGAGGACCTGTTCGCGCTGTCGGATGGCAACGTGATCCTGCTGGGCGAGCTCGTGCGTGAGGCGCACAAGCGAAGCGAGCGCGCGGTGCTGGAGAGAGCGTCCGCTGCACTCGTCGCCCTGCCCGACGGACCTGCAGAGCTCTCGAGGGTTCAGCGCATCGAGGGCATGGTCGCGCCCCCTCCCGACCTGCACGCGCACGTGGCCC